>NZ_JASHKU010000002.1:169939-605113 GCF_030056875.1 Rhodococcus sp. IEGM 1351 | reverse complement strand
TGCACCCGACAGGGTGTGGGAGAGTAGGACACCGCCGAACATCCGTTACCGAAAGCCCCCCAACCATGTTGGGGGGCTTTCGGCATTCCCGGGCACGAACACCCATGCCGCGCCTGTCTTTTCACCCCGACGCACCCCCGGCCAGGACCTGCAGTGCGCGGGACGCCAGATGAAGATTCAGGCGTGTGTCGACGCTGCGGAGATCACGCCCGGTCAGTTCGTGAATGCGAGACATCCGGTATCGCAGGGTGCTGCGGTGGATCCTGAGTGCCTGCGCGGTCTCGTCGTACTTGCCTCCGCATTCGAGGTATTGGGCCAGTGTGGCCGTCATCGTGCTGCGGTGTTCCCGGTCGTAGTCGAGCAGCGGGCCGAGCCATTCCTGCACGAATGCCTCGACGTCTCCGGTGCTGCTGTGCGAGTCGAGGATCCGGTAGACGCCGAGTTCGTCGAACAGCGCCACCCCACGGGGCGACAGCGACTGTTGTCTGATCTCGAGCGCCCGTATCGCGTGGGTGTACGAGTCGGGAAGACCACTGGGGGAGGTGCATTCGGATCCGACACCGATCACTCCCATCGCGGGGCCGAGTGACTTCTCCAGCGCTGTGAAGATGATGTTCACATCTGTCTTCGCATCCATGACGGCGGCGAGGACCCCGGTTCGGTGCTCGGTGTTGTGGACGAGGAGCGCCGACGAGTCGGAGGACGCCAGGTGACGCCGGAAGGCTTCCGCGACGGACTCGACGGGTGTGTCCGGCCCCCAGCGGACCACCAGGACGCGTTGCGGGGTGTGCAGGTCGTAGCCGAGTGCGTCGGCCCGGGAATAGGCGCTGTCGTCGTCGGTGCCGCCGAGCAGGTCGGCGCCCAGGTCGCGGCTCAGCCGCGCCTCCGCCTCGGCGAGTGATCTGCGATGCGCCATGTCGACGGCGAGCATCGTCGCGGCGTATTCGAGGGCGGCGGTGTCGAGGTCGGTGGCCCGATGTTCCGGGTCGGACAGATACAGAACGCCGAGAAGTGTCTGGCCGGGCCGGACTATCTGCACGATCCGGTTGTCGTGCCGCAGCGGGCGCCCTTCCATCGCGGCACGGCGCAGGACGTCGAGTCGGTTCCCGCCGCCGATCTTGCGGTACCGCGGGGCCTTGTCCGGGCCGGCCCAGACGCGGAGATTGCCGAAGGCGTCCTCGATCCCGACGGCAAGTCCGGTCACGTGGTGGAGGGTCTCGGCGATGGCGGTCTCGTCGGCGCCGGTCGCGGCGAGGCGTCCGAACGTGTTCTGAATCTTCGCTTCCTCCTCGAGCCGCGCGACCCGCGCGCCGAGCGCGGTGATCTCGTCCGCGGCCTCGCGCAATTGACGTTCCTGTGTGGCCGCCCGGGAGCGGAGCGATGCGGCGCGCAGGGCCGACCCCGTGTGCTGAATCAACAACTCGAGCAGCGTGGCCTGCACCGGGGTAGGCGGGTAGTCGGCCCGCAGGGTGAGCGACACCGGCCTCGACCACGAATCGTCGAAAAGCACGCGGTGTCGCCAGACGTCGTCGTCGTGGCGTTCGCCCGTCGGAGCCGACACGGGTTCCACCGTGAAGGGACCGACTTCGGGGAGAGCTTCGACCAGCAGGGCGAGGATCTCGTCCCGATTCCCGCAGTCGTGCATGTGCGCGGTGACGGCCAAGACCGCGGACAGGTTCGTCGCCCGCGGCGTGTGATCCACCCTCGGGTCTGGGGCTGCTTCCAGATCCATGGCTTGGAACTACCCCGTTTTGCGCCGTCGAAACCGGGACGCTGTCCGCTGAGGCCGGATTTCGGTGGATTCTTTCGTTCCGCCGTGACCATGTGGGGAGACGGATCAGCCGCCACTCTTGGTAACTGAGGGGTGGAACTATGACCCAATCCAATAATTGGCACGATCCCGATCTGAACATGATTCGCGATGTCGTCGCGCACACGTCGGACGGGTGCGAGGGCTGTCTCACGCTCGGTACCCGCTGGGAGCACCTGATGTTGTGCCTGACGTGCGGCTATGTCGGATGCAGTGACGGATCACCGATGCGGCACGCGCGACACCACGCCGAACGCAGCGGTCATCCGATCGTCCAGTCGCTCCACGCGGGGGACAACTGGCGCTGGTGCTTCGTGCACGACGCCCAGATCTGCACGCCGTATCCGGCGACCGGGGCCCGGGTGGTCGCACCGAGCCTCGTGCCCGGACCGTCGGACGACCTCAGACACGGTCTCCGTATCGCGAAATCGCAGTGACGATCGCAGACCACACGGCGTCCGCCTGAACCTCGGGGGGAGCGTCGTCGAGCCAACGTGGGCGTACCAGGATTCCGCCGGAACGAGGCGACGTCGGAAGCGGTCCGGGAACTGCGGCGTAGGCGTCCGACGCCGACACCGGGGCGGACGAACCATCGAACGAGGAATGAGACGTCTCCTCGTGTGCGCCGTGCCTGAGCTGGAGAACCTCCTGTCCCTCCCGTCCGCGCAGGAGGAAGAAGAGCAGCGGGTCGTCGTCGAGCACCCACGCGGCCTGATACAGCACCGCGGCAGCGTGGCGGCACGGCACGTCCCACTCCTCGCAGGTGCACGTCGCGTCGGCGTCGAACATCGACGGCACGAGGGACGCGTCGACGGCAGCGAGGTCGTCGTCGAGTTCGCGGGGAAGCGTCCCACTCGACAACTGGGCGACGTGACCGCTCCGCGACGCGAGGGTCGCGAGCACCTCGCCCCACTGGCGCTCGTCCAGCTGGTCCACCCGGATCCGCACGTGCAGGCTCTCCTCGTCCGTGTGCACGTCCGCGGAGACGAGCCCGGCCGCGAACGTGAGCGGACCGACCAGTCCACCACGGGCATAGGCGCGTCCGCGTTTCAGCGTGTCCGAGTCGAGTGCGGCCTGCTCGACATCGTCGACCCATCGCTGCGCCCACCAGGTCCGGCCGCGGGTGCGGCGGCCCTTCTGCGCCGGAAAGCGGGGAAGCGTGACGGCGTCGCTCACAGATCACCTCCGAAGTCGTAGTCGGGGCTCAGCGCCACCAGCCGGGTGAGTTCGCGATCGGTCAGTTCGGTGAAGGCGTCGGCACCGTGTGACAGGACGGAGTCGGCGAGCTGCCGCTTGGACGCGAGCATGCCGGCGATGCGTTCCTCGATGGTTCCGGCGGTGACGAGCCGGTGGACGACGACCGGGTGGGTCTGCCCGATGCGGTACGCGCGGTCGGTGGCCTGGTCCTCGACCGCGGGGTTCCACCAGCGGTCGAAATGGACGACATGATCGGCCCGGGTGAGGTTCAACCCGGTACCGGCGGCTTTGAGGGACAGGATCAGGACGGGAATGTCGCCGTTCTGGAAGCGTTCGACCAGTTCCTCCCGGGCGGGGACGGGTGTGCCCCCGTGCAGGAATTCGCAGCCCACTCCTCGCGCCGTCAGGTGCCGCCGCAGCAGCCGTCCCATCGTGGTGAAGTGGGTGAAGACGAGCGAACGCCCGCCCTCCGACAGGTTGGTGTCGATCAGCTCGTCGAGCAGACCGATCTTGTGGGAGCGGCCGGTGAGCGCGGCGTGCTCCTGCCCGAGGTACTGGGCGGGGTGATTGCAGATCTGCTTGAGTCCCGTCAGCAGCGACACGATGCTGCCGCGCCGCCCGATGCCGTCGCTCGTCTCGATCTGCTCCATGGCCTCGCGCACGAGGGCCTCGTACATTCCGGCCTGTTCCGGGGTGAGCGTGACGTCCAGGTCGATCTCCGTCTTCGGCGGAAGCTCGGGGGCGATCCCCGGATCGGACTTCGTGCGCCGGAGGACGAACGGCGAGATCAACGCCGCCAACTCCGCCGCGCGGTCGGCGCCGTCCTCGGCGGCCGAGCCGTCGTAGCGGCGGTGGAACTGCGCGTACGGACCGAGGAGGCCCGGTGTGACGCCGTCGAGGATCGACCAGAGGTCGCTGAGCCTGTTCTCCACGGGTGTCCCGGTGAGCGCGACGCGGGCCTGTCCCGCAATCGTCCGCAGTGCCCGGGTGACGGACGCGGCGCGGTTCTTCAGGTGTTGCGCCTCGTCCGCGACGACCAGACCCCACACAGTCCGGGCGAGTACGTCGCAATCGAGCCGCATCGTCGCGTACGTGGTGAGGACGACGGTGTCGCTGCCGCCTGCGACCGTCTCACCGGGAGGGCGCCGCTTCGGACCGTGGTGGACGAGGACGCCGGTGCCCGGCGCGAAGCGTTCGATCTCCCGTCGCCAGTTTCCGAGCAGAGACGCGGGACAGACCACCAGCGTGGGTCCTGCCGTTTGCGGTGTCTGCTGTCGGTGCAGGTGAAGTGCGATGAGGGTCAACGTCTTTCCCAGGCCCATGTCGTCGGCGAGACAGGCGCCCAGGCCTCGTGACGTGAGCCCGGCCAGCCAGCGGAATCCGGTCAGCTGGTAGTCCCGCAACTGCGCGCGCAGGGCTGCGGGGACCGGCACGGCCTCCGGATCCTGGTCGGACAGCTCACGCGCCACCGCCGCGGCCGCTCCATAGGAGTCGACGCGGACGTCCTCCTCGCCGCGCCGGGCCCGGCCGGTCAGCGACGCGCGGAGGGCCTCGATGGACGTCATCGTTCCGGTCCGCCGCTGGAGGGTCTTTCGTATCAACGCCGAGTCCGCGACGACGTATCGGTTGCGGAGTTTCACGACGGCGCGCTCCGCCGAGACGAGCTCCTCCATTTCCTCGCGAGTCAGAACGTCGTCGCCCACCGCCACGCGCCAGTCGAAGTCGAAGACGCGGTCGCCGCCGAAAGCGGCTGCGCCCTCGCGGGACCCGGGCTCGCCGAGGATCATGCGGGTGGAGGTGCGGGCGACCAGTTCGCGCGGCCAATGGATCTCGAGTCCACGCTCACGCAGCCGACGGCCGGCGTCCCCGGCGAGGGACGCCAGGTCGTCGTCCTCGAGCCGGATGCGGTGCGGCGCCTCGGCTCGCAGCAGGTCTTCGAGCGGCGCCCAGTCCTGGGCCGCGCGGCGGAGGGCGTCGAGAACCTCGATCCGCGGGTCGGCGGCGAACGCGGACTCGGCGAGCGTCGGATGCCGCCACAGGTCGACGGCGTCGCACACCACCCCGGGCCGCGCCACACCGTGCACCTGGACTGTCGCGTCGAACTCGCCGGCCGAGAGGTCGACCGCGTGCGGATCGACGGGGTCGATCCGCAACGACAGCGCGATCGCATCGGGTGCCAGGGCGTCCGCCCACGCCCGGAGTGCGGGGAAGGTCTCGGCGTTCCATCCCCGGTAGGGTCCGGCGTCGGCCGGTGAGTCGAGTCGCGGGATCGTGTCGACGGCAGCGGTGAGGAAGTCGCGCAGCACGTCCACCGCGGCGGGGAGGCGAACTCCGGCGGCGGACGGATCCCCGAGTGGAATCGCGCGCGCTTCCGGCGGGAGGGCGGCGGCCAGCAGGCGCAGATGAGATTCGTCCTCGTCGTCGAGGACGCCGAGCCGCCAGCGGTCGCGGCCACTCGGCGCAACCGCGGGAAGGATCTTGCC
Organism: Rhodococcus sp. IEGM 1351; assembly: GCF_030056875.1. Lineage (NCBI taxonomy): Bacteria > Bacillati > Actinomycetota > Actinomycetes > Mycobacteriales > Nocardiaceae > Rhodococcus > Rhodococcus sp. IEGM 1351. Next base: position 599,623 of record NZ_JASHKU010000002.1, on the reverse strand, counting down.
CGCCCCGACGTATCCGAGAGCGGTCCGGGTGCAGGCGGCCCAGAACGCGACCGATCGATGCGTTGTCTCGCCGGGTCGCAGTGCCAGGAGCATCGGCAACGCTTCGGCGAGCGAGATGCTCTGCGTCGGAACGCGTTCCACGGTGCTTCCGATTGCCATCCGGGTGTGGGAATCGATACTCGGTGGCAGCGGCCCGTCCGGGGAATCACGCCAGAACGCCAGGCGGGAGTCGCGCGGAGGATCGGACGGCACGAAGGTGGCCGCACAGGCGGCGAGGATGGGCCCTGCTGTCACTACTGCGCCTTTCGCCTGGTTTACAGTACGCCGTACGTCAACGAGGCGGCGGACGGAATTGTTCCCGGGCGCCGTGGGAAGATCTCGGCATGGGTAGAAGCGCGACACCGGAGGGCGACCCCGCCCGCACCATGGAGCTGCTCTGGGGTGGCGGCAGTACACCGATCTCTCGCCCCCGCAACGGGAAGCCGGGCCTGACGCTCGACCGGATCGTCGAGGCCGCGATCTCCGTCGCGGATGCCGAAGGGCTGGACGCCGTCTCGATGCGCCGGCTGGCAGCCGAACTCGGCGCCGGGGCGATGTCGCTGTACACGCACGTTCCCGGGAAGACCGAACTGGTGGAGGTGATGCTCGATCGCGCGCTGTCCACCCTCGAGCCGGCCGACGACACCGAAGCGGGGTGGCGGGAGCGTCTCGCGGCCGCCGCTCACGACTATTTCCATCTGCTGTGCGCCCACCCGTGGATGCTCGGCGTCGTCGCGCTGAGCCGGCCGGTCCTCGGGCCCGGCGGGATGGCCAAGTACGAGCGGGAACTGCGCGCGGTCGAGGGACTGGGACTGTCGGACCTCGACATGGATTCGGTCGTCACGCTCCTCGACAGTTTCATCGCGGGCGCGGCGCGGGCCGCGGTGGACGCGGCCGCGCTCGCCGCCCAGGGGGAGGCGGACCGTGAATGGTGGCAGCGCGTCGCTCCGCACTTCGAAAAGGTCTTCGACCCCGACCGGTTCCCGCTGGCCGCCCGGGTCGGGGCCTCCGCCGGGGAACACCACGACGCCGCGTACGCGCCCGCCCACGCCTTCGAATTCGGGCTGGCCCGGCTACTCGACGGCGTCGGCGCCCTCATCGTCGACGGCGGAACCGGCGGGGAGTAGTTCGGCCGGAACGGCCAGCGTGGTCGGTTCGACACGGCCGCGCAGGGTGACGGTGTCGGTGAGTTGCCACCGTGTGCGTTCGTCCTCGGCTGCCGCGTCGATCGCCCGCTCGGACGCGACGACGTGTCCGGACACGTTCTTGGCGAGTTCGGACAACCGCGCTGCCTCGTTGACGGGATCGCCGATCACCGTGTACTCGAACCGTTCGTGGGCTCCGATGTTTCCGGCCACGGCGCGACCCGCCGCCACCCCGATTCCCGCATCGCACTCCGGGACCTCGGCGGTGAGCCGTTCGCGGAGGGCCCGAGCGGCGGAGAGCGCGGCACCTGCATGGTCGTCGAGCGCCACGGGTGCCCCGAAGATGGCCAGCGCGGCGTCACCTTCGAACTTGTTGACGAACCCGCCTCGCCGATCGACCTCGTCGACGACCACGTTGAAGAACCGGTTGAGCAGGTCCACGACCTCCGCAGGCGACCGGGTGGCCGCGATCGTGGTGGACCCGATGATGTCGACGAACAGGACCGCCACGTCACGTTCCTCGCCGCCGAGTTCGGGGTTGTGCCGCAGGGCCTGGGAGGCCACCTCCTGCCCGACGTGGCGCCCGAACAGGTCGCGGATCCGCTCACGTTCGCGGAGTCCCTCCACCATCCGGTTGAACCCGGTCTGCAGCGCGCCGAGTTCGGTGCCGTCGTACACGACGACCTCGGCGTCGAGATCGCCCTCCGCCACCTTCGCCATGCCCAGCGACACCGAGCGGATCGGCGCCTCGGTGGCACGCACGCTGATCACGACCAGCAGCAGGCCGAAGAGCAGGATCACACCACCCAGCGCGAGGATCGACACCGCGAGGCTGGTCGGGCTCGCCGGCCGGATGAAACTGAAGATCGCGATGAGCATCAGACCGAGCACCGGAACACCCGTCCCGAGGATCCACGCCAGCGCGGTGCGGCCGGTGATGCCCAGGGTTCGGCGGGGACGCGGTCCGTCCGATCCCAGTGCCCGGGCGGCGATGGGGCGGAGGGCGAACTCCGTCAGCAGGTAGCAGAACGCGCAGACCGTGATCCCGGCCAACGCAATCGTGAATGCGACTTTCGGAATGGTCTGGGGATCGATGAGGCCGTACAGCGTCGTGAAGAAGACCAGCCCGATGCCCCACAACGCCGCCTGGACACGCGTCAGACGCCACGGTGCGCGAAACGCCGCCGACCGGTCGTGGTCCGTGGGCGCGTCGTCCTCCGTGGCCCACCGGAGATCCGACACCAGTCGTTTGGTGCCCCACGTCACGCCGATCAGGACCGCGCACAGCACGAACACGGGCACCGCGACGAAGTTGGCGATCATGAACTCGCTCGACCACACACTCGGGCCGGGGACGACGACACTGACGAGCAGGCAGGTGATCACCGCGCCGACCAGGTTCGTGAACACCAGCGGGGCGGTGAGTAGCAGCTGGACACGGATACGCCGCCTGCGGGGACTCTCGTCCGGTGATCCGAGCAACCACGACCCCAGCGGGGCGACGGATCGGCGAGGGCGGCGCATAGTCATTCGAGACTAGTCGGCACGATCCCTTAGGGTGGGCGGGTGCGCCTAGTGATTGCCAGATGCCGAGTCGACTACGTAGGCCGTTTGACGGCACATCTGCCCACCGCTCGTCGCCTGTTGTTGATCAAGGCCGACGGTTCCGTGAGCATCCACGCCGACGACCGCGCCTACAAGCCGCTGAACTGGATGAGCCCGCCCTGCTGGCTCGTCGAAGACACCGTGGAAGACGCCGAAGCGCTGTGGGTGGTGACCAACAAGGCCGGTGAGGAACTGCGGATCACCATCGAGGAGATCGAGCACGACTCCAGTCACGAACTCGGTGTCGATCCGGGGCTCGTCAAGGACGGTGTCGAGGCACACCTGCAGGAGTTGCTCGCCGAACACGTCGAAACGCTCGGCAGCGGTTACACGCTCGTCCGGCGTGAGTACATGACGGCCATCGGTCCCGTCGACCTGCTGTGCCGGAACGCCGACGGGGCTTCCGTCGCCGTGGAGATCAAGCGCCGCGGAGACATCGACGGTGTCGAGCAGCTCACTCGGTACCTCGAACTGCTCAACCGGGATCCGCTGCTGGCGCCGGTGAGCGGTGTCTTCGCCGCCCAGCAGATCAAGCCGCAGGCCAAAACCCTTGCCACCGACCGCGGAATCCGGTGCCTCGTGCTCGACTACGAAGCGCTGCGCGGTACCGAGAGCACCGAGTTCCGGCTCTTCTGAGGCCTAGGCTGAACCCGTGCCCCGTCGTAAACCGCAGCGGAAGAACACACGCCGCAGTGCGCCCCCGGACGACTCCGAGGGGTCGCTGTTCGGTAGTGCGATGATGCGTCAGGAGTCCGGGCCCGCAGGCTACGCCGACGAGAGTTTCATCGTCCGCACGATCCCCGGGGCCCGGGCGACCAAGTCCTACCGGTGCCCCGGCTGCGATCACGACATCCGGCCGGGTGTCGCCCACCTCGTCACCTGGCCGGCCGAATACGGCGGAGCCGAGGACCGGCGGCACTGGCACACCGGGTGCTGGTCGGGACGCAGCACCCGGGGCCTCACGCGCAGGTGGTCCTAGCTTCCCGTCTTCACGGTTCGCTGATCCGCCGGCCGGTTCGCCGGGTTCTTCTCGACGGTGGACAGCACTGCGGTGTCCTCGTCCGAGTTGTCCGTCTCGTCCGCGGAGTTCTTCCCGGACTCGCTCTGCGTGGACTTCCGGTCGGCGGCACCGCCCGGTGCCGGCTTGCTGCTCGTGTTCTCGGTTGAGCGCTTCTCCGAGTTCGATGCCGCGGTGTCGGGCTGCGCGTCCAGGAGTTCACTCTCCCGGTTGACCGACGCCAACATGGCGGGAACGGAATCGAGCTGACCCCGAATTCCCAAGAGCTGCGCCAGGATCCGGCCGCGTAGCACGCGAAGTTCCTCCGCGAGTTCCTTGGCGTGGGCGATCTTGCGCTCCGACTGGTCGGTGGCCGCCTGCAGCCTGCGCTCCGCCTCGTGCGTGGCGTCCGCGAGACGGCGATGCGCCTCGGCCTTGCTGGTGGACTCGAGTTCGTTGACGGCCGTGATCGTCTTCTGACGACGCTCGGACATCGCGAGGTCGAAGTCTTCCTGCACCTGCGACCGACGCAGTTCGGCCTCGGCGGCGAGGCGGTCGCGCTCGGACTGAGCGGCCTCGACGATCTTCGCCGCCTCCGTGCGGGCCTTGGCCATCGTCTGCTCGTGCTGAATCTCGAGAGCACTCCGGCGGTCTTCGAGTTCCGCGACCAGCGACTCGTACTGGCCGCGGAGCTGCGCGCCCTCCTGCTCGGCGACGGAGATCATCTCGGCGGCGTCGGCCTCGGCCTTCGCACGCACCTCGGACGCCTCGTCCGACGCGAGCCGGAGCATGCGCGAGATGCGGTCGCTCATTCCCTCCGCGGTGGTCGGCGGAACGGACAGGCGGTCGACATCCTTGCGGAGATCGTCGATCTCGTCCCGCGCATCGTCGAGCTGCTTGGCGAGATCCCGCGCCTGCGCCGCCGCGGCGTCGCGGTCGGCGGCAGTGACGCGGAGCTCGGCGTCGAATCGCTCGAAGTAGTTACGTACCTCGTCCCGATCGAATCCCTTGCGCACGGTGGAGAAGGGAAGGGGGATCGAACCACGGTCCTGCTCGTTTACCATGGCCGCCAATCTACCTGGGCAAAGTAGAACTTGTCTCTGCGCCTGGTACCCGGCGGCCGGCCACAGCTCTAGTGGGTCGCCGACGGCTCGACGAGCTCGACGAGAACTCCGCCTGCGTCCTTCGGGTGGACGAAGTTGATGCGCGAGTCGGCGGTTCCGCGGCGAGGTGCGTCGTACAGCATGCGCACGCCGCGCTCGCGCAGCTGGGCGGAGATGGCGTCGATGTCCGTCACGCGGTACGCGAGCTGCTGGAGACCGGGACCGCTGCGATCGATGAACTTGGCGATGGTCGAGTTCTCGTTCAACGGTGCGAGAAGCTGCAGCGCGGTGCTGCCCTCGGGGGAGCCGACGACGCTGAGCATCGCTTCGCGCACGCCCTGCTCCTCGTTCACCTCTTCGTGCGTCGACACCATGCCGAGGTGTTCGGAGTACCACGCGATGGCGGCGTCGAGGTCGGGAACGGCGATACCGACGTGGTCGATGGCGGTCACCAGGTCCGAGGACAGCGGTGACGTGGTCTGGGTGGGGGAGGACTGTGTCATGGTCCCGACGTTAGCGCTACCGTTTCGGTAGTTCTCGTCGGGATGTGACTTCCGTCGCCCCGCACCTGCCTACTCGTCTCACGCGGAGGAAATCGTGACCAGTTCTGTGATCGTCGCCGGAGCCCGGACCCCGATGGGCCGGTTGCTGGGTTCGTTGAAGGATGTGTCGGGTTCGGATCTGGGTGGGGTGGCGATTCGTGGTGCGCTGGAGAAGGCGGGCGTCGCTCCCGAGCAGGTCGAGTACGTGATCATGGGTCAGGTGCTCACGGCGGGGGCGGGGCAGATCCCGGCGCGGCAGGCCGCGGTGGCCGCGGGGATCGGGATGGATGTGCCGGCGCTGACCATCAACAAGGTGTGCCTGTCCGGGATCGATGCGATCGCGTTGGCGGATCAGCTGATCCGGGCCGGCGAGTTCGAAGTGGTGGTCGCCGGCGGCCAGGAGTCGATGTCGCGCGCCCCGCACCTGCTGGAGAAGTCGCGGGAGGGTTTCAAGTACGGCGACGTCACGATGCGCGACCACATGGCCTTCGACGGGTTGTACGACATCTTCACCGATCAGGCGATGGGGAGTCTGACAGAGGCGAAGAACGCGGAGGACGGGCAGCGGATCGGCCGTGAGGAGCAGGACACCTTCGCGGCGGCGTCGCATCAGAAGGCGGCGCGGGCCTGGAAGGACGGGGTGTTCGACGACGAGGTGGTGCCGGTGCCGGTGCCGCAGCGGAAGGGGGATCCCGTGCTGGTCGGCTCCGACGAGGGCGTGCGCGGCGATACGACGGCGGAATCCCTGGCCAGGCTGCGGCCGGCGTTCAGCAAGGACGGCACGGTCACCGCCGGGTCGGCGTCGCAGATCTCCGATGGCGCGGCCGCTGTCGTGGTGATGAGCAAGGCGAAGGCGCAGGAACTCGGGTTGTCGTGGATCGCGGAGATCGGCGCGCACGGGGTCGTTGCGGGTCCGGATTCGACGCTGCAGTCGCAGCCGGCGCGGGCCATCGCGAAGGCGTGCGCCAAGGAGGGGATCGAGCCGAAGGACCTGGATCTGGTGGAGATCAACGAGGCGTTCGCGGCGGTGGGGATCGCGTCGACACGGGAGTTGGGGTTGGATCCGGAGATCGTGAACGTCAACGGCGGGGCGATCGCGATGGGGCATCCGCTGGGCATGTCGGGGGCGCGGATCGCATTGCATCTGGCGCTGGAGTTGCGTCGTCGCGGCGGGGGTGTGGGCGCTGCGGCACTGTGCGGTGGTGGCGGTCAGGGTGACGCCCTGATCGTCCGCGTCCCCAAGGCCTGACCGGACGACAGTCCGTGGTGGTGTATCTCACACCACTACGGACTGTCGTAGATGGTCGGGCACAATGGTCGGCATGGCGAACGTCTTCGATCTCAGCACCACGGCCACGCGCTTCCGATTTGTCGCAATTCTGGAGGCATTCACCTGGCTCGGCCTCCTCATCGGCATGGCCTTCAAGTACCTGCCCGCCGACGGCAACGAGATCGGCGTGAAGATCTTCGGGCCCATCCACGGCGGTGTCTTCGTCCTGTACCTGCTCATCTCGCTGTGGACCGCCCGCAAGCTGAGCTGGAATCTGGTCACCACCTTCTGGGCGCTCGTCGCCAGCGTCCCGCCGTTCGGCACCGTCGTGTTCGAGGTCTGGGCGGCCCGCACCGGCCGGATGGGCGAACTGTCCCGGTCGAGCGCCGTGAAGAGCGAACCGTCGCTCGTCTGATCCGCTCCGCGGTAGGCACGGCCCGCATTCCGGTGCGCGCTCAAATCGTGACAAACTGGTGGACGTGACTCGACCAGGTTCTCGTCCGTCAGCGCGTTCCTCAGCAGTGGCCGCGGCCATGAGCGGAGCAGTCGATCTCTCCGCCCTCAAGGAGCGTGCGGCCGCTCCACCCCCGCCGGCACCCGCACCCTCCGGGGACGGCGCGGCCCCGGCCGCACCCGGGAGTACCGGACTCATACCCGTCATCGACGTCACCGAGGCGACGTTCGAGGCGGAGGTGCTCGTCCGGTCCCAGCAGGTCCCGGTCGTCGTCGACCTGTGGGCCACCTGGTGCGAGCCGTGCAAACAACTCTCACCCCTGCTCGAGAAGCTGGCACACGAGGCCGGCGGCACCTGGGTGCTCGCCAAGGTCGACGTCGATGCCAACCCGCGGATCGCACAGGCTTTCGGCGTCCAGTCCGTCCCGACCGTGGTCGCCATCGCCGGCGGGCAACCGCTCGCCGACTTCCAGGGCGCGCAGCCCGAACCGCAACTGCGTCAGTGGCTCGCCGCCGTTCAGCAGGCCACCGCCGGAAAGCTGTCCGGACCGCCGGCCGGTGACGGCAACGAGGACGAGCCCGAACCGGAGGACCCGCGTTTCGTCGCGGCCGAGGCCGCGCTCGACGAAGGCGACCTGTCGGCAGCCGAAGCCGAGTTCCAGAAGATCCTCGACGACGAACCGGCCAACGCCGAGGCGCAGGGCGCGATCCGGCAGGTGCGTTTCCTCGCCCGCGTGCAGTCCGTCGATCCCGGTGCCGTCGCCGCGGCGGACGCCGCCCCGAACGACATCGACGCCCAGTTGCAGGCCGCGGACGTCGAGCTCTACTCCCAGGCCCCCGACGCGGCGTTCGCCCGTCTCATCGGTGTCGTCGCCCGCAGCGCCGGCGACGACAAGACGCGGGTACGGACGCGTCTGCTGGAGTTGTTCGAACTGTTCGACCCGGCCGAGCCGGTCGTCATGACCGCGCGACGGAAACTCGCCGCCGCACTGTACTGACGAGGAACCGGGGTGAGTGCTGTCGGCACTCACCCCGGTCACCTCGTCTGATGGTCAGCTTCGAACGCGCTCCACCCGTCCGACCAGGAAGACGTAGGACGCGACCCCGACCGCGGTCACCACGGTCATGTAGACGAATCCCGGCGCGAAGCTGTCGTCGGTGACGAGCAACCCGATCACGATGGGCGTCGCGATCGACGACAGGTTGCCGATGAAGTTGAACATTCCACCGGTGAGCCCGAGCAGTCGTTCCGGCGCGAGCGCCGAGACCAGCGACCACGTGATCGACGCGAGCCCGTTGCCGAAGAACGCGATGGACAGGAACACGATCACCATCGCGGTCGAGTCGGTGAAGTTGGCGCCGATCATCGCGACCGTCAGCAACAGGCCCACGATGATCGGACCCTTCCGGGCGACTCCGAGAGACACTCCCTTGCGCAGCAGGAAATCGGAGAACACCCCGGAGAACAGCACACCGACGAGTGCCGCGACGAACGGCAGCGAGGCGAGAAATCCGGACTTGATGTAATCCATGTCCCGGTACTCGACGAGATACGTGGGGAACCAGGTGAGGAAGAACCACAGCGTCGACGTGAGGCAGAACTGCCCCAAGTAGATCCCCCACAGCTTGCGCCGGCCGAGGACGGTGGCGACATCGTTCCGGGTCACCGCCGGACGTTCGGGTTGCTGCTCGTCCGCGAGGTCGACGAGTCCGCCGCCGTCGCGGATCAGGTCGATCTCGGCGTCGTTCGCCCGCGAGTCGCGTGGCTCGCGATAGAACGCGTACCACACGGCACCCCAGACCGCCCCGATCGTTCCGGTCACGATGAAGACCCAGTGCCACGACAGCACGGACTGCAGCCAGGACAGGAACGGCGTGAGCAGGGCCAGTCCGATGAACTGCCCGGAGGTGTAGAAGCCGATCACCGTCGCCCGTTCACGCTCGGGGTACCAGGCCGTCGCGACCCGGTTGTTGATCGGATACGCGGGCGCCTCGAACACACCGACCAGCAGGCGCAACGCGATGAGCGCTACGAAGCCGCCGATGACCCCCATGAACGCGGTCGCGACCGACCACAGGATGAGGCAGGCGGGGTAGAGCAGTCTCGGGGGAATCCGGTCGACGAGCCATCCTCCGGGGATCTGCAGCGCCGCATAGGTCCAGCCGAAAGCCGACAGCAGAAGTCCCTGCTGCGCCTTGGAGAGATCCATTTCGTCCGCGATCGCAGGCATCGCGATCGACAGGTTTGCCCGGTCCATGTAGTTGATGACGACGGTCACGAACAGCATCACCGCGATGAGAACGCGCGCCTTCGACGCCTGCGCGGCGACCGTAGTGGACTTGCCGATCTTCTGGGTCTGCACCATTGCCCTCACCACTCCGCAAAGGATCCGTCGGTGTGGCGCCAGACCGGGTTTCGCCAGCGATGGCCTTCGGCGGCCCGTTCGATCACGTACTCCTCGTTCACCTCGATGCCCAGTCCCGGACCGGTGGGGATTCGGACCTGACCGTCCGCGTACGTGAACACGGACGGGTCGACGAGATAGTCGAGGAGATCGTTCGACGTGTTGTAGTGGATGCCGAGGCTCTGTTCCTGGATCGTCGCGTTGTAACAGCCCGCGTCGATCTGCAGGCACGTGGCCAGGGCGATCGGCCCGAGGGGGCAGTGCAGCGCGAGTGCCACGTCGTACGCCTCGGCCATGTGCGCGATCTTCCGGGCCTCGGTGATGCCACCGCAGTGCGACGGATCGGGCTGGATGATGTCCACCGCCCCGGACGCGAGGACGGTTTTGAAATCCCAACGAGAGAACAATCTCTCACCCAGCGCGATCGGGATCGGCGACTGTCGCAGCACGTCGACGAAACCGTCGACGTGCTCGGAGAGGACCGGTTCCTCGACGAACATCAGCCGGAACGGCTCGAGTTCCTTCAGCAGCACCTTGGCCATCGGCTTGTGCACCCGGCCGTGGAAATCGACGCCGATGCCGATGTTCGGGCCCACTGCGTCCCGTACCGCGGCGACGTTGGCGAGGCACTGGTCCACCTTGTCCCAGGAGTCCAGGTACTGCAGTTCCTCCGTGCCGTTCATCTTCACGGCGGTGAACCCCCGGTCGACCACTTCGCGTGCCGCCTTCGCGGTGTCCGAGGGGCGGTCGCCACCGATCCAGGAATAGACCTTGATCCGGTCCCGGACGCGGCCGCCGAGAAGCTCGTACGCAGGCACGCCGAGGGCCTTGCCCTTGATGTCCCACAGGGCCTGGTCGATGCCGGCCAGCGCGCTCATGTGGATGCCGCCACCGCGGTAGAAACCGGACCGGTACATGACCGTCCACAGGTCTTCGATCTGCGTCGGATCCTGTCCGATCAGGTAGTCGGACAGTTCCTCCACCGCCGCGGCGACGGACGCGGCCCGGCCTTCGAGCACCGGTTCGCCCCAGCCGACCACGCCGTCGTCCGTCTCGATCCGCAGGAACAGCCACCTGGGGGGAACGGCGTACGTGGTGAGTGACTTGATCTTCATGGAGTCCTCCTGTGCGGGGCTGTGGTGGTGGCCCCGGGGTGTAGGTGTCGGTTCAGGCGGCTTCGGCCGACCAGATGTTCATCAGGGTGAGGGCGCGGTCGCGGACGGTCTCGGCGCCGTCCCCGGGCCGGTACAGGCAGGTTCCGAGTCCCGCGCCGCCCGCGCCCGCGGATGCCCACTCGGCGAGGTTGATTCGGTCGACGCCGCCGACGGGGAGCAATTCGACCTCCGTCGGCAGGACGGCCCGCCATGCCTGCATCCCGGCTGTCCCGACCGAGTCGGAGGGAAACAGTTTGATGCTGCGCGCTCCCGCACCGACGGCGCGAAACGCCTCGGTGGGAGTGGCCGCTCCCGGATACGGGTGCAGGTTCCGGGCAACGGCGGCGCCGATGACCTCCACGTCGGTGTTGGGCGAGACGATGATCCGGGAGCCGGCTGCTTCGGATCGGATCACGTCGTCGACGCTCAGTACCGTTCCGGCCCCGACGACGCAGACGTCGCCGACGGCCGCGGCCAACCGCTCGATCGAGTCGAACGGTCGCGGCGAATTCAGCGGGACCTCGATCGCGGTGAACCCGGCGTCGACGAGGGCCGAGCCGACGGCGACGATCTCGTCCGGGGTGATGCCGCGCAGAATGGCGATCAAACCGGTCCTGGTGGTGGTGGCTGTGCTGCTCATAGGGACTCCTTCTCGGGATTCGTGGATGGCGCCGGGTCGACCAGCCCCGCATCGACCGCCACGCGCCACAGACCCTGTGCGGCGGCCTCCTCGGCGACGATGTCGGCGGCCACGCCGTGAACGCGCAGTCCGGCTGCGTAGCGTCGGCAGAGATCGGCGTTTCCGCACAACAGGATTCGGCTTCCGGCGGCGTAGTGGGGCAGGAGATGCCGGACCTCGTCGGCGATGATCACGCCGGAGACGTAGTCGGGAAGCGACGCCGGATCGAGGAGTCCGTCGAGCACGAGGGCTCGTGCTCCGAACAGCTCCGCGGGTAGTCCGCGACTCGGTGTCGACGTTCCGGTGGCGAGGCCCCGCTCGAACGCGGCGTCGTCCCGCACCTCTGCGGTTGCCGTTCGGCCGAGGATGCCGTGCTGGATCACCAGGCCGTACAACTCGCCCGACATCGATGTGGCGAACGAGGCGATCTTGCGGTTCTCGACTCGTGCCCACTTGCTGTGTGTTCCGGGGAGCACGATCGTGAGTGGTCGGTCGGTCGGCGGGAGCAGGCCCAATGCTCCGATGATCTGCGTCTCCTCGCCCCGCATGACGTCGCCGGCCACCGTGCCGTCGGCCGAGGGTGCGACGCGCAGGCCGGGTACGAGATGCAGTACTCCGCGCGAATGAGGAACCGTCGTCAGATCGCCGGCGTCGATCGCGAGATCGGTCGGCGTGGTCAGATAGCCGGCTTCACGCCAACCCTGGGCGCTGCCGACCATGCCGCAGGCGATCGCCGGGAGACCGGGGGTGGCCGCGATCCAGTCGCCGCAGGCCTCGTCGAACGCGGCTTCGTAGTCACGCGTGCGCGATGCGGGGTCGTCTCCGGCGGTGCCGAGCAATCCGAAGTCCGGCCGGCGAACGTCCAGAATGCGGCCGCCGTCGCCGAGGAGCCAGGCACGCTGTGACGACGTACCCCAGTCGAGGGCGATCAGGCGCGGTGTCGATGTGTCGGGGGTGTTCTGGATCACGCGAACCACTATCGGACGTGAATCCCATAATGACGAACACGGTCCCTATATATGGGACAGTGGGGTGTGGCGAATCCGACGTACGACATTCCCCCCGGCACTCAGACGCTCGCGAGGGGGCTGGCCGTCATCCGCGCCGTCTCCGACGGCGCGCAGGATCTCCGCGCGGTCGTCGAGAGCACCGGGCTGGGACGCAGCACCACCCACCGGCTCGTGCAGTTGCTGGTCCACGAGGGATATCTCCGGAGCGGAAGCCGCGGCTACACACTCGGCCCGACGTTGATCGAACTGGGTTTCAAGGCCCTCCACGGCAACCCACTGCCGGTCGTCGCGCGCCCGATTCTCGAAGAGCTGTCGGCGCACGTCCACGACACCGTGCACCTGGCGGTCGAGGACGGCGGATCGGTGCTGTATCTCGACAAATTGCCGGGGTCTCGGGGTGCCGAGATGCGCTCCCGCATCGGTCACCGCATGCCGCTGACCCGCGCCGGTGTCGGAAAGGCGCTGCTGCTGGACTCGGCCGACCGCTGGGATGCGCTGTACGAGAGCGATGCCGCACACGCGCAGCGGCCACCGAGTCCCCGCGGAGTGGCGGACTTCCGCGCGCGGATGGAGGACTACGCGCGGAGGGGCGCGGCGATGGACCTCGAGGACAACGAACCCGGAATCCGCTGTGTGGCGGCACCGGTGCGGGACGCGTCGTGCGCGATCGTCGGTGCGATCAGCGTGTCGGCCACGAGCCCGTACATGCCGGACGAGCGCATGCGCGGACTCGTGCCGGTCGTGTGCCGGGCCGCGGGGCGGATCTCCGCGGCGCTCGGCTACCGGGAGATCTGAGACGGCGATCGGGTGATCCGCTGGTGGGACGGTCAGCGGTACCGGCCCTCGCAGGCCTGCTCGCCGCCGAGCACTCCGGTGCGGAACGCGTCGACCCGGGAGAATCCGCTCGGAACGGTCTCCCCGTTGACGTCACTGGCGGCGAGTCCGTCGGTGAGCAGCCCCGACACGGCCTCGTCGAGATCGCCGGGGGACAGCCACACGCTGCCCGCCTCCAGGGTGGCGGGACTGTCCGGGCTCAACGCGCTGGTGATGACGCCGGACAGGCAGGCGGCTCGCAGCGCGGTCTGGGGTGAGTGCAGATCGTTGCCCCGGTCCCGCTGCAACGCCAGGGTGTACCGCGAGGCGAGCAGGACGTATGCGTTGTAGTCGCCGGTGAGTTTGGTCTGGAAGAGTTCCCGCCTGCCCGGGCGGCCCGGTGTGCCGCGTTCGGCGAGGGCGTCGACACTGACCCCGATCGTGTTGGTGGCCGGGCAGTACGACACCGGTTCGGTCGCGTCGGCGTCCGCGCAGTCGAGGTCGGCGCCGTCGAGTTGCAGCGTCGGGGGATCGCTGAGATCGAAGATCTGCTGGAAGGACGTGAAGAACGCCTCGAGCGCCTCCTCGGTGACGGGGAGTTCGCCGTCGTCGCTCTCGTCGGCGAACCGCTGAGGCAGATCCGCGCGGCGCGAGTCGATCTCCTTCTCGTCGATGCGCGTGCAGGACGCAGGACCGTCCGTGAATCCGATCTGGGTGGCGGTGACGCGTTCGAACGCCGAGCCGTGCACGTTGTCGGGATCGTTCGGGTCGCTGTCACCGATCGCCACCGCCGACGCCAGTACCTTGTTCAGCCCGTCCGACGTGTTCAGCGTGAAATGGGTCGCCTTGTCTTCCGCGATGTACCGCATGAACGCCCCCGCGAAGCAGTCGGCCTGCTGTTCCCGCACGATGCCACCGCCCACGTTCTCGTCGGCGATTCCCGCCTTCGTCTGCACGGCGTGCCCGTACTCGTGTGCCAGAACGAAGACGGCGGCGACGACGCCGAACTTCTCCACGACCTCGGGCAGCAGCAGCGCCCGGTCCCAGCCGATCGTGTGGTCGGTGCTGCAGTAGCCGGCGTTGAGGAGTTCCTCGGTGCTGTCCCCGCAGAACCGTGGGCCGTAGGACTCGCGCGGATCCCAGGAGATCAGTTCCTCGACCGGCTCGAACTTGCGCTGGAACAGCGCCGGGAACTCGGTGCGCCAGTAATCCTCGATGTCGCTCACCGCGTTGGCGGCCACCGTGTCGATCTCACCGCCGTCGGTGCCGGTGACGGGCACGTCGGCGTCGGCCACGCCCTTGCGGGCACCGCTCGGACCCGACGTGGCATCCAGCCCAGCCACCTTGAACGGATCGTCGTAGATGGACGCGGCCTCGCCGTCCACCGACCGCGTGCACCCGGACAGGACGACCGCAGCCACGGCCAGAACGCCCACGCTCGCAGCCCACTGCCGACGTCGGGTCAGCAAGGCCGTGCCTTCATCAACGCTCCAGACTCATCCAGATCGCGCCGTTCGCGGGCAGTGCCACCTCTGCAGAGGCGGGACGGCCGTGCCACGGCTGCGACGTTGCCGTCACCGCACCGAGATTTCCCCAACCCGATCCCGCGTAGATCTCGGCGTCGGTGTTGAGAATTTCACGCCATTCGCCCCGTTCTGGCAAGCCCACACGATAATTCGCGTGCGGCGAACCCGAGAAATTGAACAGGCAGGCCAGGATCGACCCATCGGTGCCGTAGCGCAGGAAGCTCAGGACGTTGTTCGCGGTGTCGTTGGCGTCGATCCAGGAGAACCCGCCCGGTGACGTGTCGAGAGTCCACAACGCCGGGTGCTCCCGATAGGTGGCGTTGAGGTCGTGGACGAGCCGGAGCAGACCGCGGTGGAAGCCGCCGGTGTACGGGTCGTCGAGCTGGTACCAGTCGAGTCCGCGCTCCTCGGACCACTCCGCGGTCTGTCCGAATTCCTGACCCATGAACAGCAGTTGCTTGCCGGGGTGCGACCACATGTACGCCAGCAGGGCCCGTACACCGGCGGCCTTCGCGTAGTCGTCGCCGGGCATCCGCGTCCACAGCGTGCCCTTGCCGTGCACCACCTCGTCGTGGCTGATGGGCAGCAGATAGTTCTCGCTCCACGCGTACATCAGGGAGAACGTGATCTCGTGATGGTGATAGCTGCGGTGGACGGGATCGTGTGCCATGAATCCGAGGGTGTCGTGCATCCACCCCATGTTCCATTTCATGTTGAAACCGAGACCGCCGACATTGGTCGCGCGGGTGACACCCGGCCACGCCGTCGACTCCTCCGCGATGGTGACGACCCCGCGGTGCTGCTTGTGGACCGTGGCGTTGGTCTCCTGCAGGAAGGCGACAGCCTCGAGGTTCTCCCTGCCGCCGTGGATGTTCGGCGTCCAACCGCCCTCCGGCCGCGAATAGTCGAGGTAGAGCATCGACGCGACCGCGTCGACGCGCAGACCGTCCACGTGGAACTCGTCGAGCCAGTACAGCGCGTTCGCGACGAGGAAGTTGCGGACCTCGCGCCGCCCGAAATCGAACACGTACGTTCCCCAGTCGAGTTGCTCGCCGCGCTGAGGATCGCTGTGCTCGTAGAGCGGTGTGCCGTCGAAACGTGCCAGCGCCCACTCGTCCTTGGGGAAGTGGGCCGGTACCCAGTCGACGATGACCCCGATGCCGGCGGCGTGCAAGTGGTCGACGAACCACCGGAAGTCGTCGGGGGAGCCGAACCGTGAGGTGGGCGCGTAGTACGACGTGACCTGGTACCCCCACGAACCGCCGAACGGGTGCTCGGCGACCGGCAGCAGCTCGACGTGCGTGAATCCCGTCTCCGTGATGTGGGCCGCGAGTTGTTCGGCCATCTCGCGGTAGTTCAGCCCGGGCCGCCACGAAGCGAGGTGAACCTCGTACACGCTCATCGGGGATTGCGCCGGCTCGGTGGCCGCGCGCTGCGCCAGCCAGTCGGCGTCGTTCCATTCGTACGAGCTCACCGACACCCGGGACGCGGTAGCCGGAGGGACCTCGGTGGCGAAGGCCATGGGGTCGGCCTTGTCGCGCACGGTGCCGTCCGGTCCGTGGACCCGGAACTTGTACAGGTCGCCGGCCTCGATACCGGGAACGAACAACTCCCACACCCCGGTGGAGCCGAGCACCCGCATCGGGAAGTTCCGCCCACTCCATCCGTCGAAATCGCCGATCACACTCACCCCGCGGGCATTGGGAGCCCACACGGCGAACGAGGTGCCGGTGACGGTGCCGTCGGGGGTGTCGTAGCGGCGGCGGTGCGCGCCGAGGATCTCCCACAGCCGCTCGTGCCTGCCCTCCCCGAACAGGTGCAGGTCGAGTTCGCCGAGCGTGGGCAGGAACCGGTACCCGTCGGCGGAGACGTCGTTGTGACCACCCGGCCACGTCGTGGACAGCCGGTAGTCCATCAGATCCCGGTACGGGACGAGTGCGCCCCACACACCGTGCGCCAGGTGTTCCAGCGAGAAACTCGTCCCCCCGATGACGGCGTCGACAGCCTCGGCGTGGGGGCGCAGTGCGCGGATCACCGTGCCGTCGGGGTGCGGGTGCGCGCCCAGGACCGAGTGCGGGTTGTGGTGCTCGCCCCGGAACAGCAGGTCGAGGTCGGCGGCGTCGGGTGCGATGGCGACAGGCGGTTCGACGGTCACTATGTACCTCCGCGGTAGGCCAGCTTCGTTCTGGCCGGATAGGGGATCGACGGTAATGCCAGGATATGGGCCACCGCGCGCCAGGGTTCCAGGCGCACGAAGTTGGCCTGCCCCCAGTGATACTGCTCCCCGGTGACCTCGTCTAGCACGGTCAGGTGGTCGTGCCAGTCGCGACCCAGCGCGGGCATGTCCAGCCACACGTTGCCCTGCTCGGCGCCGTACGGGTTGAGGTTGATCACCGTCAGCACGGCGTCGCCGGTGGTGGCGTCGAACTTGGAATAGGCGATCAGGGCGTCGTTGTCGACGTGGTGGAAATGGATGTTGCGCAACTGCTGCAGCGCCGGATGCTGCCTGCGGATCCGGTTGAGCGCGGTGATCCACGGTTCGAGGGACTCGCCGCGCGCGGCAGCACCCTCGAAATCTCGGGGACGCAGCTGATACTTCTCGGAGTCGAGGTACTCTTCACTGCCCACTCGCAGCGGAACATGTTCGTACAGTTCGTATCCCGAGTACACCCCCCACGTGGGGGACAGGGTGGCCGCCAGCGCGGCGCGCAGGGCGAACATTCCCGGGCCGCCGGTCTGCAGGCTCTCGTGCAGGATGTCCGGGGTGTTGACGAACAGGTTGGGGCGCGCCTCGTCGGCCTTGGCGGCGATCTCCTTGCCGAACTCCGTCAGCTCCCACTTCGCGGTCCGCCACGTGAAATACGTATAGGACTGCGTGAAACCGCGGCGGGCGAGACCGTACAACCGCGCGGGACGGGTGAACGCCTCGGACAGGAACAGGACGTCCGGATCCGATTTCTTGACCTCGGCGATCAGCCACTCCCAGAAGTCCGGCGGCTTGGTGTGCGGGTTGTCGACCCGGAAGATCTTGACGCCCGCCGCAACCCAGTGCCGGACGACCCGCAGGACCTCCGCGTAGATCCCGTCGCGGTCGTCGTCGAAGTTGACCGGGTAGATGTCCTGGTACTTCTTCGGCGGGTTCTCGGCGTAGGCGATGGTGCCGTCGGGGAGCACGGTGAACCATTCGGGGTGCTTCTTCGCCCACGGATGGTCCGGTGCGGCCTGCAGGGCCAGGTCGATCGCCACCTCCATGTGCAGCTTCCGGGCGGCAGCGATGAACGCCTTGAAATCGCGCATCGTCCCGAGCTGGGGATGAATCGCGTCGTGGCCGCCCTCGTCCGAGCCGATGGCCCACGGCGAACCGACGTCGTCGGGGCCGGGTGTCAGCGTGTTGTTGGGGCCCTTCCGGTTGACCTTGCCGACCGGGTGGATGGGTGGGAGGTACACCACGTCGAATCCCATCGACGCGATGCGGGGAAGCGCAGCCACGGACGTCGCGAACGTACCGTGCCGCGGCTTGCCGTTCTCGTCCCAGCCGCCGGTGGATCGCGGGAAGAACTCGTACCAGGACCCGAACAGGGCGCGCGTGCGATCGACGAGCACGGTGTGCGGTTCGCTCTTCGTGACGAGATCGCGCAGCGGATGTGCGCGCAGCAGTTCCGTGACATCCGAGCCGAACGCCGGGGCCACACGTTCGGACAGGTGACGGTCGGAACGCAGCGACGCCGCGACCCCGGCCAGCCGCGAGCGGTCCGCGCGGGGGACGCCCTTCGCGGCTCGCTCGAACAACCGCGCACCGATCTCGAGGTCGTTGGCCAGTTCGGCCGGCCCCTGCCCCACTGCCAGCTTGGCCTCGACCGCGTGCTTCCACGTGGTGAGCGGGTCGCTCCAGGCCTCGATCCGGAACGTCCAGATGCCCTCGCCGGTCGGGGTGAAGGAACCGTCGACGGTGTCGGGCACCGGACCGCCGGTCATCGGAATGCGGAAGGTCGCCGAGCCGCCCGACGCGGCACTGCGCGGTCCCCGCACCGCAAGCGTGGCGGCTACGGCGTCATGACCTTCACGCCACACGGTTGCCCGGACGGGAAACACCTCACCCACAACGGCCTTGGCGGGATAGCGACCGCACCCGATGTTCGGTTCCACGTCGTCGATACCGAGTCGACCTGTCACACTGGGCTCCGTTCCATAGCCGGAAGTTGCCGGCGGCTCGTGGGCTGGGCCGCCCGTTCAACCGTAATGGAGTCGACCGGTTCCTGTCCGTATTGGAGATCTGACGTCTACCCGCCCCGACACGGCGCAACGACGCCCGCGGTGCGTTATCGTTCGCGAGGTGAAAGCCTTGCGTCGGTTCACTGTCCGAGCCCACCTTCCGGAGCGGCTCGCTGCCCTCGGTCCGCTGTCCACCAATCTTCGCTGGTCGTGGCATCCGGCCACGCAGGAACTGTTCGGATTGCTGGACGAGGAACTGTGGCGGCAGGTGCAGTTCGACCCGGTCCGGATGCTCGGTGAGGTCGATCCGGCCCGCCTGGACGAACTGGCCGAGGACGTCGCGTTCCTGGCCCGGCTCGACGCCGCGGCCGCCGACCTCGACGACTACCTGTCCCGCCCCCGCTGGTATCAGAACCAGCAGGCCAAGGGCGTGTCGCTGGACGGTGGGATCGCGTATTTCTCAATGGAGTTCGGGGTCAGCGAAGTGCTGCCCAATTACTCCGGCGGTCTGGGAATTCTCGCAGGCGACCACCTGAAGGCGGCGTCCGATCTGGGCCTGCCGCTGATCGGTGTCGGCCTGTTGTACCGCTCGGGTTACTTCCGGCAGTCACTGACCGCGGACGGCTGGCAGGCCGAGCACTACCCGCCGCACGACCCGCAGGGCCTGCCGCTGCGCCTGCTCACCGAGTCCGGGCCGCAGTCGTCGGACGGGGCGCCCGTCCTTGTCCACGTCGCGATCCCCGGTGGCCGGGTTCTGCGCGCCCGCGTGTGGATCGCCCAGGTGGGGCGCGTCCCGCTGCTGCTGCTCGACTCCGACATCGCGGAGAACGACGCCGAGATGCGGGGCGTCACCGACCGTCTGTACGGCGGCGACCAGGACCACCGCATCAAACAGGAGATCCTCGCCGGCATCGGCGGTGTCCGTGCCGTGCGCGCCTACACCCACGCCTACGGCCTGCCCGATCCCGCCGTCTTCCACATGAACGAGGGACATGCAGGTTTCCTCGGCATCGAGCGGATCCGTGAACTGGTCACCACGGGCGGACTCGACTTCGACGAGGCGCTGGCCACGGTCCGGGCCGGCACGGTGTTCACCACCCACACCCCGGTTCCTGCGGGAATCGACAGGTTCCCGGCCGACCTCGTGCGGCACTACTTCGGCGGCGACAACGCTGCGAACGAATCCTCGCTGCTGCCGGGGCTGACGATCGACCGGATCCTCGGACTCGGCCGCGAATCGGATCCGTCCGTGTTCAACATGGCCCACATGGGCCTGCGGCTCGGGCAACGGGCCAACGGTGTGTCCAAGCTGCACGGCATCGTCAGCCGCGAGATGTTCCAGCCGCTGTGGCAGGGATTCGACGCCGAGGAGGTGCCGATCGGCTCGGTGACCAACGGTGTCCACGCGCCCACCTGGGCCGCACCCGAATGGATCGATCTCGCCACCCGCATCCTGGGCCCCGAACTGGTGGAGGAGGCCCGCGGCTGGGAGCGGCTGCAGGACCTGTCCGCCGAGGAACTGTGGTCGACCCGCAACGTGCTGCGCGGAAAACTGGTGGAGGAAGTGCGCCGCCGGGTCCGCGCGTCCTGGATCGAACGCGGTGCGACGTCCGCCGAACTCGGCTGGACGGACGAGGTGTTCGACCCGAACGTGCTCACCGTCGGCTTCGCCCGGCGGGTGCCCACCTACAAGCGACTGACGCTGATGCTGCGCGACCCCCAGCGGCTCCGCGCCCTCCTCCTCGACGAGAGGCGGCCCGTGCAGCTGGTGGTGGCCGGGAAGAGTCACCCCGCGGACGACGGCGGGAAGGCCCTCATCCAGCAGGTCGTGCGGTTCGCCGACGCCGCCGACGTCCGGCACCGCATCACCTTCCTTCCCGACTACGACATGTCGATGGCGCGGTACCTCTACTGGGGTTGCGACGTGTGGCTCAACAACCCGCTGCGCCCGCTGGAGGCGTGTGGCACGTCGGGTATGAAGTCCGCTCTCAACGGCGGACTGAACCTGTCGATCCGGGACGGCTGGTGGGACGAGATGTTCGACGGCGAGAACGGCTGGGCCATCCCCACCGCCGACGGCGTCGTCGACGAGGCACGGCGTGACGACCTCGAGGCCAGCGCACTGTACGAACTGCTCGAGCGCGCCGTCCTGCCGAGGTTCTACGACCGCGCGGACGGCCTGCCGGTGCGCTGGGTGGAGATGGTCCGTCACACCCTGCAGAATCTCGGGCCCAAGGTGCTTGCATCGCGGATGGTGCGCGACTACGCCGTCCAGTACTACGCGCCCGCCGCCGAATCGGCCCGGACGGTGGCGGCGGAGAACTTCGCCGGCGCCCGCGAACTCGCCGCGTTCCGTCGCCGCGTCGAGGCCGCCTGGCCGTCGGTGGCGGTCCTGCAGGTCGACGGCGCGGGGCTGCCCGACACCCCCGAGATCGGCGCCAATCTGGTGCTCCGCGCCCGCATCCGCCTCGGCGAACTGTCCGTCTCGGACGTCACCGTGCAGGCCGTGATCGGAAAGGCCGGACCGGACGAGGAGCTCACCGACATCGTCACGGTCCCGATGACCCACTCCGCATCGGACGAGTCGGGGGAGTTGTTCGTCGCCGACCTGGCCCTGCCGTTGTCGGGGTCGGTCGGATACACGGTGCGGGTCCTTCCGCACCACCGGTTGCTCGTCGACCCGTCGGAGCTGGGTCTGGTGACGGTGCCGAACCCCTGACCGGCGCTACCGAGCCGTCACCGGCCGACGTCCCGGCGCTGGAATCCGGTGACGGCGGCGAGGAACAGTGCCGCCGCGAGAAGCAGCAGAACCGCGAGGGGAGTCGCCGAGAAACTCTCCGCAGGCAGGGCCGGCGTGTAGTGGAAGGGGGAGAGTACCCCGAACCGGTCCGGGAGCACTTCCCCGAACATTCCGGCGACGAGGACGTAGCCCAGGAATGCCCACAACGCCGGCAGCGCGCGGGGAATCAGGCCATAGACGGCTGCGCACGCACCGACGATCACCAGCACTGCCGGCACGGTGTTCAGGGCCGCGCCGATCAACCGGCCGAGCGCGCCCGCATCGGACAGCGTGAACGCCGCGGTGATCCCCATGCCGACCCCTGCCGCCACCGTGATCGCGACGGCCGCACCGGCGATCACGGCCAGCTGGCCACCGAGCCACGACGTGCGGGACACCGGGGTGGCCAGTGCCTCCTCGGCGCGACCGGACGATTCCTCCGAGCGGACGGATATGACGGCACCGACGGCGTACATCGCCGCCATCACCACCAGGAACACCAGATACAGGGCGAATGCACCGTCCGCGGCCGCCGCGGCGCCACCCGGCAGCAGCTGTGCGAGATCGGGATCCTGGTCGATGAAGTCGCTGATCTGCCTGCCGAGTGAACCGATCGGCAGCGACAGCGCGAACACGCCGACACCCCAGGCGAGGATCTGGCCGCGCTGCTGACGCGCCGCCAGCGCGGTGACACCGGTCAGGCGGGGGGACGCCTCGGCGCGCCCGCCCCGCGGCGCGAGGAGCCCCGCCCCGACGTCCCGTCGACCGATGGCGGCATACGCGCACCCGACGGTCAGCCCCGCCGCGACGATGCCGATCAGCAACGGCCACCACCGTTCGTCGACGTAGGCGCGAGTGGCCTGCGACCAGCCGATCGGCGACACCCACGTCAGCAGGCTCCCGCTGTGTCCCTGCTGCACGTCGCCCACCGCACGCAGCAGATACGCGACGGTGATCGCAGAGATCCCGACACCGCTTGCAGTGCGGGCGTGCTCGGTGAACTGGGACGCCAGCGCCGACAGCGAGGTGAACACCAGACCCACCACCAGCACACCCGCGGACATGTTCAGCGAACCCACCGGAGGCAGACCCACGGCGAGCAGCCCGATGACGAGCAGAAGCGCGACGAACACATTGGCGAGCGCCGCGGAGATCAACCCCGCCGTGATTCCCGCATACCGCCCGACGACGCCAGCGCGTACCAGTTCCGTGCGCCCGGTCTCCTCCTCCGTCCGCAGATGCCGCGTCACCAGCAGCACCGACATGATCGCCACGGCCACCATCGTCATGCCGGCGATCTCGTTGGCGACCATCGCACCGAGCGTGTAGTCGTCCAGGCCGTACCCCGGCCCGGCGAGTGCCGTGGCGGCCGGGGACGAGATGAGTTCGGCACGGGCCTGCCGGGATTCGGCGGTCGGGTAGATGGTGGAATAGCTCGACGCGATCAGGACGGTGAGGCCCGCCACCGCGACCGTCCACACCGGAATCCGGACCCGGTCGGTGCGCACCGCCAATTCGGCGAGCACCCCCGTTCCGCTCAGTCGACTCACTGCGGCCGTCCGATCCCGAGTGCCTCGACCTCGTCGCGGTACTCACGGAGGAACAGGTCCTCGAGTGTCGGCGGGTTGGCGGTGATCGAGACGATGCCCAGCCCCGTCAACGTGGTCATGACCGGATCGATCTGATCGGAATCGACGTCGAACGTCACCGTGTTCGCATCCTCACCCTTCTGCAGGTTGTGCACACCGGGGACGTTCGCGATAGGAGTGGGCCTGATCCGGGTGGTCGCCGTCACCGTGGTACGGGTGAAATGGCGCAGTTCGGACAGCGTTCCCGCCTGCACGGTCCTGCCCGCGCGAATGATGGTGACGGCGTGACACAGCGCGTCGACCTCGGCGAGGATGTGGCTGGACAACAGCACTGTGCGTCCGCTACGGGCGAATTCGGTGATGCACTCCTGAAACACCGCCTCCATCAACGGGTCCAGGCCCGACGTCGGCTCGTCGAGGATGAGGAGTTCGGTGTCGGCGGCGAGCGCCGCCACGAGGGCGACCTTCTGTCGGTTGCCTTTCGAATAGGTGCGGCCCTTGCGGGTGGGGTCGAGTTCGAACCGCTCGATCAGCGACGCGCGACGGACCGGATCCAGCCCGCCGCGCAGCCGCCCGAGGAGGTCGATCGCCTCGCCACCGGACAGGTTGGGCCACAGGTTCACGTCACCCGGAACGTAGGCGAGTCGCCGATGCACGGGAACGGAATCACGCCACGGATCGGAACCGAGAACGGACGCCGAACCGCCGTCGGCGCGCAGCAGACCGAGGAGCACCCGGATCGTCGTGGACTTGCCCGAGCCGTTGGGGCCGAGGAATCCGTGCACCTCACCCGACTTCACCTCCAGATCGAGGCCGTCGAGGGCGAGGACTTCGCCGAACTTCTTGGTGAGTCCGCGGACTGAGATCGCAAGGTCCATCGGTCGAGCATAGGTGCGCACCGATCCGCTGTCCGACTCAGTGCGCGACAGCGGTTCAGGGGCGCGAATCGCGGATCCGCCCCAGCGCCTTCCGCACGACTTCCGGATCGGACGTCTCCCAGAACGGTGGCAGCGAGGCCCGCAGATACCCGGCGTAGCGGGCGGTGGCGAGCCGCGGATCGAGGACGGCCACCACACCCTTGTCGTCGACGCTGCGCAGCAGACGTCCCACACCCTGGGCGAGCAGCAGCGCCGCGTGATTGGCTGCGACGGAAAGGAACCCGTTTCCGCCGCGCGACTCGACGGCCTTCTGCCGGGCGACCAGCAACGGGTCGTCGGGGCGGGGGAAAGGGATGCGGTCGAGGATCACGAGGCTGAGGGACGGGCCCGGCACGTCGACACCCTGCCACAGCGATAGCGTGCCGAACAGCGACGTCGGCTCGTCTCCGGCGAACGCCCGGACGAGAGCGCCCGTCGAGTCGTCGCCCTGGCACAGGATCGGGGTGTCGAGCCGGTCGCGCATCGCCTCGGACGCGGCCTTCGCGGCCCGCATCGACGAGAACAATCCCAGCGTGCGCCCACCCGCCGCCTCGACGAGCTCGGCGATCTCGTCGAGATACGTGGGGGACAGGCCGTCCCGCCCCGGCGGCGGAAGCTGCTTCGCGATGTAGATGATGCCGGCACGGGCATGGTCGAACGGCGACCCGACATCGAGGGCATTCCATTTGAGAGTGCCCGAATCGGACGGCGCCTCGGAGCCGGTGGCCATCGCCGGATCGATCACGACGGACGATTCGGCCGGAAGTCCCCAGTTGACGGCCAGACCGTCGAACGACCCGCCCACGGTCAGCGTGGCGGACGTCAGGACCACGGTCGATTCGGCGAACAGCCGGGAACGCAGCAGCCCGCCGACCGACAGCGGCGCCATCCGCACAACCCGGCGGATCGACCCGCGGTTGTCGTCGGCGGCCAGCCACACCACGTCGTGACGCTTGGCCGGATCCGGCTCGTCGAAGGCGCTCAGAACGCGGACGGCGCTGTCGTGCACCTCCTCGACCGACGCGAGTGCGGTGTTGCGTGCCGCCGCGGCCTCCGGGTCGCTCAATGCCATACCGGGGCGGGACGGGCCGATGGCCGTGCGCAGCGACCAGGCGGCGTCGCGAACAGCGGCGAGGGCGGGGGCTGCGCCGGGCGGCAACGCCTCCCACCGTTCCGGCCGCAACTCCTCGAGCAGTGCCGCCCAGCCCTCGCCCGCGGCCTCGAGACGGTCTGCGTCCTGCTCCTCGACGAGCTTCGCGCAGCGCCGCGCCGCGGCACTGATCGTCGACGCCGCCAACTCCGCGGTGGCGACGTTGGTGACGCGGTCGACCAGTTCGTGCGCCTCGTCGATGACCACGACGTCGTGTTCGGGGAGGATCGCGATCCCGGTGATGGCGTCGATGGCGAGCAGGGCGTGGTTGGTGACCACGACGTCGACCTGCGAGGCCTCCGCGCGGGCCCGCTCCGCGAAGCAGTCCTCGCCGACCGGACAGCGGGACTTGCCGAGGCATTCCCGGGCGGTGACGCTGACCTGGCGCCACGCCTTGTCGCTGACTCCGGGGGCCAGGTCGTCGCGGTCGCCGGTCTCGGTGTCCGAGGACCACTCGGTGAGGCGCTGGACCTCCCGTCCGAGCCGCGACACCGCGAACGGGTCGAACAGCTCGTCCGTGGGAGGCTCCTCGGCGGACCCGGTGTGGATCTTGTTCATGCACAGATAGTTGTTGCGGCCCTTGAGGATCGCGAAGTGCGGTCGCCGTCCGAGTGATCCCTCGAGCGCGTCCGCGAGCCGCGGCATGTCGCGGTCGATCAGCTGACGCTGCAGTGCGATGGTGGCCGTCGAGACGATGACCGTCTTCCCGCTCTGCACCGCGTGCCGGACGCTCGGTACCAGATAGGCGAGGGACTTGCCGGTGCCCGTCCCGGCCTGGACGGCCAGATGCTCCCCGGTGTCGATCGAATGCGCGACGGCGGAAGCCATGGTCAGCTGGTTGGACCGCTCGGCACCGCCCAGCGACCGCACCGCCGTGCGCAACAGCTCGGGGACGTTGGGGAGGTTTTCAGGCACCCGAGCAGGTTACTCGGGACCTACGTCAGAAATCGTCACGCGGTCCGAGGGGGTGTCTGCGTCGCGGCCCACGAGGCGCACCCCGGCGGCCCGCATCGCGGTGATCGCGGCCTCGACGGTCGCGGGGGCGACGCCTGCGGTGAGGGGGAGGCGGACGCGCGTCGGGAACCCGGCGGCCACGGCGTCGAGAGCCGTCGCGACCACGCAGTGATCAGTGGCGATCCCCACGACGTCGACCTCGGTGACTCCGGCCGCACGCAGCCATTTCTCCAGGCTCTGGCCGTCGGAGTTCTTGCCCTCGAAGCCCGAGTAGGCCGCCGAGAACTCGCCCTTGGAGAACACCGATTCGATGCCGCTCAGGTCGAGGTCGGGGTGGAAGTCCGCGCCGGACGTTCCCGATTTGCAGTGCACCGGCCAGGTGTCGACGTAGTCCGGGTCGTCGGAGAAGTGGTGGCCCGGGTCGATGTGGTGGTCGATCGTGGCCGCGACGGCGTCGTACTCGGTCGCCGCCAGGAAGCGGCTGATCGCGGCGGCGACCGCGGAACCGCCGTCGACGGCGAGGGAGCCGCCCTCGCAGAAGTCGTTCTGGACGTCGACCACGAGCAGCGCCCGCCGGAGGTCGGTGTTCTCGATGTCGGTCATGGTGCCCTCCTGGGTTCGGGTTCGGCGAAGCGCACCGGGATCGCGGGCTCGCCGTGGGAGAGCTTCAGGCCCTCCCAGGGCAGGCTGACGAGGCCCGCCGCCAGGAGGCATCTGCTGTCTTCCAGGGTAGTCGTGTCGCAGACGGTCTCACCGCCCCGCACCAGCGGGACCAGCAGTTCCCGCGTCTCGAGGCCGGCCGAGCCGGGTGCGTCCGAGTGGGCCGAGTACACGACCTCCTCCACCAGGGTTCCGGTGTCACGGGCGAATCGCAGCGCCCGCTTGGTGCCGCCCCGCGACGCCTTGTTGCTACTCCTCTTCTCGACGGGGATGCCGTCCACCTCGACGAGTTTGTAGACCATTCCGGCGGTCGGCGCGCCGGAGCCGACGACGACGGACGTGCCGACGCCGTAGACGTCCACCGGTTCGGCCCGCAATGCGGCGATGGCGTATTCGTCCAGGTCGCCGGAGACGATGATCTTCGTCCCGGTCGCACCGAGGTCGTCGAGTTGCCTGCGGACCTGCCGGGCCAGCACACCCAGATCGCCGGAGTCGATCCGGACACCCCCGAGGCCGGGGCCCGCCACCTCGACGGCGGTCTTGACGCCTGCGGTGATGTCGTAGGTGTCGACGAGGAGCGTGGTCCCGGCTCCGAGTGCCGCGACCTGCGCGCGGAACGCCGCCGCCTCGTCCGGCCCGTCCGGGGTGGTGTGCAACAGGGTGAACGCGTGCGCGCTGGTACCCGCACCGGGTACTCCGTGCCTGCGGACCGCCTCCAGATTCGACGTGGCCGTGAAGCCCGCCAGGTAGGCGGCGCGGGAGGCCGCCACCGCGGATTCCTCGTGGGTGCGCCGCGAACCCATCTCGATCATGGGGCGTCCGTCGGCAGCGCTGACCATGCGGGCGGCGGCGGACGCGATCGCGCTGTCGTGGTTGAGGATCGACAGGCTCAGCGTCTCGAGGAGGACGCATTCGGCGAACGTTCCGCGGACGGAGAGGATCGGGGAGCCGGGAAAATAGAAGTCGCCCTCCCGGTAGCCGTCGATGTCCCCGCTGAAGCGATAGTCACGCAGCCATGCGACGGTCGCCTCGTCGAGGAAGCGGGACACGATCTCGAGTTCGTGCTCGCCGAAACGGAAGTTCGACAGCGCGGCAACCAGACGGGCGGTGCCGCCGACCACTCCGTACCGGCGGCCGTCGGGGAGCCGGCGGGCGAACACCTCGAAGCTGCAGCGTCGGTGGGCGGAACCGTCGGCGAGGGCCGCCGACAACATCGTCAACTCGTACTGGTCGGTGAACAAGGCGGTGCTCTCTCTGGACACCCGGCCACTGTAAGCCGCGGTGTCGCCCAGTGGAGGAGCGTCGTACCCTGGTGTCATGGCTCATTGCTCGACGACAGCTCCATTCGTGGATGCCATGCCGGCATCGCCGCAGGTCACCCCTGCAGAGTCGGAGGTCGCCGAGATCGATGAAGCCAATGATCGTCCCTGGGTCACCGTCGTGTGGGACGATCCGGTGAATTTGATGCACTACGTCACCTACATTTTCCAGAAACTCTTCGGGTACAGCAAAGCCAAGGCCACGGAATTGATGATGCAGGTCCATTCCGAGGGAAAGGCCGTGGTGTCGAGCGGTTCCCGGGACAAGGTCGAAAACGATGTACGCAAGCTGCACGCGGCCGGCCTGTGGGCCACGATGCAGCGTGACGGCAGCTAACTTTCCGTTCGGACAGTAAGGAACTCGGTACACGACGTGCGGATGTGGAGCAGGAAGAACTCGCTCGGCGGTGTGAAGCTGCGTTCGGAGATGGACGCGCACGAGGCCACGGTGCTGCGATCGCTGGTCGCCTCCGTCCTCGGTCTCCTCGAGGAGCGGGCCGCGTCCGCCCCGGAGGACGAACTCGCGGCGCTCACCGGGATGCGGACCGGCAACACGGCGGCACCCGACGAGGAGGTCCTCGCGCGGCTGCTGCCCGACTTCCACCGTCCCGACATGGACGCGCCGGACGACGACGAGATCCGCGCCGAATCGAAGGCCGACATCAACGGTGCGCTGCGCGGACTCCACGAACCGGAGATCATCGACGCCAAACTGGCGGCGGGCTCGGTCATTCTCCACACGGTGCCCGAGAACGGCGGCAAGGTGCTGCTCACGCCGGAGCAGGCCGACGCCTGGCTCAGCGGTCTCAACGACGTCCGGCTGGCGCTGGGCACCAACCTGGGCATTGACGCCGACACACCCGACGAACTCGATCCCGCCGATCCCCGCGCACCGCACCTCGACATCTACCACTGGCTGACCTGGATGCAGGACTCGCTCGTTCAGGCACTCGCGCCGTGACGGCCACGACGCCGGGCCGCACCGATTCGCTCGTCGATGTGGTGGGCCTGAGCGTCGGGCACCACCACGAACTCGACGCGGACGCCACGCTCGGAAGCGGTGCCGCCACCGGGTGCACCGTGGTCCTCGCGCCGCACGGCGCGACCGGAGCGGTCGACGTCCGTGGCGGGGGACCGGGCACCCGGGAAACCGACCTTCTCGACCCCAGCCACAGCGTCCGGAAGGTGCACGCGATCGTCCTGACCGGCGGCAGCGCCTACGGACTCGCCGCCGCGGACGGCGTCATGCGGTGGCTCGAGGAGCACGGTCACGGAATCGCCATGGGGGAGCCCGATCAGGTGGTTCCGATCGTCCCCGCCGCCGTGATCTTCGACCTACCGGTCGGTGACTGGCGCACGCGTCCTACCGCCGAATTCGGTTACCGGGCAGCAGAGTCCGCGTCGCACGCCGTGCTCTCCGGTTCGGTGGGCGCCGGAGTCGGGGCGCGGGCGGGCGCGCTCAAAGGGGGGCTCGGAACGGCGAGCGTCGTCGTCACGGACGGTCCCGCGAAGGGCATCACGGTGTCCGCGCTGATGGTGGCCAACCCCGTCGGAACCGTGTTCGACCCGGCGACCGGACTGCCGTGGGGTGTCGCCACCGTGGGTGCAGCCGCTTTCGGGCTCAGGCCCCCCGTCGCCGCCGAGGTGTCGGCGGCGCGCGAACTGATCGCCAAGAGCACGGTCCTCAACACGACCATCGGGGTCGTCGCGACCGACGCCGTCCTGGGGAAGGCGGCGTTACGCCGCGTCGCCGTCGCCGGCCACGACGGGTTGGCCCGCGCGATCCGGCCTGCGCATTCGCCGCTCGACGGCGACACGATCTTCGCGCTCTCCACCGGCATCCACCCGGTTCACCACCCGCCGGGAGTGCCCGACGCGTTCCCGCCCGATCTGCCCGTCGTCGACGCCGTCTGCACCGCGGCCGCCGAAGTGGTGGAGAAGGCCATCGTCGACGCCGTCCTCAGCGCCACCCCCGTCGCGGGAATTCCCACCTACCGCGAACTGTTCCCCTCTGCACTGCGTTCCTGAGGTTCGCGTACCTGAGGTACCCGTTCCTGAGGTACCGGCCGGTCGGTGGCCGACTCGCCGGTGCGCACCTAGGATGGCGCTCACGGAGGTGGATGACGTGCTGGTGATTCGATCGGACTTCGTCGAGGCGATGGTGGCGCATGCGCGCGCCGACCACCCCGACGAGGCGTGCGGGGTCATCGCCGGGCCGGAAGGCTCCGACCGCCCCGAACGGCACATCCCGATGATCAACGCCGAGCGTTCGCCGACGTTCTACCGCTTCGACTCGGGTGAGCAACTGAAGGTGTGGCGGGCAATGGACGACGCCGACGAGGTGCCCGTCGTGATCTACCACTCGCACACCGCCACCGAGGCGCACCCCAGCCGGACCGACATCTCCTTCGCATCCGAACCGGACGCCCACTACGTGCTGATCTCCACCCGCGACCCCGACGCCCACGAACTGCGCAGCTACCGCATCGTCGACGGTGTCGTCACCGAGGAACCCGTCGACGTGGTCCAGAGCTACAAGTTCGCCCACACGTCCGTGGCAGACATCCCCGACAAGTGACGGTGCCGTCCCTCGCGACGGGCCCGCGGCATGCAAAGACACCCACATCCCGAGGAGCCGACCATGGCTGTCACAGTTTCGATCCCCACCATCCTGCGAACCCACACCGGCGGTGAAAAGCGGGTGGAGGCAACAGGTCCCACACTCTCCGACGTCATCGACGATCTCGACGGCAACTACGGCGGCATCAAGGACCGCCTGATCAACGACGGTCGTCTGCACCGCTTCGTCAACGTGTACGTCAACGACGAGGACGTCCGATTCTCCGGCGGACTCGACACCGAGGTGACCGACGGGGACTCCGTGACGATCCTGCCCGCCGTCGCCGGAGGCTGATCGCGGCCGTGGCGCGGTTCGGTTCGCTGATCGACACCCTCGGCGACACACCCCTCGTCGGGCTGCCCCGCCTGTCTCCCAGCTGGAACGGCGCTGCGCCGGTCCGGCTGTGGGCGAAGCTCGAAGACCGCAACCCCACCGGTTCGGTGAAGGACCGGCCCGCCCTCCGCATGATCGAGCAGGCCGAGAACGACGGCACCCTCACACCCGGCGCCACGATCCTCGAACCGACCAGCGGGAACACCGGGATCTCGCTCGCGATGGCCGCGAAACTCAAGGGCTACCACCTGATCTGCGTGATGCCCGAGAACACGTCCGTGGAACGCAGGCAACTGCTCACGATGTTCGGTGCACAGATCATCGACTCACCCGCGCGCGGTGGCTCGAATCAGGCTGTGGCCGTGGCCAAGGAGCTGTCCGCGGAGCACCCCGACTGGGTGATGCTGTACCAGTACGGCAATCCCGCGAATGCGCTGGCGCACTACGAGACCACCGGCCCCGAGATCCTGCGCGACCTTCCCGAGATCACCCACTTCGTCGCGGGCCTCGGCACCACCGGCACCCTGATGGGTGTGGGACGCTACCTCCGCGAACACGTCGACGGCATCGAGATCGTGGCGGCCGAGCCCCGCTACGGCGAACTCGTCTACGGCCTCCGCAACATCGACGAGGGCTTCGTCCCCGAGTTGTACGACGAATCCGTCCTCACCTCACGGTTCTCCGTCGGCCCCGCCGACGCCGTCCGCCGCACCCGGCAACTGATCGACAACGAAGGCATCTTCGCGGGCATCTCGACCGGCGCGATCCTCCACGCCGCGCTGGGGGTGGCGCGCAAGGCCGTCAAGGCCGAACGCGCGGCGAACATCGCGTTCATCGTCGCCGACGGCGGATGGAAATATCTGTCGACCGGCGCATACGGCGGTACGGTCGAGGAAGCAGAAGAAGCACTGGAAGGGCAGTTGTGGGCATGACGACAGGGGTGTGTGGATCGTGACTTCGTCGTTCGACTCCTCGCGATTCGACTCGCCGGTGCCCAGGGGCGGCGCGAAGCCGGCGCCCGCGTCGAAGTCGAAGCCGCTGTGGCTGCAGTCCGCAATCCTCATCGGCACCTTCACGATGCTGCTGTACGTCATCGAGATCGTCGACGTGGCGTCCGACGAGCGACTCGAAGAGAACGGCGTCGGGCCGCGCTCCGTCGACGGGCTCCGGGGGATTCTGTTCGCCCCGGTCCTGCACGACGACTGGGCGCACCTGTTCGCGAACACCGTCCCGCTGCTGGTCCTCGGGTTCCTCGTGCTGCTGTCGGGCATCGCCCGCGGCCTCGCCGCCACCGGGATCGTCTGGGTGGTCGGAGGTCTGGGCACCTGGTTGACCGGCGGATCCTATTCCAACCACATCGGCGCCTCCGTCCTGATTTTCGGCTGGCTCGCCTACCTGCTGGTCCGGGGAATCTTCGCCCGCAGCCTCGGTCAGATCCTCGTCGGTGTGGTGGTGTTCGTCGTCTACGGCAGCCTGCTGTGGGGTGTGCTGCCCAGCGCTCCCGGTGTGTCCTGGCAGGGACATCTGTTCGGCGCCGTCGGCGGTGTCGTCGCCGCCTGGCTGCTCTCCGCGGACGCCAGGAAACAGCGGGCCCGGAAAGCAGTGGGGCCACAATCGTTCGGGTGATCGCCCCGGCCCGGTCGGCGCAAGCCCCCGACGCGTGCGATCAGGTCACAGTTCCCCATCGGTTGTGAGGTCGACGCGCCAATTCGGTCGGAAGCTTTTTCCGAAACGGGTCGTCGTGGCAGCATGGCGGGTATGCGCATTACCGTCCTGGGGTGTTCAGGGAGCGTCTCCGGACCAGACTCACCTGCATCGGGTTATCTGTTGACAGCGCCGGACACACCGCCGCTGGTACTCGACTTCGGACCCGGTGTCCTCGGGGCGCTCCAGCGGTTCGCCGATCCCGGCGAGGTCTCCGTCCTGCTCAGCCACCTGCACGCGGACCACTGCCTGGACCTCCCCGGACTGCTCGTCTGGCGTCGCTATCATCCTCACCCGCCGAAGGGGCGCGCACGCGTCTACGGCCCGTCCGACACCGCCCGCCGGATCGGCGTCGCGTCCGCGGAGTGCGGCGGCGACATCGACGACATCTCCGACACGATCGACCTGCGTCACTGGATCGACGGCGAACCGGTCACGTTCGGCGACCTCACCATCACCGCGCGCCGGGTCAACCACCCGCCCGAGGCGTACGGGTTCCGTGTGACCAACGGTGCCGGGCGCACCCTCGTGTACACCGGCGACACCGGCATGTGCGAAGAAGTGATCGACCTCGCCCGCGCGGCCGACGTACTGCTCGCCGAGGCGTCGTGGACACACAGCCCGGATCGGCCCGAAGGGATCCACCTCTCGGGCACCGAGGCCGGTCAGGTCGCACACCGCGCCGGTGTCGGCGAACTGCTGCTCACCCACATACCGCCGTGGACGTCGCGCGAAGACGTCATCGCCGAGGCCAAGGCCGAATTCTCCGGCCCCGTGCACGCGGTGTCCGCGGGCGGCGTCTACACCGTCTGAAGCCGTGTGCCCGCCCCCCGCACCGGGGCGACTAGGCTCTCTGCCGTGACCACACGAGAAGACGGTAGGGCGGACGACGAACTCCGCGAGGTCAAGATCACCCGCGGTTTCACCACTCATCCCGCGGGATCGGTGCTGGTGGAATTCGGAAACACCAGGGTGATGTGCACAGCCAGCGTCGAGGACGGTGTTCCCCGCTGGCGTCAGGGCTCCGGACTCGGCTGGCTGACGGCCGAGTACGCCATGCTGCCCGCCGCCACCCACACCCGCAGCGGCCGAGAGTCCGTCAAGGGCAAGGTCGGTGGACGAACCCAGGAGATCAGCCGGCTGGTCGGACGCTCCCTCCGCGCCTGCATCGACCTCGCCGCCATCGGTGAGAACACCATCGCCCTCGACTGCGACGTGCTGCAGGCCGACGGCGGAACCCGCACCGCCGCCATCACCGGCGCCTATGTGGCCCTCGTCGACGCGGTGACCTATCTCCGCGCCGCCGGCCGTCTCGCGGACCCCCAGCCGATCTCCTGCGGCATCGCCGCGGTGAGTGTGGGCGTCGTCGACGGCCGTGTGCGCCTCGACCTGCCGTACGAGGAGGACTCGCGCGCCGAGGTCGACATGAACGTGGTGGCCACCGACACCGGCACTCTCGTCGAGATCCAGGGCACCGGCGAGGGCGCGACGTTCCCGCGGAGCACGCTCGACAAACTGCTGGATTCCGCGCTCACAGGGTGCGAGCAACTGTTCGAGATCCAGAAGGCCGCACTCGAACTGCCCTACCCCGGTGTGCTTCCGGAGCCGAAGATCCCGGAGACGTCGAAGAAGAAGTTCGGGAGCTAGATCGGTGCCGGAAACCACACGAGTGCTGGTGGCCAGCCGCAACGCGAAGAAACTCCGGGAACTGCATCGCGTGCTCGCGGCAGCCGGTGTCGACGGAATCGAACTGGTCGGACTCGATGCCGTACCCGAATACCCCGAGGCCCCCGAAACGGGTGCGACGTTCGAGGAGAACGCCCTGGCGAAAGCGCGCGACGGTGCCGCCGCAACCGGATTGCCCTGTGTCGCAGACGATTCCGGAATCGAGGTGGACGCACTGAACGGCATGCCCGGAATTTTGTCCGCACGCTGGTCGGGCACGCACGGAAACGATCCCGCGAACACCGCCCTGGTCCTGGCTCAGCTCGGCGACGTGCCCGACGACCGCCGGGGGGCGGCGTTCGTCTCGGCGTGCGCGCTCGTGGTGCCCGGCGGCGAGGAATCGGTGGTCCGCGGCGAATGGCGGGGGAGCATCGCCCGCGAGCCCGTCGGCGACGGCGGGTTCGGCTACGACCCGGTCTTCGTGCCCGACGGGGACACCCGATCGGCCGCCCAGCTGTCACCGGAGGAGAAGGACGCGTCCTCGCACCGGGGGCGGGCACTCGTTCAGCTCGTCCCCGCCCTGGCGGCGCTCACCGGGCGCTGACACTCGCTACGCTTCACGGGAGGAGGTTCGCATGTCGCCGATGATGGTGCCGCAGACGCCGCTCGGCTGGCTGACCTACGTGATCGCGATGATCACCGGGCAGCCGGTCATCATGTGAGGAAGCCGACCGGTTCGATCAGAGACCGAAGTCGCGGCGGACCTGCTTGGTCCGCTGGTGCTCCACGTAGAACGACAGGAACGGAATGGTGCCCGCGAGGAGCGTCCCGACCGTCCGGCCCGCGGGCCAGCGCACCTTGACCGCCAGGTCGAGCGTCACCAACAGGTAGACGAAGTACACCCAGCCGTGGACGACGGCGATCCAGGTGGGCAGGTTGTCGACCTTGAAGATGTACTTGGCCACCATCTCAGCGGTGAGTACCAGCAGCCACACACCGGTGGCGTAGGCGAGGACGCGGTAGCGCAGGAGCGCGGGGGCGATCTTCTTCTGCTTCGCGGTGTCTGCGACCGAACCGGCAGTCGTCTCGTCTTGGCCCGTGCTCACGTGGTGCTCCTATCGGTCTCGCGAGCGGACAGCTCGGCGAGGTACTGGTTGTACTGCGAAATCTGCCGGCTCTCGAGGTCGTCCGGATCGTCGTCCTCGGCCACCGAGGGACGAGGGGGCAGGACGTCTGCCGGGATCTCCCGCAGTTCGGTGGGAGCATCCGGGACGTCGGCGGGGTCAGCCGGTTCGGCGTCCTCGAGCTGCACGAATCGCCGATAGGCGTAGACGAGGAACGCCGCGAACAGCGGCCACTGGAACGCGTATCCGAGATTCTGGCCGGTCCCGCCCACCGCTTCGAAACGTGTCCACTGCCACCAGCCGAGTGCGAGGCACCCGACAGCCCCGACGACCACCAACAGGATCAGCGCGGGGCGGCGTTGCTTACGGTTACCGGACACGTAACGACGGTACCTGAATCGCTGAATGCGCTGCTAGGAGAGGTTGCCGCTATGGCGGCGGTCACAGCCGCCGCAGCGCCCGACAAGCCGTAAATCTAAGCGAAACAGGGCCGCCGAAAAATTGGCAAAGAACCCGAGAAGTGCGCGAGGGGGGATTCGAACCCCCACGTCCTTTCAGACACCAGGACCTAAACCTGACGCGTCTACCCTTCCGCCACTCGCGCGCGAAGCACAGACTACGCCATGTGAGCGACACTCTGGCGCACACGCGTCAGCCGGTGTGCTCGCCTCCGTTCCCGCTCCTTCGCCCGGCCCACGTCGCAGTCTGGCTGTGGCAGTTGGGGCACAGGAATCGAACTTGCTCCAAGCGGGAGTCCGACGGGTCACCCCGTATGTGGTCCACGTGCAGGATCAGTGGGAGTCCGCACCAGTCGTCACCGAGGCCGCAGAGAACGCATTTGTATTCGACTCCGGCCTCGATCAGGGCACGGCGCAACAGATGTGGTTTCACGCGTGCGCTACCTGGTGGTCGTTTCACCACAATCTCCTCCCACGACATGCGATTGCGAGCCCGCTTGCCCTTGGTGTGTGCACTCCCCGTGAAGTGCGTCGTATCGATCCCGAACTTCTTGATCTGCCGACTCAGGTGCGCGTGTGTCCCACCCGCGGGCTTCAGTCCGAGGTAGCGCATGACGCCGGCGTAGCTCGTCGATTCTGCGACCGCCTGCTCGAGTACTTCCCGCGTGTACTTCATCTCGCACCCGCCACCCGTCGCTGCGCGCGCTGGTACCGCCAGACGGCGTGGGTGAAGGTGGTAGGTGTGATCTCGAGCCGTGCTGCTGCTGCGGCGACGAGGTGTTCGGCGTCTGCAGTCGATGGGGGTGCTTCGAGATCGAGTGCCTCGCCGAGGAAATCGCACACCAATTGGTGAGATTCGGTGGTGCGGACGCCGAGTTGCATGGCGAAGCACTCCCAGGTGGCGATACCGAACCCGGGCACCCCGACGATCGCGTTCCGCTGTGCCTCGTCGTCGCGGAGATCCGCCGAGGTGGTGCAGCCCAGCTCGGCGAGCGAGCGTGCCGCCGAGGCGACGGCCTCGGCCTTGGTGGTGTAGTTCCCCGGTACTCGCTGCCTGTTGTTCAGGACGGCCAGGAGGTCTTCGGGTTCATCGGCGTGCGCAGCGAGTGCCGTGAGGTCGTCGAGGGGTCCGGCCCGGTGATCGCGCCAGCGGGTGATGACGGCGCGGACCCCCGTGGTAGGCGTTCCGTAGGTGGCGCGGGCGGAGAACGCGGCATCGAGGAGCCCGGCTTCGATCTCGCGCGGCCAGCCCTCCGTCCAGTGCGGCCACGGCTCTCGTGGCAGTTCGGCGGCGACGTGATCGAGTAGGGCGCGGACGTGGGCTGTGCTCATTTCTTCCCCCCGGAGAATGGCTGTCGGCAGTTCCTGGATTCGAACATTAGTGCGAGGGTCCGACAGGTTCGCTTTCGCTGGTCGCGGACCCGGATTCGAGGACGCAGACCTGCATGAACCTGGGACTTCGTCAAGGTGGTAACAGATTGATAACGATTAATATGAGGCTTTCCTCAGGTTCTTGGACGTCCTTGCACCGCCCTCGTCCAGCACGGACGCGTTCTACTCGCCGGTCACTTCGCGGGAGATCTGTGAGGGACATCACGGGATATTTCTCCGATGCACGGCTGTGACACCACGACGGCTCGTGAACGTGAGGAAATCCTCATGATTCTGTGTCAACCTTGAACAGCCCGGAAGAGCTGATCAGAGCCGATACAGCTGGCACACGATGCCGAGGGCGGCAGACACTATCCCCACCTCCCCCCAGAGGGGACCAGGAGAGGACATACGCGTGACGATTGACGACACGACACCCGCAGGAAACGGAAAAAACTCGAAGGGTTCGCGGCGCATCGGCGTAGACCGGGACGACACTCGGTCGTCGAGCAAGGGCACCCTCGTGGATCGTCTGCTCGGAGGTGAGCCGTACGCGCTCGCCTTCGGTGGTCAGGGCGCGCCCTGGCTGAGCTCGCTGGAGGAACTGAGCCGCGACAACGGACTCGAGCCGGCACTCACCACGATCGTCAACGACGCGGCCGACTACCTGGCCCCCGTGGCGCAGGAACTCCTCGTCGTGCGCCCGGTCGGATTCGACCCCATCGCCTGGATCCTCGAGCAGGAACTCGCCGACGAAGAGGACGGCGCCCAGGCGGCCGGTCCCTCCGCGGCAGCCCTCACCTCGGCGGCGGTGTCTCTCCCCGGCGTCTTCCTCACCCAGATCGCAGCGCTGCGTGCGCTGGCTGCTCAGGGCCTCGATCCCGCGGTTACGGCTCCCGTGTCGGTGATCGGCCACTCCCAGGGGCTCCTCGCCGCGGAGGCCGTTGCCTCCTCGGGTCAGAAGGACGGCGAACTCCTCGCCCTCGCTCAGCTCATCGGTGCGGCTGCCGGCCTCGTCGGCCGTCGTCGCGGAGTGATCGCCGCCGCCGACTCCACCCCGATGCTCGCTGTATCGAACGTCGACCCGGAACGACTGCGTCAGATCGTCGAGGAGCTCGCCGAGGGCCTCGAGCCCGAGCGTGCAGCCGTCCTCGGCATCCGTAACGCCCGTCGCCGTGTCGTGCTGTCCGGCCCGCCCGCCCAGCTGGCACGCGTTCAGCAGCGGTGCGAGCAGATCGAGGCCGACGAGGCCCGTGAGCGCGACGCCAAGAAGCGTGGCGGCTCCATCTTCGCGCCTGTCTTCGAGCCCCTCGCGGTCGAGATCGGCTTCCACCACCCCGCACTCGCGGAGACGATCGACATCGTCGGCCAGTGGGCTGTGCGCTGCGGTCTCGACGAGGAGAAGGCCCGCGCTCTCACGAGCGCCTGCCTGGTCGATCCCGTCGACTGGGTTGCTGCCGTCGACAGCACCCTCGAAGCCGGTGCCGCGTGGATCCTCGACCTCGGACCCGGTGACCTCCTCACCCGCATGACGTCGGCCAGTGTCCGCGGCCAGGGCGTCGGCATCGTTGCCGCCGCGACCCGTGGCGGTCACCGCAACCTGCTCACGCCGGGCGCAACCCCCGAGGTTCCCGCCGCGTGGACCGAGTTCCTCCCGAAGCCGGTGTCGCTGCCGGGCGGTCGCATCGGCGTCGAGACCGCGTTCACGAAGCTGACCGGTCGTTCGCCGATCCTGCTCGCCGGTATGACCCCGACCACGGTCGACCCGAAGATCGTCGCCGCAGCAGCCAACGCAGGCCACTGGGCCGAGCTCGCCGGCGGTGGCCAGGTCACCGAGCAGATCTTCGCCGACAACGTCGAGAAGCTCACCGGGCTGCTCGAGCCGGGCCGCGCTGTGCAGTTCAACTCGATGTTCCTCGACCCCTACCTGTGGAAGCTCCACGTCGGTGGCAAGCGCCTCGTGCCGAAGGCCCGCGCCGCGGGCGCCCCGTTCGACGGTGTCGTCGTCACCGCCGGTATCCCCGAGCTCGAGGACGCCGTCTCGATCATCGGCGACCTCACCGATGCCGGCTTCAGCTACGTCGCGTTCAAGCCGGGCACGGTCGCGCAGATCCGCTCGGTCATCCGCATCGCCAACGAGGTTCCCTCGTTCCCCGTCATCGCCCACATCGAGGGCGGCCGCGCCGGCGGCCACCACTCGTGGGAAGACCTGGACGACCTGCTCCTCGACACCTACGCCGAGCTGCGTACCCGGCCGAACCTGGTCCTGTGCGTCGGTGGCGGCATCGGCACGCCCGAGCGGGCTGCCGACTACCTGACCGGCCGCTGGTCCGTTGCACACGGCTTCCCGGCCATGCCGCTGGACGGCATCCTGGTCGGTACCGCCGCCATGGCCACCCTCGAGGCGACCACCTCTGCCGAGGTGAAGCAGCTCCTCGTCGACACCCCCGGTACTCCGGACTGGGTCGGAGCAGGCACCGCCGAGGGCGGCATGGCCTCCGGCCGCAGCCAGCTCGGCGCCGACATCCACGAGATCGACAACGCAGCGTCCCGCACCGGCCGTCTGCTCGACGAGGTCGCCGGAGACGCCGACGCCGTCGCCGAGCGTCGCGACGAGATCATCGAGGCACTGAACATCACGGCGAAGCCGTACTTCGGCGACGTCGCGACCATGACGTACGAGCAGTGGCTGCGCCGCTACCTCGAGCTGGCCGTCGGCATCGACGCGGCGAAGGCATTCGACTGCGGCACCGACCTCCAGGACGCCATCACCGAGGCCACCTCGAGCCCGTGGCTCGACATCACCTGGCGTGCGCGCTTCGGCGAGATGCTGCAGCGCACCGAGTCGCGTCTGCACCCGGTCGATCGTGGCCCCATCCCCACCCTGTTCGCCGACGACGCGATTCTCGAGCGTCCCGAGGCGGCCGTCTGCGCCCTGCAGGCGCAGTACCCCGACTACGCCACCACGGTTCTGCACCCCGCGGACGTCTCCTTCTTCGTCTCGCTGTGCAAGACCCCCGGCAAGCCGGTCAACTTCGTGCCCGTCGTCGACGGTGACGTCCGCCGCTGGTGGCGTTCCGACTCGCTGTGGCAGGCACACGATCCTCGCTACACGGCCGACCAGGTCTGCGTCATCCCCGGCACCGTCGCCGTCGCCGGCATCACGCGCGTCGACGAGCCTGTCGGCGAGCTGCTGGACCGCTTCGAGAAGGCCACGTACGACGAGCTGGTCACGGCCGGTGTCGCGCCGCTGTCGCTGCCCGCACGCCGTCACGCGGACATCGCCCGCGGCCTCCTCGACACCGTGCTGTCGGCTCCCGACATCCAGTGGGCCTCGCGCCTGACGCTGAACCCGGTTCGCCGGCTCGGTGACCTCGACAAGTGGTCGATCGAGTCCGACACCCTCGCGGTGCACGAGACCACCGGTGCCGAGCTGTCCGTCATCGACGACCAGCAGGTGCTCCTCACCGTCCCGCTGGTGGCAGCCAAGTCCGTCCAGATCACCATCACCGTTCCCGCGTCCGTCGCGGACGGTGGCGCTCCCGTGGTCACCGAGGCCGACGCCGAGAAGTCGATGACCGCACTCCTCGCGGTCGCGGCCGGTCAGGAACTGCCCGCCGTCAAGAACGGTGTCGCACGCCTCAACCTCGCCTGGACGCCCGACCTGGTCGCCGACCATGCCGGTGTCACCGGCTCGGGTCTGCCCACGACGCTGAGCGTCAGCGGCAAGGCCGTCCCGGACGTGGTCGTCGGTGCTTGCTGGCCGGCCGTGTTCGCCGTGCTCGGTGCTGCCAAGACCGAGGACTCGCTGTCCGTCATCGAGGGCATGCTCGACCTGGTCCACCTGGACCACAGCGTCGATTTCGTCGGCGAACTGCCTTCGGAGACCAGCATTCTCGTCGTCAAGGCCGAGGTCGCCTCGGTTCTCGACACCGACCTGGGCCGC
This sequence comes from Rhodococcus sp. IEGM 1351, assembly GCF_030056875.1. Taxonomy (NCBI): domain Bacteria; kingdom Bacillati; phylum Actinomycetota; class Actinomycetes; order Mycobacteriales; family Nocardiaceae; genus Rhodococcus; species Rhodococcus sp. IEGM 1351. The sequence goes on along the minus strand of NZ_JASHKU010000002.1, from coordinate 558,081 downwards.
GTCGTCGAGGTCAAGGTCGAGGTCGGCGCCATGCTCGGCGAGGGCCTGGACGCGCCTGCCGTCGTCACCCTGTCGGAGCGCTTCGCGATCCGCGGCCGCACCGGCAAGGGCGAACTGACCGACCCGGCCCGCGCCGGTGGCTCGCTGAGTGACGAGGCCGTCGACACCCCGCGTCGTCGTCGCCGCGACACCACGATCGTCGCTCCCCGCAACATGGGCTCCTTCGCCCAGGTGTCGGGCGACCACAACCCGATCCACACCTCCGACAACGCGGCACTGCTCGCCGGCCTCGGCAGCCCGATCGTGCACGGCATGTGGCTCTCCGCCGCCGCCCAGCAGGTCGTCACCGCCGTGGATCCGGCCGAGACCAAGACGCCGCCGCGTCGCCTCACCGCCTGGACCGCACGCTTCCTGGGCATGGTTCGCCCGGGCGCCGAGATCGACGTCCGCGTCGACCGCATCGCGGTGGACCGTGGCGCCGAGATCGTCGAGGTCGGTTGCCGCATCGACGGTGAACTGGTGATGGTCGCAACGGGTCGCACCGCCGCCCCGAAGACCGTCTACGCGTTCCCCGGACAGGGCATCCAGCGTCCCGGCATGGGCCTCGACGCCCGCGCCCGCTCCAAGGCCGCCCGTGAGATCTGGGACCGCGCCGACAAGCACACCCGCAAGGCCCTCGGCTTCTCGATCCTCGCCGTGGTCCGCGACAACCCGACGGTCGTCAAGGCCCGCGGTGTCGAGCACAAGCACCCGGACGGTGTTCTGCACCTGACCCAGTTCACCCAGGTCGCGATGGCGACGCTCGGTGTGGCTCAGGTTGCCGAGCTCCGCGAATCCGGTGCCTTCGTCGAGGGTGCCCTGCTCGCAGGCCACTCGGTCGGTGAGTACAACGCCCTCGCCGCCGTCGCCGGTGTGCTGCCTCTCGAAGCCGTTCTCGAGGTGGTCTTCCAGCGTGGCTCCGCGATGCACGCACTCGTACCCCGCGACGAGGCCGGCCGCTCCGACTACCGGATGGCTGCCATCCGCCCGTCGCAGATCGGTCTGGCCGACGACGACGTCGAGGCGTTCGTCGCCGGTGTCGCCGAGGCGACCGGTGAGTTCCTGCAGATCGTGAACCTGAACTTGCGTGGCTCGCAGTACGCCATCGCCGGTACGGTCGCCGGACTCAACGCGCTGGAGGTCGAAATCGACATCCGCCGTGAGGCTTTCGGTGGCAAGCGCGCGTACATCATGGTCCCGGGCATCGACGTCCCGTTCCACTCGACGGTGCTCCGCGGCGGTGTCGACGACTTCCGCGGACGTCTCGAGGAACTGCTTCCGCAGGACATCGACCCGGCCATCCTGATCGGGCGTTACATCCCGAACCTGGTCCCCAAGCCGTTCTCCCTGAAGAAGGAGTTCGTGCAGGAGATCGCCGACCTGGTGCCGTCGAAGCCCCTCGACAAGGTGCTGAAGGACTTCGACTCCTGGGCGAAGAAGCCGGTCCAGCTCACCCGCGTGGTCCTCACCGAGCTCCTGGCCTGGCAGTTCGCCAGCCCGGTGCGCTGGATCGAGACGCAGGACCTGCTGTTCGCCGACGAGTCCGAGGGTGGACTGGGTGTCGAGCGGTTCGTGGAGATCGGTCTGGGCTCCGTCCCGACCGTCGCGAACCTCGCGTCGCAGACCCTGAAGCTGCCGGGCCGCTTCGGCTACCCGGTCGAGGTCCTCAACATCGAGCGTGAAGCGTCCATCGTGTACTCCACCGACGTCGATCCGGCGCCGGTCGAGGACGACGAGCCCGCAGCACCCGCAGCCGAGGCGCCCGCCGCATCGGCCGCACCCGCCGCCGCCCCGGCCCCGGCCGCGGCACCGTCCGGTGGACCGCGTCCCGACGACATCGCGTTCAAGGCCGCCGACGCCACCAAGGTTCTGATCAGCCTGTGGACCAAGCTCCGTCCCGATCAGGTCGGCCCCGTCGACACGATCGAGGCGCTGTGCGACGGCGTGTCCTCGCGGCGTAACCAGCTGCTCGTCGACCTCGGCTCCGAGCTCTCGCTCGGCGCGATCGACGGTGCCGCTGACGCCGACATGGGCTCGCTCGCCGGCACGGTCGACTCCCTGGCCCGCACGTACAAGCCGTTCGGCCCGGTGCTGTCCGACTCGATCAACGATCACCTCCGCAAGGTCTTCGGCCCCTCGGGTCGTCGCCCGGCGGCCATCGCGGACCGTGTGAAGAAGGTCTGGGAACTCGGCGACGGCTGGGCCTACCACGTCACCGCCGAGGTGGCGCTCGGAACCCGCGACGGTTCCAGCATCCGTGGTGGTGACCTCGGCGGCCTGGCCGGCGGCGGTCTCGCCGACGGCGCCGCAGTCGACGCCGTCATCGACAGCGCAGTGGCCGCAGTGGCCTCGCGCCGCGGGATCAGCGTCTCCCTCCCGTCCTCGGGTGGCGGAGCCGGTGGCACCGTCGACGCCGCGGCACTGGGCGAGTTCACCGAGCACATCACGGGCCGCGACGGCGTGCTGGCCTCGGCCGCCCGCCTCGTGCTCGAGCAGCTCGGCTTCGCAGGCGACACTGCGACGGCAGCGCAACCGACCGACACCGAACTCGTCGACCTCGTGTCGGCGGAACTCGGCTCCGACTGGCCGCGCCTGGTCGCTCCGGCGTTCGACGCCAAGCGGGCGGTCCTGCTCGACGACCGTTGGGCCAGCGCACGTGAGGACCTCGCTCGTCTGTGGATCGACGCGGCAGGCGTGGAGTCTCTCGAGATCGAAGGCTTCGCCGGTGCAGGCAAGTCCGTTGCGGCGCAGGCCGCATGGTGGCAGGCCCGCGCAACCGACGAGGGTCGCACGGCCCTGGCCGAGAAGTACGGACGCATCGCGGAGGCGGCAGCCGTCGTCACCGACGAGACCCCGGAATGGGCAGACCAGGTCGCCGTCGTCACCGGTGCCAGCAAGGGCTCCATCGCGGCCTCGGTCGCAGGCAAGCTCCTCGCCGGCGGCGCGACGGTCTTCGTGACCACCTCGCGTCTCGACGACAAGCGTCTCGGCTTCTACCGCGACCTCTACCGCCGCACTGCTCGCGCCGGTGCCGCCCTGTGGGTGGTCCCCGCGAACATGGCGTCCTACACGGACATCGACGCGCTCATCGAGTGGATCGGTGAAGCCCAGTACGAGACGGCCGGTGGATCGAAGAAGCTCGTCAAGGAAGCGGTCACCCCGACGCTGCTGTTCCCGTTCGCCGCGCCCCGCGTGGCAGGCGACCTCGCCGACGCCGGCGCCCGCGCCGAAATGGAGATGCGCGTTCTCCTCTGGTCGGTGGAGCGCCTGATCGGCGGACTGTCGAAGATCGGTTACGACCGTGACGTAGACACCCACCTGCACGTGGTCCTGCCCGGTTCCCCGAACCGCGGCCTGTTCGGTGGCGACGGTGCGTACGGCGAGGCCAAGGCCGCGCTGGACGCAGTGGTCGGCCGCTGGAAGGCCGAGCGCAACTGGGCCGAGCGCGTCACCCTGGTGCACGCTCTCATCGGCTGGGTCCGCGGAACCGGCCTCATGGGCGGCAACGACCCGCTGGTCGAGGCCGTCGAAGGTGCCGGAGTCCGTACCTGGTCCACCCAGGAAATGGCCACCGAGCTGCTGCAGTGGTGCGAGCCCGAGGCACGTCGCCTCGCCTCCACCGAGCCGCTCGCGGCCGATCTGACCGGTGGGCTCGCCCAGGCGAACCTGGACCTGCCCGCGCTGGCGAAGCAGGCTCAGGAAGCTGCGACCGCAGCCGCCGAGGCCGACGCAGATGCGGACGAGCTCGACACCATCGCGGCTCTCCCCGCCCCGCCGCGGGTCTCCGCGTCGGTGGCACCGGCCTGGTCCGGCGTCACCGCGGCTCCGGAGGACCTCGTCGTCATCGTCGGCGCCGGTGAGCTCGGACCGTTCGGTTCCTCGCGTACCCGCTTCGAGATGGAGGTCGACGAAGAGCTTTCGGCGGCAGGCGTTCTCGAACTCGCCTGGAACACCGGACTCGTCGTGTGGGAGACCACGCCGTCCGCAGGCTGGTACGACGCCGAGACCGGGGAACTGGTTCCGGAGGCCGAGATCGCGGACAAGTACCACGACGCAGTCGTCGAGCGCTGCGGCATCCGCCGCTACGCGGACGACGGCGCCATGGTCGAGAACACCGCACCGCTCCTCACGTCGGTCTTCCTCGACAAGGACCTGAGCTTCGTGGTCAGCACCGAGGCGGAGGCACTGGCCTTCGTCGAGGCCGACCCGGAGAACACGGTCGCGACGCCGGTCCCGGACAGCGGTGACTGGCAGGTCACCCGCCGTGCGGGCACCGAGATCCGCGTCCCCCGCAAGATGAAGCTCACGCGCAGCGTGGGTGGTCAGATCCCGACCGGATTCGACGTCACCAAGTGGGGCATCCCCGCCGACATGGCCGACTCCGTCGACCGCGTGGGCCTGTGGAACATCGTCGCCACGGTGGACGCGTTCCTCACCGGTGGGTTCACGCCCAGCGAACTGCTGCGGTGGGTGCACCCCTCGCTGGTCGCCAACACCCAGGGCACCGGCATGGGCGGCATGACCTCCATGAGGTCGCTGTACATCGACACGCTGCTCGGCGAGAACCGGCCGAACGACATCCTGCAGGAAGCCTTGCCGAATGTGATTGCGGCGCACGTGGTCCAGTCCTACGTCGGCGGTTACGGCGCCATGGTCCACCCGGTTGCGGCGTGCGCCACGGCCGCGGTGTCCGTCGAAGAGGGCGTCGACAAGATCAAGCTCGGCAAGGCCCAGCTCGTGGTCGCCGGCGGGTTCGACGACCTCAGCGCGGAGGGCATCATCGGATTCGGTGACATGTCCGCCACGGCCAAGACCGACGACATGCGGGCCAAGGGCATCGACGACCGTCGATTCTCCCGGGCCAACGACCGTCGTCGCGGCGGGTTCGTCGAGTCGCAGGGTGGTGGCACGATCCTGCTGGCCCGCGGTGACCTGGCACTCGAGATGGGCCTGCCCGTCCTCGGTGTGGTCGCCTACGCCGGCTCGTTCGCGGACGGTGTCCACACGTCGATCCCGGCTCCCGGAATCGGTGCGCTCGGCGCGGGTCGTGGGGGAGCGGATTCGCAGCTCGCCCAGTCCCTCGGCAAGCTCGGTGTCAGTGCCGACGACATCTCGGTGATCTCCAAGCACGACACGTCCACCGCGGCCAACGATCCCAACGAGGCGGAGCTGCACGAGCGCCTCGCCGGGGCACTCGGCCGCAGCGAAGGTGCACCGCTGTTCGTGGTCTCGCAGAAGAGCCTCACCGGACACGCCAAGGGTGGTGCCGCCGCGTTCCAGCTGATCGGTCTCTGCCAGGTGCTCGACCAGGGCATCGTTCCGCCGAACCGCAGCCTCGACTGCGTCGACGAGAAGATGGCCGAGTTCGAACACCTCGTGTGGGCTCGAGAGCCGCTCCGCTTCGGCGAGCAGTTCGCGCTGAAGGCCGGTCTGCTGACCAGCCTCGGCTTCGGGCACGTGTCCGGCATGGTCGCGGTCGTGCACTCGCAGGCGTTCGTCGAGGCCATCCCGGCCGACAAGCGTGAGGCGTACCTCGAGCAGGCACGCAAGCGCACCGTCGAGGGTCAGCGTCGACTGGCGAAGGCCATGGTCGGCGGCGGCAGCCTGTACGAGCGTCCGGCGGATCGTCGCTTCGGCGGCGACAGCGTCCCGGCCGCAGCGTCCCGTCAGCTCGAGGCGGACGTCCTGCTCACCGAGGCCGCGCGCCTCGGAGCGGACGACGTGTACAGCTCGGGTCTGCCCGGCTGCAAGTAGGAACGACGGATGGGAGTTCTGGGGATCGGCTTCGATCTCGTGACGGTGTCGGAGTTCGCCGAGCAGCTGGACCGGCCAGGGACGGCCATGCTCGACAACTTCACACCGGGCGAGCGTCGGGACGCCGTGACCCGGAGCTCCGATCCGGCTAGACATTTCGCCGCCCGGTGGGCTGCGAAGGAGGCAGTGATCAAGGCCTGGTCCACGTCTCTCTTCGCCAGCCCGCCGGTGCTGCCCGAGATGATCCACCACCTGATCGAGGTGGTGACGGATGCGTGGGGGCGACCGAGTATCCGCTTACGCGGAGACGTCGGCAAGCATCTGACCGACGTGAAGATTCACATCTCCCTCACACACGACGGAGACATGGCGGGCGCGTTCGCCGTCATCGAGTCGCTGTAGGCGCCTTCGGCGCCCGTGCGCCTTTCTGGTAGCTCCGGCAACCGGAAGGGCGCACAGGCGCGTAGCGCCTAGGTGGAGCGCGATTCCTTCTCCGCGACCAACAGGTATGCCACCATCAGCCGTTTGAGTTCGGCGACGGCGTCCGCGTGGCTCTGATTGTCCTGCACGGAGAAGTTGAGCATCGAGTACACGACGTGGACGAGCACCTCGGCCATCATCGTGCGCCGCTCCCGCGATGTCTGCGGGGTGAGCGGCGCGAGCATCCGTGACACCTGCTCCGCGAACGCCTTCTCGTGGATGGCACCGGTGGCGCGCGTCGACGGCGTCGACTGCATCGCCAGCCACACCTCGCGCCTCGACGGGTCGGACGTCCACAGGCCCGCCATGTGGTCGACGAAGGAATTGAGGAACCGCAGCCAGTCGAGGGACGGGACCTCACCGTTGAACTGGGCGATCTCGTGCTGGACTCCGACGAGGTCCTGCCGGTTGAGTTCGCAGACGATCACGTACTTGTTCGCGAAGAACTGGTAGAGGGTGCCGATCGGGACGTCCGCGCGTGCGGCGACCTCCTCGCACGTGAACGATTCGAATCCCACGTCCACCAGCAACTCCCGCGATGCCGTGAGCAGCGCGTCGAACTTCCGGCGACTACGTTCCTGGGTCGGCCGTCTGCGGGGCAGGAGTTCCTGCGGGTCCGACTGCAGCTCCAACGCCGGGTCCACTCGGCGCGGCGCTTGCTTGCTGACTGAAGACTCCACCGCCCAAGGCTATCCGTCTTTCGTCCGGATTCCGAAGATCCCTCCCGGTGACGCGTCGGGTTTCACCTGGGCGAGGAGACTCGTCGCGCCGTTTCGGGCGTGACCGATGTGATCGGCCACAAGTGGCCGCTCGCTGAGATTCCGACCCACCACAACGCCGCGGGCAGTGCCGTGGCGTCGGCGTGTGTGCCCGACAGCAGGCCACGGACCGTTTCGGATGGGTCGCGGGCGGCTGACGATGCAGCCGCCCGTCGCGTGGATCAGACGGACAGGTCCCGGCGCAGTTTCGCGACGTGGCCGGTGGCGCGGACGTTGTACTGGGCCACTTCGATCTTCCCGTCCTCGTCGACGAGGAACGTGGAGCGGATGACACCCTGCACCGTCTTGCCGTACATCTTCTTCTCGCCGAATGCGCCCCACGCCTCGAGTGTGGCCTTGTCGGGATCGGACAGGAGGGGGAACGTCAGTCCCTCGTTGTCGCGGAACTTGGCCAGCTTCGCCGGCTTGTCGGGGGAGATGCCGATCACGTCCAGGCCGGCGCCGTTCAGGTCGGCCAGGTTGTCGCGGAAGTCGCAGGCCTGTTTGGTGCAGCCCGGCGTGCTCGCCGCCGGGTAGAAGTACACGACGACCTTGCGGCCGCGGTAGTCGGCGAGCGACACGTCGTTGCCGTCGGCGTCGGGCAGCGTGAAGGCGGGTGCGGTGTCTCCGGGGGCGAGTCTGTTGTTGTCGGTCACGAGAAGTCAGGCTACCGGGAAGGTGTGGACGTGGCCCGAAGCGCGATCGGGGGAGACGGAGTCGCAGGTCGGGAGTTCTCGTCTACGGTTGACGCAAGTGTGGGATCGTCGCGGTAGCGTCGCTCTCGCTGATCGAACCAGTCGAACAAGTTGGAGGACACGTGCCCAGGGACACCGAGAGCATCGAGCGTGAGATCGAGAACGCGCGCAATCAGCTCGCGAGCACTCTCGACGAATTGACGGTCCGCACCAACCCGAAGCGTCTCGTGGAGAACACGAAGCGCACGATGATCGCGAAGCTGAACGAGCCGGCGGTCAAGTACGGACTGATCGCCGTGGGTGCGGTGGCAGGGCTCCTGGTGCTCCGCAAAGCGTTGCGCTGAACGACCCTCGTCGACAACGGGCCGTCGGATGTGAAGTTCGCAGTGACTTCACGTTCCGGCGGCCCGTTCGTCATCTGACCGCCCGAGCGGTGCGTTGAGATGGTGACACGAGAAAGGCCCCCATCCTCGTGAGAGGATGGGGGCCTTCGTGCAAGTGCGCCCACAGGGACTCGAACCCCGGACCCAGTGATTAAGAGTCACTTGCTCTACCAACTGAGCTATAGGCGCTCGCTCTTGCGAGACAGAACATTAGCGGGTCGCTTCTCGGGAATGCAAATCGCCTGGTGGCGACTGCCCATGGCGACCCGGTCCGCACGGTGGCGCGTAACGAGAGCGCCGCTGGTCACGATTGATATTCGAACGTTATTGAGCGGCTCGGCGCTTGGTTGGAACCGGTCTCCAGTGGCTGGCATCATTGGAGACCACACGGTCTCGACGTGCTGATTCGTCTCGCGAAGGCGAGGGACGTGCCGGCTTGAACGTGAATTCGGAGCGAGGACGTGAAGTGGGGTTATCCATGGGTGTGGGGCGTGGCGGGCGCGTGCGTGCGCAATCGGTGAGATCCGTCTCGAAGACGGCGACGATTGTGGCGGCATCACTCGTATTCGCATTGTCGATCGCGGGGTGCACCGTCTCCGGTGCCGACAGCGTCACGTCGGAAGGTGAGGCGCCGATCGATTCCAATCCGGTCACCGAGCTCATCAAGCCGAAGCTGACGGCGTCGGCCGTCGATGGTGCGGTGGGATTCTCGCCCGGACAGCCGGTGACGGTGACGGTGGCCGACGGCACGCTGGCGGCGGTCACCATGCTCAACCCGGAGGGCGAGACGGTCGACGGCGCCATCGCCCCCGACGGGTTGTCCTGGGTCAACACGGAGCCGCTGGGCTACGACAAGGAGTACCGGCTCGAGGTGAAGGCGAACGGACTCGGCGGGGGCACCACCTCGACATCCGCGTTCACCACCAGCGCTCCCGGCAACGTCACCAAGCCGTACGTGATGCCGTCGGAAGGCGACGTGGTGGGCATCGGTCAGCCGATCGCGGTCCAGTTCGACGAGAACATCCCCGACCGCAAGGCCGCGGAGGCCGGCATAAGCGTCACGACGAATCCGCCCGTCGAGGGCGCGTTCTACTGGGTGAACAACCGTGAGGTGCGGTGGCGTCCGCAGAGCTACTGGGCGCCCGGCACGGCCGTGGACGTCAAGGTCGCCGTGTACGGCCGTGATCTCGGTGACGGACTGTTCGGGCAGGAGGACGTCCACACGGCCTTCACCATCGGCGACGCCCTGATCGCGACGGCGGACGACAACACCAAGCAGGTGACGTTCGAGCGCAACGGCGAAGTGATCATGACGATGCCCACGTCGATGGGTAAGGACGACACACCCACCGACAACGGCGTCTACATCATCGGCGACCGGTTCGCGAACCTCGTCATGGACTCGTCCACCTACGGCGTGCCGGTCAACTCCCCGCAGGGATACAAGACTCCCGTCGACTGGGCCACGCGAATGTCCTACAGCGGCATCTTCTTCCACTCGGCGCCGTGGTCGGTGGGGCAGCAGGGCTACTCGAACGCGAGCCACGGCTGCCTGAATCTCAGCCCGTCCAACGCGAAGTGGGTGTACGACAACACGAAGCGCGGCGACATCGTGATCGTCAAGAACACGCTGGGCGGCACGCTGTCGGGTACGGACGGCCTCGGTGACTGGAACATCCCGTGGGATGTCTGGAAGGCGGGCAACGCCAACGCCTGACAGCAGGCGTCAGACCAATCGCAAAGAGGAAAGCCCCCGGCCGAGGCCGGGGGCTTTCCGTTTGGGGTGAGTGACGGGACTCGAACCCGCGACAGCCAGGATCACAACCTGGTGCTCTACCAACTGAACTACACTCACCATGTGCTTCAGGCACCGCCCGGGGGCAGTAACTTCGGCGAGGAAGATACTAGCGCGTCCGGTGCCCGAGAAGCCAATCGGTATCTCAGGCGGGCCCGAGTTCCTCGACAACGGCGGCGATGTCGCTGGTAGACGGTCCGGGCTCGGGCACGAACGCCGTCTTCCGGTAGTACTTCAGTTCCCGGATCGACTCCTTGATGTCGGCCAGGGCGCGGTGGGCGAGACCCTTTTCGGGCTGACCGAAGTAGATCCGCGGGTACCAGCGCCGGGACAGTTCCTTGATGGAGCTGACGTCGATCATCCGGTAGTGCAGGTAGGTGTCGAGGTCCGGCATGTCGCGGGCGATGAATCCGCGGTCGGTCGCGATCGAGTTGCCTGCGAGCGGCGCCGTCCCGGCGACCGGCACGTGCTCGCGGATGTAGGCGAGCACCTGCTGCTCGGCCTCGGCGAGCGTGACCGTGGACTTCCGGACCTCGTCGGTCAGCCCCGAGTTCTCGTGCATCTTGGTCACCACGTCGGGCATGGCCGCGAGCGCGTCGTCGTCGGCGTGGATGACGATGTCGACACCCTCACCGAGCACGTTCAGCTCGCTGTCCGTGACCAGAGCTGCGATCTCGATCAGCTTGTCGGTGCCGAGCCGGAGCCCGGTCATTTCACAGTCGATCCACACAAGTTTGTCCTGCACCAGGAACACAGTAGTCACGTGAGTGACGGGATAAGGTTTGCGGTGGACACTTTCTCCCGACGTGCGTGATCCGAGGAGGGCTTGGATGACCCGGCAATCGCAGGACGGCGACGCGACCTCGACGCCGGCGGAAAGGGCGGCGGCGGCGAGGGCGGCGGCCGCCGAAGCGGCCAGGATCGCGGCGGAGGCCGCGGCAGCGGCAGAGGCGGCGGAGCAGGATGCCCGGGACGCGGAGGCTGCGGAGAACCGTGCTCCCGCAGACGTCGCCGCCCCGTCCGGTGCCGCCGCGGACATCGCGGCCGGATACTCGTCGGAGGGTGCGGCTCTGGAGCTGGGAACGGTGGTTCTCGACGGCGCCGTGGATCCGGCGGCCCGGGTGCGCATCCCGCTCGCGACGGTCAACCGGCACGGACTCGTCGCCGGCGCCACCGGGACGGGAAAGACGAAGACGCTGCAGGGTATTGCCGAGCAGTTGTCGGCTGCAGGGGTTCCCGTGGTGATGGCCGACGTGAAGGGCGACCTGTCGGGCCTGTCGCAGCCGGGTGCGGCGGGCGACAAGATCACGGCCCGAGCGTCCGAGACGGGTGACGGCGAGTGGCGGCCGGCGGGATCCCCGGTCGAATTCCTCTCGCTGGGAACGGAAGGCCTGGGCATTCCCGTCCGCGCGACCATCACGGCGTTCGGGCCGATCCTGCTCGCCAAGGTTCTCGGGCTCAACGAGACTCAGGAGTCCACGCTGGGGCTGATCTTCCACTGGGCCGACGTTCAGGGGCTCGCGCTGCTCGACCTGTTGGATCTGCGATCGGTCATCGCGCATCTCATCAGCGCCGAGGGCAAGGCCGATCTGAAGGGCATCGGCGGCGTGTCCCCGGCCACGGCCGGCGTGATCCTCAGGGCCCTCGTCAATCTCGAAGCGGACGGCGGCGACACGTTCTTCGGGGAGCCCGAGCTCGAGACCGAGGACCTGCTCCGGGTGCTCGACGGCAAAGGCGTGATCACGTTGTTCGAGTTGGGCGCCCAGGCCGCGCGCCCGGCATTGTTCTCCACTTTCCTGATGTGGGTGCTGGCCGACCTGTTCCAGACGTTGCCCGAGGAAGGCGATCTCGACAAACCCAAGCTCGTCTTCATCTTCGACGAGGCGCACCTGCTCTTCGCGGACGCGTCGAAGGCGTTCCTGCAGCAGGTGGAACAGACCGTGAAGCTCATCCGCTCCAAGGGAGTGGGGGTGTTCTTCTGCACCCAGTTGCCGACGGACGTCCCGAATGCGGTGCTGTCGCAGCTCGGCGCGCGGATCCAGCACGCGCTGCGCGCCTTCACCCCCGACGACCAGAAGGCACTGACGAAAACGGTACGAACGTACCCGACCACCGAGAACTACGACCTCGAGAAAGCTCTCACCTCACTGGGCATCGGTGAGGCGATCGTCACGGTCCTGTCGGAACGGGCCGCGCCGACGCCGGTGGCGTGGACGAGGATTCGGCCTCCCCGCTCGCTGATGGACGCCATCGGCAACGACGCGATCACGGCGGCGGCGTCGTCGAGCCCGCTGTCGGCGAAGTACCGGCAGACCGTCGACCGGGAATCGGCGTACGAGAAGCTGACGGCGAAGGTCGCCGGGGCACCGGCCACGGAACCGGGCCTCGACCTGCCCCCGCTGCCCGACCTGCCGCCACCGCCGCCCGCTCAGCCGGAGGGGCCGAACATGGCCGAGCAGATTCTCGGGAACTCCGTGGTGAAGAGCTTCCTCCGCTCGGCCGCGTCGGCCGCCGGCCGCGAGATCTCCCGCAGCATCTTCGGGACGGGAAAACGTCGCAGGCGCTAGAAACGCTGGGCGAATGTACCTTTCAGCGCCTCGGCAGGGGTGACCGGTACATTCACCCGGGGGTCATCCGCCCAGCTTCTTGTAGAACGTTCCGACGATCGGGGCGACCACCGCGCGCGGGCTGTATTGCCCGGCAACGGACATCGCCTTGCTGATGATGCCGGGCACGACGCGCATCTTGTTGTCGGCCAGCCCGTCGAGCGACACCTTGGCGGTGTATTCGCTGGAGATCCACAGGAAGTCGGGCACCAGCTTGTCCACGATCGACGCCTCCGCCGGATCGGGCTCCTCGGTGCGGACCGGGCCGGGTGCGAGCAGCGTGACGTTCACTCCCGTCCCCTTGAGTTCGCCGCGCAGCGACTCGGAGAAGGTGTTGACGAACGCCTTGCTGGCCGCGTACGTGGCGTTGTGGGGAATGGGCATGTTGCCTGCCGCGGAGCCGACCATGAGGATGGCGCCGGACTTGCGTTCGAGCATCCCGGGCAACACCGCGAGGGTGAGGTCGTGCACCGCAACGGCGTTGAGTTCCACCTGGGCCCGCTCGTACGCGGGATCGAGTCCGGCGACCGGGCCGAACGTGGCGATCCCCGCGTTGTTGCACAGGACGCTGATCTCTCGTCCGGACAGTTCGGTGACGAGGGTGGCCCGAGCGTCGCGATCCGACAGATCGCACGCGCGCACGTCGACCTCGACGCCGTGCTTGTCGCGCAGGGTCCCGGCGAGTGACTCCATCACCTCGCCGCGGCGTGCGACGAGGATCAGGGAGTGGCCCCGGGAGGCGAGATCGGTGGCCAGCGCCTCGCCGATTCCGGACGAGGCGCCGGTCACGACGGCGCGGGCACTGGGAGTGGGGTTCGGCAAGCTCACGGTCAGCAGCGTAGTGCGTCAGAGGCGCGCGGCGAGCCGGGTGCCCTGCTCGATCGCGCGTTTGGCGTCGAGTTCGGCTGCGACGTCGGCGCCGCCGATGACGTGGGTGGTGACGCCGGCGACGGTCAGTTCGTCGACGAGGTCACGCACAGATTCCTGACCTGCGCAGATCACCACGTTGTCGACGGCAAGGGTGCGGGGCTTCTCGCGTTTGGCGCCGAACGTGATGTGCAGGCCGTCGTCGTCGATGCGCTCGTAGTTGACCCCGGACAGTTCCTGCACGCCCTTGTTCTTCAGCGCTGCCCGGTGAACCCAGCCCGTGGTCTTCGCGAGTCCGGCGCCGATCCGGCCGCTCTTGCGCTGCAGCAGGTACACCTCGCGCGGCGACGGTTCGGGAATGGGTGTGGTGAGGGCGCCCGCCGCCGCTTCGGGTTCGGTGACACCCCACTCCTGCTTCCACTCCTTCAGGTCGAGCGTCGGGGAATGCTCGTGGGTGAGGAACTCGCTGACGTCGACGCCGATCCCGCCGGCTCCGATCACCGCGACCGACTTCCCGACGGGCTTGCCGCCCCGCACGACCTCCGGGTACGTGAGCACCTTCGGGTGGTCGATACCCGGAATGGACGGAACGCGCGGCGTCACACCGGTCGCGACGATCACCTCGTCGTACTCGCCGATCAGTTCGGTCGCGGTGACGCGGCTGTCGAGCCGGACGTCGACACCGGCGAGCGGAAGCTGGCGGTTGTAGTACCGGATCGTTTCCGCGAACTCCTCCTTGCCGGGGATCTTGCGGGCGATGCCGAACTGGCCGCCGATCTCCGAATCCGCTTCGAACAGGGTCACCGAATGGCCACGCTGTGCCAGGCCGAGCGCCGCGGACAGTCCCGCGGGGCCGGCGCCGACGACGGCGACACGCTTCGCGGCCCGGGTGGGGGAGAGCGTCAGTTCCGTCTCCCGGCCCGCACGCGGATTCAGCAGGCACGACACGTGCTTGCGGACGAAGGCGTGGTCGAGGCAGGCCTGGTTGCATGCGATGCACGTGTTGATCTCGTCGGGGGTGCCTGCCTCCGCCTTCCGCACCCAGTCGGGATCGGCGAGCATCGGGCGTGCCATCGAGATGAGCTGCGCGTCGCCGCGGGTCAGGATTTCCTCGGCGACCTCCGGCATGTTGATCCGGTTCGACGCGGCCACGGGGATGCTCACGTGCTTCTCGAGCTTGCCGGTGATGTCGGCGAACGCGGCCCGCGGCACCGACGTCACGATCGTGGGAACACGGGATTCGTGCCAGCCGATGTCGGTGTTGATGATGGTCGCGCCCGCGGCCTCCACTTCCTGTGCCAGCGCGACGATCTCGTCCCACGTCTGACCGCCCTCGACGAGGTCGGCCATCGACAGGCGGAAGATGATGATGAAGTTCGGGCCCACCGCCTTGCGCGTGCGGCGGACGATCTCGACGGCCATCCGCCTGCGGTTCTCGGGAGTGCCGCCCCACGTGTCGGTGCGCTTGTTGGTGCGCTCGCACAGGAACTGGTTGATGAAGTAGCCCTCGCCGCCCATGATCTCGACGCCGTCGTAGTTCGCCTGCTGCGCGAGTCGGGCGCAGCGGACGAAGTTGCGGATCTGCCAGCGGACGCCGCGGCCGGTGAGTTTGCGGGGCCGGAACGGGTTGATCGGGGCCTTGATCGAGGAGGCGGAGACGCTGAAGGGCTGGTAGCTGTACCGGCCGGCGTGCAGGATCTGCAGGGCGATTTTGCCGCCCTCGTCGTGCACCGCCTTCGTGATCGCGCGGTGCCGCCCGGCCTCGACACGGTTGGTGAGCTTGGCGCCGAACGGCAGCAGCCAGCCCGTCCGGTTGGGCGCGTATCCGCCGGTGACGATCAGCGCGACACCTCCGCGGGCACGCTCGGCGAAGTACTCGGCCAGACGGGGAACGTCCTTCGCGCGATCTTCGAGCCCGGTGTGGATGGAGCCCATGATCACCCGGTTCTTCAGCGTCGTGAAACCGAGGTCGAGGGGAGCGAGGAGCTGAGGGAACTGAGTCATTGGCGGCGTGTCCTTACTGTGCGAGCGCGTCGAGTACTTCTTGGCACCAGTCGGCGAATCCCTCTTCGACGCGGATTCCGCCGCGCAGGACGAGGTACTGGTGCAGGGCTGCCCCGGAGAGCTTGTCCGGTGCGGGAAAGTCGCGTTTTTCGATCATGCGGTAGACCTCGAGCCGGGCGGCGTGGCCGTCGCGGTGGCGAGCGACCTCGGCGGTGAGTGCGGCGATGTCACCGTGCTGAGCGGCGCGGATCTTCACTGCCAGCTCGTTACGCAGGTGATTGGGCTCGGTCGGTTCGGCGATCCAGCGCTCGAGTTCCGCGCGTCCGGCCGCGCTGACCCGGTACACCTTCTTGTCGGGTCTGCCGTCCTGTGCCACGACCTCTGCGTCGACCCAGCCGGACTCGTCCATGCGTTTGAGGACGCGGTAGATCTGCTGGTGGGTGGCGCTCTGGAAGAAGCCGATGGACTTGTCGAACCGGCGCGCCAATTCGTAGCCCGAGCCGGAGTGCTCGGTCAGGGAGACGAGAAGCGCATGTTCGAGGGCCACGAACAGAAGTATGTATGCAACGAGGTGCGTATGCAACTGAGTGCACACTAGGTCCTCCCGGTCGAACGGGACGCTCGTCGCGTCAGACCGCACGAACTCCCCGTTCGCTCGCATAGGCTCGCGGGCATGAGCACCGACGTTCGTCCGCCGGCCGGGATCGGCGAGGCCGCGACGCGCAGACAGGTTGTCGCGTGGGGGCTGTGGGACTGGGGATCGGCCGCGTTCAACGCCGTGATCCTTACGTTCGTCTTCTCCGTGTACCTGACGGACGCCGTGGGGGAGGACCTGCCGGGATCGATCTCCGCGAGCACGTGGCTCGGGTGGTCGCTCGGCATCGCCGGTTTCCTCATCGCCGTGCTCGCCCCCGTCACCGGGCAGCGATTCGACGCCGCGGGACGACGCAAGTGGGCGCTCGGCGTCCTCACGTTCGCGACGGTCGGGTGCATGGCGGCGATGTTCTTCGTCCGCGACTCCTATCAGTACCTGTGGCTCGGGCTGGTGCTGCTGGCCGCCGGTTCGGTGATCTTCGAACTGGCCGGCGTTCCGTACAACGCGATGCTCAGGCAGGTGTCGACGCCGGCGAACATCGGCCGGGTGTCCGGGTTCGGCTGGGCGATGGGCTATTTCGGTGGGATCGTGCTCCTGCTGGTGTGCTACTTCGGGTTCATCTCCGGTGACGGCGACAACCGGGGGTTCCTCGGGCTCACCACGGACGGCGGCCTGAACATCCGGATGGTGGCGCTGCTGGCCGCCGTCTGGTTCGCGGTCTTCGCGATTCCCGTGCTGCTGAAGGTCCCCGAGCTACCCCGCCCGCACGCGGATCCGGGTGCGGACAAGGCCGGTTTCGTCGAGTCGTACCGGGTGTTGTGGCGCGATCTGCGCGACCTGTGGTCCGCCGACCGGCGCACCGTCTACTTCCTGGTGGCCAGTGCGTTGTTCCGCGACGGTCTGGCCGGTGTCTTCACGTTCGGCGCCGTCCTCGCCGTCAACGTCTACGGCATCGGTGCGGGTGACGTGCTGTTGTTCGGCGTCGCGGCCAATGTCGTCTCCGCGCTCGGCGCGCTCACCGCCGGCCGGTTCGACGACCGGATCGGGCCGAAGACCGTGATCATGACGTCCCTGATCGCGATGATCATCGTCGGTGTCGTCCTGATGGCCGTCTCGGGACCGGCCATGTTCTGGATCTTCGGACTGCTGCTGTGCCTGTTCGTCGGTCCCGCGCAGTCGTCCGCGCGCACGTTCCTGGCCCGGATCACCCCGCCCGGCCGGGAGGGGCAGATGTTCGGCCTGTACGCGACCACCGGTCGCGCGGTGTCGTTCCTCTCGCCCACCCTCTTCGGATTGTTCGCCTGGTGGCTCGCGGCGGATCGGGCGGGGATCCTCGGCCTGGTGATCGTGCTCGCGATCGGCCTCGCCGCGCTGACGGTGGTGAAGGCGCCCGAACGCGACTAGCGCCTCGCGCGAGTGTCGTCGATGCGAAGCTTCTCCGGGAACAGGCGCCGCTGCGTCAGCCAGCCCGCCGCCGCCACGACGATCCAGATCAGCGTGGCGAAGAACTGCTGGCCGCCCTCGTTCGGATCCTCCAGGAATCCCAGCGGGGGGACGGCCAGACCGAGCCCGGTCAGCACCATGCTGGCGCCGCCGAGCGCGGTGAGCCATAACAATGCCCGCGCCCGGTACCGGTCGGCGATGAAACCGCAGGCGACGGCGAGCGCGACGATCACGACTCCACTGAGGAGCCAGCCGGCGTCGTCGGGTTGCAGAACACGACTGAGCTTCGCTCCGATCACCGCGCCGGCGATGATGCCGATGAAGAATGCGGCGAACTTGAAGATCAGGGTCGTGGCCACCCACACCACTACCGCGCCGATCGCCGCGACCAGGAACGTCGTCCCGAGCGACAGCGACAGCAGATCGGCCAGGAGCCAGCCGAGGCCGAAACCCGAGGCGAGAACGGCGACGTGGAGTGAACCGACACCGGCGAAGCACAGAACGGCGCCGACCAGAAGAATTGCGATGCCACTCATGGTGCCCTCCCAGGGTGCACGAGACGAGTAGTGCCATCAAACCAGAACGGACGCCCCGTCGAGGGGAAGGGCGGATTTCAGTTCGGCACGGTTCCGGCACGCATGAGGATCGCGTCCGCGAGGGCGTCGGGTCGCTGTTCCGGGATCCAGTGCGTGGCACCGTCCAGGACGACGAATTCGTACGGCGCATCGACGAACTCGCCGCACCGCTCCGCTCCCGCACGCCCCAGCGCCTGGTCGCCGGTGCTCCAGACGTAGGTCGTGGGAACGGTGACGGCGGGCGTCTGCTCGAAGTCGCTCGTCATGGCGCGGTACCAGTTCAGCGCGGCGGTCAGCGCTCCCGGTTCGCTGAGCAGCGCGACGTGCCGGTCGACGAGCGCCGGCGGGACGACGTCACCGAACATTGCGCGCAGTGAGTGCGCGTTGTCGTCGAGGAGAACCCGCTCGGCCTTGCCCTCCATCCTCAGGAGCCGGATGTAGGAGGAGCGTTCCTTCTGATCGGCGTCCTCGCGCAACGCCCAGCCGAACGCGCCGGGATGTGGCACCGACACGGTGGTGAGCGAATTGATCCGATCGGGGTGCCTGGCCGCGACGACCCAGGCCACGGCGGCGCCCCAGTCGTGGCCGACGAGATGCGCCGTGTCGAGGTCGAGTGCGTCGAGCAGTCCGATCACGTCCGCGACGAGGTGGTCGATCCTGTAGGAGTCGACTCCGTCGGGTCGCGCACCGGGCGAGTATCCGCGCTGGTTCGGGGCGTACGTCCGCAGACCGGACTCGTTCAGCCGGGCGCTGACGGGTTCCCAGGACGCGGCGCTCTCCGGAAACCCGTGCAGGAGAACGACGGGGGCGCCGTCGGCCGGACCGCTGGTCGTGACGTCGAACGTCAGGTCGCCGAGAGTGATGTGCGCGTGTTCCGAGGTTGACAGCATGCCCCCACCGTACGGCGAGAGCGCGACTACTTTCCGGGATTCCACCCGCTCATGCCGAGCATGATCAGGCGCAGTTGCCGTTCGGCGCGCGCGACCACCTCGGCCTCGCTTCGGCTTCCGGGACGATCGGCCTCGAGCAGATCGACGACGACGGCGAACATGGTGGACACGATCAGGTCGGCCGCCATCTCCAGGTCGTCGTGGTCCCAGGACTGCAAACCCTCGATGCGGGACAGATCCACCGTGAGTTCGCTGACGAACAGTTTCATCTCGGTCGCGATCGCCCGGCGAATTTCGGGGACGCCGCCGTAGCGTTCACGGCTGAGGAACCGGAACTGCGCCTCGTGGGTGCGAACCTGCCGGACGAGGATGTCGAGGGATGCGCCAGCGCTCTTGGTGCTCGGGGTGCGCCGGGCGTCGCGCAGCATCTGCCGCAGTATTCGCATGCCCTCCTCGACGAGCACCACGCCGAGCTCCTCGATGGACGCGAAGTGGCGGTAGAACGCGGTGGGCACGATTCCCGCGGTGCGGGCGATCTCGCGCAGGCTCACGCCGGCGAAACTCCGATCCGCCATGAGTTCGAGCGTGCCGTCGAGAAGCGCCTTCCTCGTGCGCTCCTTGCGGGCTGCCCTGCTCTCGGGTTCGGCGCCGGTCGACTGACTCACGGCAGTGAGTGTATTCGCGACAGTGCCCACACCTGTCACCTCCGGGTGCTCGTACCCGTCATCCGGCATGCGTATCCGATCCCTGCCTCGAGTGTGCCTGCGGTCACATTCTGATTGACAACTTGCTGTCCCCCTCTGTCACACTATTGTCAGTGTACAACCGTGCACTCAAATGGAGGAGGCTGACGTGTCAGTTGCCCACACCAGTCGTCCGGCGGAGGGACGCAGGTTCTCGCTGCTGTCGTTGTTCGAGGCGATGGCCACTCCGCACCAGCTCGACCGCTACCTCGAACTCGTCAGTCCCATGGTCACCGTGCGCGACCTGCGTGCAGAAGTGGTCGAGGTCCGGCGGTCCACCGCCGACACCGTCACCCTCACGCTGCGCCCCACCCGTCAGTGGCGCGGATTCCGTGCGGGGCAGTTCGTGCAGGTGGGCGTCGTGATCGACGGGGTTCGCCACACCCGGTGCTACTCGCCGGCCAATGCACAGGCGTCCGCCGACGGGCTCGTCGAGCTGACGATCAAGGCGCATCCCGAGGGTCTCGTCTCGCAGTACCTGCACGCCCACGCGAGCCCCGGTCTCGTGCTCGACCTGTCTCAGGCGGCGGGCGAATTCACCCTTCCCTCTCCTCGCCCTCGCCGGCTCCTGCTGGTGAGCGGAGGCAGCGGAATCACCCCGGTTCTGTCGATGCTGCGCACCTTGGTCGACGAGCAGCACTTCGGAAGCATCACTTTTCTGCACTACGCGTACACCGAAAACGACGTCGCGTACCTCGACGAGTTGCGCGCACTCGCGGACGCGAACGCCAACGTCTCGCTCGTGCTGGCGTACACCGATCAGGACACCGGCGGCCATCTCCACGGATTCTTCGGCCAGGAGCACCTCGACGCGGTAGCACCCTGGTACGCGGACGCCGACACCTTCCTGTGCGGGCCGCCCGGACTGATGCGTGGCGTTCGGGAGGTGTACCGCGAACTCGGCATCGAGGACCGTCTGCACACCGAGGAATTCGCTCCCACCGCAGCCCCGGCGGAGGGCGAGGCCGGTGGTGAGGTGTCCTTCACCGCCAGCGGTGTCACCGCGGACAATTCCGGAGCGACGCTGCTCGAACAAGCGGAGGCCGCCGGACTCCATCCCGAGTACGGATGCCGGATGGGCATCTGCTTCTCCTGCACCACGGTGAAGAAGTCGGGGTGCACCAAGAACGTCCGCACCGGCGACACCGACACCGATCCGGACAAGGCGATCCAGCTGTGCGTCTCGGTTCCGGTGGGCGACGTCGCCCTCGACATCTGATTTTCACTCGACATCCAACGTTTGGAGACCGACATGTTTGGACTCTCACTCTCGTTCCTCCCGTTCGTCGACGGCTCCGACGGTTCCCGTAACGACGCCCCGGTGGTGCTCAGTCACGACCAGGTCGAAGAGATCGGCCGGGAACTGGACGCCCTCCGCGACCGGACGGTTGCGGACCTCGGCGCCGAGGACCGCGAATACATCTACAAGATCATCAAGGCGCAGAGGGGATTCGAGGTCGCCGGCCGCGGGCTGATGTACCTCGGCTTCTTTCCGCCGGCCTGGATCGCCGGGGTCGGGGCCCTCGGTGTGTCGAAGATTCTCGACAACATGGAGATCGGCCACAACGTCATGCACGGCCAGTACGACTGGATGCGTGAACCGGGCCTGAACTCCCGCGTGTTCGAGTGGGACACGGTCTGCCCGGCCGATCAGTGGAAGCACTCCCACAACTACATGCACCACACGTACACCAACATCCTCGGCCGGGACCGGGACATCGGCTACGGCATCCTGAGGATCGACGAGGCGCAGAAGTGGAACCCCTACTACCTGGGGAACCCGGTCTACGCCTTCTTCCTGATGATGCTGTTCGAGTGGGGCGTCATGATGCACGACCTGGAAGCGGAGAACGTGATCCAGGGCAAGCGGAAGTGGCGCGACGTCAAGCCGCTGCTGAAGGGCTGGTGGCGCAAGGCCGGTCGGCAGGTGCTCAAGGATTACGCGATCTTCCCGGCGCTCACCGGGCCGCTGTTCGTCCCCACACTGCTCGGCAACGTGACCGCCAACCTGATCCGCAACGTGTGGGCGTACTCCATCATCTTCTGCGGCCATTTCCCCACTGGCGTGCAGAGTTTCACCGAGGACGAGACCGCGGAGGAAACCCGCGGCGAGTGGTACGTCCGGCAGATGCTCGGCAGCGCGAACATCGAGGGGAGTCCGCTGTTCCACATCATGTCGGGCAACCTGTCGCATCAGATCGAGCACCACCTGTTCCCGGACCTGCCCGCCCACCGGTACCCGGAGATGGCGCCCGCGGTGAAGGCGCTGTGCGAGAAGCACGGGCTGCCCTACAACACCGGTGGCTTCTTCAAGCAGATCGGCTCCGTGTGGGGGAAGATCTTCACGTTCGCACTGCCGCCCGGTCTCGTCTCGTCCGACACCCCTCCCGGTGTTATCGTCGAGCGGCAGAAGACTGCAGCCTGAGAGGCGAAACACATGGTGGGGAAGTTCGAGCGGCGCAAGGACACCGTGCAGGAACTGACGGAGTCCGCGGCCACGCACGTGGGCCACATCGCGACGATCATCGCGGGCGCCGTCCGGGACGTCACCCGGGAGATCGGTGACTGGGTGTCCGACGGCATCGAGATGCGCGAGGCCGCGAAGAAGGCCCGCGAAGACGAGGGCGAGGACAAGCCGGTCGACTGAGGATCCTCGCGTGGGTGGGGCGCGGCCGGCGACGGCCGCGCCCCTTTTCGCTCTGCTAGATGACGCCGAGCGAAATCATGGCGTCGGCCACCTTCACGAAACCGGCGATGTTCGCGCCGTGCACGTAGTCGCCCGGCATGCCGTACTCGGCGGCCGTGGCCACGGTGCGCTCGTGGATGCCGCGCATGATTCCGGCCAACCGCTCGTCCGTGTATTCGAAGCCCCACGAGTCGCGGGATGCGTTCTGCTGCATCTCGAGTGCCGACGTGGCGACGCCGCCCGCGTTGGCCGCCTTGCCCGGGGCGAAGGCCACCGCGGCATCGCGGAACACCTGGACGCCCTGCGGGGTCGTGGGCATGTTCGCGCCCTCGGCCACCGCCTGCACGCCGTTCGCGACCAGTGTCTTGGCGGCCGCTTCGTCGAGTTCGTTCTGGGTGGCGCAGGGGAGCGCGACGTCGCACGGCACGTCCCAGATGGAGCCGTTCGGCACGAACCGGGCGTGCGGCACGGTGTCCGTGTACTCGCTGATCCGTCCGCGTCGCACCTCCTTGATCTCCTTCAGGAGCTCGAGGTCGATGCCCTTCTCGTCGACGAGGTATCCGGAGGAATCGGAGCTCGCGATCGCGATTCCGCCGAGCTGGTGCACCTTCTCGATCGCATAGATCGCGACGTTTCCGGAGCCCGAGACGACGACGGTCTTGCCGCCCAGTGAGCTGTTCGCCGCCTTCAGCATCTCGGCGACGAAGTAGGCGACGCCGTAACCCGTCGCCTCGCGACGCACCTGCGAGCCGCCCCAGGTGAGGCCCTTACCGGTGAGGACCCCCGACTCGTAGGAGTTGGTGAGGCGCTTGTACTGGCCGAACAGGTAGCCGATCTCGCGCCCGCCGACGCCGATGTCACCTGCCGGGACGTCGGTGTACTCGCCGATGTGGCGATGCAGCTCGGTCATGAACGACTGGCAGAACCTCATGATCTCGGCCTCCGAGCGACCCTTGGGGTCGAAGTCGGAGCCACCCTTGCCGCCGCCGATCGGAAGTCCGGTGAGTGCGTTCTTGAAGATCTGCTCGAAGCCGAGGAACTTCACGATTCCCAGGTTCACGCTGGGGTGAAACCGCAGGCCGCCCTTGTAGGGGCCGAGCACGCTGTTGTACTGCACCCGGAAACCGCGGTTGACGTGCACGTTGCCGGAGTCGTCGACCCACGGCACCCGGAAGATGATCTGACGCTCCGGCTCGCACAGTCGCTCGATCAATCCGGAGTCGGCGTAGTGGGGATGGTGGTCGAGCACGACCTGGAGCGACTCGAAGACCTCGGCGGCTGCCTGGTGGAACTCGGGTTCTCCGGCGTTCCGCAGGCGGACCTGCTCGTAGATCTCTGCTACCTGGTCGCGCGTTGACACAGACCCACCTGCCTGACGTGTGAGGAATTCGTTACCTGACGTTTACTTTGGAAACTATAGACCTGGCGTCAGGCGTCCTGTATCGCGCCGTGCGGAGAGGTCAGGACTCCCGCAGTAGTGTGCGGGAATGCATTGCGACAGAGGTGTTCTCGACGGCCTCGCCGCAGTGCGCGCAGCGGTGTTCCAGCTCCAGTGAGTGCCCGCAGTCGTGCACGAGCACCGACGGTGCCTCGTCGACGGCCCACTTGCTGCCCCATTGGAACAGTGAGAGCAGCAGTGGTCGCAGGTCCTCGCCCGCCGGGGTGAGGTGGTACTCGAAACGGGGAGGGTGCTCGGAGTACTGGCGGCGCTCGATGACGCCGACCTCCTCGAGTTTGCGTAGTCGCGCGGTGAGGATGTCGCGCGAGACGCCGATGTACCCGGCAATCCGGTCGAAGCGGTGCACCCCGTAGCTCAGTTCGCGGATCACCAGCATGGACCAGCGGTCGCCGATCAGTTCCATGGTGGCGGCGATCGCGCAGGGTCTCGGCGCCAGTGGCATGCGGTCCATGACGATCTCGGGTGTCGCTCGCTCGGTGTCGCCATTGTTCATGCACTCCATCATAGAGGGTTGTGGTTTCCAACTGATAGGGGTTACTGTCGTAGCGCAGTTAGTTGGAAAAGCAGACTTACTCTCTCGAAGGGGTCGTCATGACCACGATTCAAGATCGAACGGTGCTGGTCACCGGAGCCGGCCGCGGGCTCGGACGTGCCTTCGTCGCCGAGGCGCTCGCACGAGGAGCGCGAACGGTCTACGCGTCGGCGCGTGATACGTCGACGATCGAAGGACATCCCCGGGTCGTGCCCGTCGAACTGGATGTCACGAACCCCGAATCGGTCTACGCCGCCGCGGAGTACGTCGGGGACCTCGGCGTGCTGATCAACAACGCCGGCATCCTCATCGGCGAGTCGCCGCTCACGGGTGATCTCGACGGAATGCGCCGGGAACTCGAAACCAACCTCTACGGCCCGCTCAACGTCACTCGCGCGCTGGCACCGATCATCGCCGCCAATGGGGGCGGCGCGATCCTCAACGTGCACTCCGTCCTGTCCTGGCTGGCCGTCGGTGGTTCGTACAGCGTCTCGAAAGCCGCCCTGTGGAGTGCCACCAACGCGATGCGTGCCGAACTCGCAGCGCAGAATATCCAGGTGGTCGGGCTGCACCTCGGGTACATGGACACCGACATGACGAGCGGTCTGGACGTACCGAAGATCTCCGCCGCCGAGGTCGCGCGACTGGCCTTCGACGGCATCGAGTCCGGCGCTCACGAAGTCCTCGCCGACGACACCTCCCGCACCGTCAAGGCGGCACTGTCGGGTGACCTCGACGTTCTCTATCCGCAGCCGGCGCAGCAGGGGACGGCATAGTGAGCGAGTCCGGAAACGGTGCAGTGGCGACTGTCGAGGGCGGGGCGGACGCGGAGTGGGGAGAGGTGCGGTCGAGGACCGTCGAATGGCGCGACCCGGCAGGCCCGGCGCGGAAAGCGCGAGAACTCGACGGCCTCGGCTACCTGCGGGCGATCCTCGGCGGCGAGATTCCCGCGCCCCCGATCGCGAGCCTGATGAACCTGCGGTTCCTCGAGGCCGAACCCGGAAGGGTCGTCTTCGCGCTGAACCCCGACGAGTCGCAGTACAACCCGATCGGCGCCATCCACGGCGGCGCCGTGTGCACCCTGCTCGATTCGGTCGCCGGCTGCGCCGTGCACACCACGTTGCCCGCGGGGTGGGGCTACACGTCGGTCGAGATCAAGGTCAACTACATCCGCGGAGCGACCCGGGACTCCGGGCCCCTCACGGCCACCGGAGTCGTCAAGAAGTCGGGTCGCCGCATCGCGTTCGCGGAGGGGGAGGTCACCGACTCGCAGGGCCGACTCGTCGCCACCGCCACCAGCACCCTGCTGGTGTTCGAGGTTCCACAGGAGAGCTGACGCCGGACGGCGCCCGCCGGGTGCCTCGGGGGCGTCCGGCGGGGCCGCCTGCCGACCCGAGTCGGGGGAGGGCCGGCGGCCCCTAGGTCAGGACATGAAAAAGTAATGCGCGAGTAAAGTCAGCTGAGATGCGGGAAACCCGCCACTCGCGGAGGATCGTGGCGGGTCCCGGTGCACCGTTGCCCCGTCGGGTTGGGGCGATGCGCGAACAAGACTAATTGGTCGGTTTGTTACGCGCGAGTACGCAACTCCGGGTACGGACGAGGGGCGCAATGCCTATCGGACGGTCGTACAGGACGTCGCCGGTCGAAGCCGCCCTGTGGGGTACCGAAGTTTGATGTACTGAATTCCGTCCTCATCAGCGTCATCCCAGAGCGGTCAAGGAAGGCAACCACATGGGCACGATCACCACCCAGGATGGCACGGAGATCTTCTACAAGGACTGGGGAACCGGTCAACCCATCGTGTTCAGCCACGGCTGGCCGCTGTCGGCCGACGACTGGGACACCCAGATGCTGTTCTTCCTCCAGCAGGGCTATCGCGTCATCGCCCACGATCGGCGCGGTCACGGGCGCTCCACCCAGACCGGTGACGGCCACGACATGGATCACTACGCCGACGACCTCGCGGAGCTGACCGCGCATCTCGACCTGCAGAACGCGATCCACGTCGGCCATTCGACGGGCGGCGGCGAGGTGGTGCACTATCTCGCGCGGCACGGGGAGAGCCGGGTGTCGAAGGCCGCACTGATCAGCGCAGTACCGCCACTGATGGTCAAAACCGAGGCGAACCCGGGCGGCCTCCCCAAGGACGTGTTCGACGACTTGCAGGCACAGCTCGCCGCCAATAGATCGAAGTTCTATCGCGACCTGCCGTCGGGACCCTTCTACGGATTCAACCGACCGGGCGTGGAATCCTCCGAGGCGATCATCGAGAACTGGTGGCGCCAAGGGATGATGGGCGGGGCCAAGGCTCACTACGACGGCATCGTCGCCTTCTCGCAGACCGATTTCACCGAGGATCTGAAGAAGATCACGGTGCCGGTGCTGGTGATGCACAGCGAAGACGACCAGATCGTTCCGTACGCCGACGCCGGACCCCTGTCCGCGAAGCTTCTCGCGAACGGGACGTTGAAGACGTACCAGGACTTCCCCCACGGCATGCCCACCACACAAGCGGAGACGATCAACGCCGACCTGCTGGCGTTCCTGAAGGGCTGACGACGGACCCTCGATTCCTGTTCGTCCAGGTGATCGGGGGTTTTCGTCTGTCGGCGCTCCGTGGAATGAGTGCCCCCGGCAGGATTCGAACCTGCGACCAAGAGATTAGAAGGCTCTTGCTCTATCCCCTGAGCTACGGAGGCGCGCAGCAAATATTACCTGCCGCCTCGAGCGCTCCGACCGGGGCTGTGGTGTGCGGGTCACGAGCCCAGGCCGGCCGCCGACAGCAGAAGTCCCGCCAGAACGAGCTCGACCACGAAGTAGAACCACACGGGGTAGAAACGGGTAGGCCGGTCGGCGACGGCCGACACGATCCGGCCGAATGCCATCCCCAGCAGGGCGACGGCCACGGTCACCGAGGCGGCGGATCGGATGCCGTGGGCGTCGAAAGCTGCGAAGAACAGCAGGGCCGCCACCGCGACACCGAAGCCGCCGTAGACCGCGCGCACCTCGGCGCGGGAGGTCGCCGAATCCGCGGACAGACCGAACGGGGCGACCAGCCGGGCCGGCGCGGCGAGCCCGTACACACCCATGCCCGCGAAGAACAGCGCCACCGCGATAATCAGAAACTCAGCCATCTCAGCCTCTCGTTGCCTCGGGACACGTCCCTGTCGACGGTAACCGGAGCGGCGACGGAACCCTCGCGTCTCCGACGGCCTGTCGTAGGTCCTACCCTTGATGTATGGCTACACCCCAGCTCGCGGCGTCCGACCCGGCATCGAAACCCCCGGATCGCGCCGATTCGACCGCCCTGTTCGTCGTCGGCGGACTCATCGCCGGTCTGGTCGCGGCAATCGTCGTCGGACTTTCCGCTGCTCAGGCGCTCGTGCTGCTGGGAATTCCGGATCCCGGACCGATCACCACCTACGGACTGCCTGCGATGCGAGCCGTGTCGGAGATCGCTGCGGTCATCACCATCGGGTCGCTGCTGCTCGCGGCGTTCTTCGTACCGCCGCAGAAATCGGGTGTCCTGGACGTGGACGGCTACCGTGCGGTCCGGACCGCGTCATATGCCGCGATCGTGTGGGCCGCGACCGCCCTCGTCCTGGTCCCGTTGACATTGTCGGACACGTCCGGGCAACCCTTCGCCGAGGCGGTCGAACCGGCCAACATCTTCAATTCGATCGATCAGGTCGAACTCGCCGGCGCCTGGCGCTGGACCGCGATCATCGCGATCGTCCTCGCGATCGCATCCCGGCTCGTGCTGCGCTGGTGGTGGACGCCGATCCTTCTGGTCGTCGGCATCCTCGGGCTGATGCCGCTCGCGTTGACGGGGCACTCGTCGTCGGGCGGTTCGCACGACATGGCGACGAACAGTCTGATACTGCACCTCGTCGCGGCCTCGCTGTGGGCCGGCGGTCTGTTCGCTCTCCTCGCCCATGCGCGCCGGCGCGGCGCCTACACCGATGTGGCAGCGCGACGGTTCTCCGCGGTCGCGACGGTCTGCTTCGTCGTCATGGCGGTCAGTGGTGTGGTGAACGCGCTCGTCCGCGTCCAGATCGGTGACCTCGTCGACACCACGTACGGACGCCTGGTGGTCGCGAAGATCGTGGCGCTCGTCATCCTGGGCGTCTTCGGCTGGGCGCAGCGTCGACGGGCGCTGCCCGCGCTGCAGAAGGACCCGGCCGGCCGCGGCAACCTGATCCGTTTCGCCGGCGCGGAGGCCATGGTCTTCGCCGCCACGATCGGTCTCGCCGTCGGGCTCGGCCGCACACCGCCGCCCCCTCCGACCGCGGCACCCACCCTCACAGAGGTGGAACTCGGCTACAACCTGGCGGGGCCGCCGACGTTCGCCCGGCTGATGCTGGACTGGCGTTTCGACCTCCTCTACGGCACCGCCGCGATCGTGCTGGCCGTCGTCTACGCGCTCGGTTTGCGCAAACTTCGGCGTCGCGGCGACAGCTGGCCGGTCGGCCGGACCGTCGCGTGGATGTGCGGATGCGTGGTGCTTCTCGTCGCGACGTCCTCGGGTGTCGGCCGCTACTCACCGGCCGTGTTCAGCGTGCACATGGGCGCGCACATGGCGCTGTCGATGCTCGCCCCGGTCCTGCTGGTGCTCGGCGCACCGATCACGCTGGCCCTGCGCGCTCTCGATCCGGCGGGCAAGAACGGTGTGCCGGGACTGCGTGAGTGGATCCTGACTGCGCTGCACAGCCCGTTCTCCCGGTTCATCACCCATCCCGTCGTCGCGGCCGTGCTGTTCGTCGGCGGGTTCTACGCCCTGTACCTCGGCGGGATCTTCGAAGCGGCCGTGGACTCGCACTCCGCGCACGTCTTGATGAACCTGCACTTCCTGCTGAGCGGCTACCTCTTCTACTGGGTCGCGATCGGCATCGACCCGTCGCCGCGCAAACTGCAGCCGGTGACGAAGCTCGCGATGGTGTTCGGCTCGCTACCGTTCCACGCGTTCTTCGGTGTGGCGTTGATGAGCATGGGCGCCGTGATGGGCGAGTGGTACTACCGGTCGCTCGGACTGGGCTGGAACGCCGACCTGGTGGGTGACCAGCAACTGGGCGGCAGCATCGCCTGGGCGACCGGTGAGATCCCGCTGGTGCTGGTGATGATGGCGCTGCTCATTCAGTGGTCCCGCAGCGACGGCCGCACGGCGCGGCGGGTCGACCGGGCCGCCGACCGGGACGACGACGCCGACCTGGCAGCGCACAACGCGATGTTCGCGGAACTGGCGCGACGGGACCGAGAAGCCGGACACTGACCGCTAGCACGCGGTTCCGACACGGTCGGAGCTTCAGTCGCCGTTTCAGCTGTGTCATCCACACCCGCTCCGTTTCTCCACAGATTTCGGATGCCGCCCGACAACGGCGGTGCCGGACGGCACGCTGTGAGTGAAGGCACCTTGCCGCACTCACAGGGGGTAGAGCGAATGTACGAAACACACGGCACCGTGGTCGGAACGGTCATCACCGGCCCGGTCACCCGGTCGAATGCGGCCGGTGACGAGTTCCTCAGTTTCCGGATGGCGAGCACGGTCCGGCGCCGGGACCACGCGACGGGCGAGTGGCGCGACGGGAGCACGCTCTACCTCACGGTGACCTGCAGGCGGCGACTGATGGCCGGTGTCGTCCAGTCGATCGCGAAGGGGGATCCGGTCATCGTGACCGGCGAGTTGCGCACCACGGAGTACACGACGCGGGACGGCATCGCCCGCTCCGACCTGGAGCTGAGTGCGACCGCGATCGGACCGGATCTCGCCCGGTGCACGGTCGTCCTCGAGCGCGCGCCCAGAACCGGGGACGGGGGTGCGGCGACCCCGGCGACGGGACAGGTCGCCACTCGGTCCCTCGTCGCGTAGCGCACCAGCGGGTATCGGCGCCCATCCCGCACCCGCGGCGCCGGTACCCGCGGCTTCTTCCTACGGAGCCCTCGTTCACGTCCCCGACCCTCCGCGATGTGGGTTCATCGCACTTCACCATTAGGCTGGCCCCATGGCTGAGTTCATTTACACGATGAAGAAGGTGCGCAAGGCGCACGGTGACAAGGTCATCCTCGATGACGTCACGATGAGCTTCTACCCCGGCGCCAAGATCGGTGTGGTCGGCCCGAACGGCGCGGGTAAGTCCAGCATCCTCAAGATCATGGCGGGGCTGGATCAGCCGGGCAACGGTGAAGCGTTCATCGCTCCGGGTGCCACCGTCGGGATCCTCATGCAGGAACCGCACCTGGACGAGACCAAGACCGTTCGCGAGAACGTCGAAGAGGGCATGGGTGAAACCATGGTCCAGCTCAAGCGGTACAACGAGATCGCCGAGCTGATGGCGACCGACTACTCCGACGAGCTGATGGAGGAGATGGGCGAGCTGCAGGAGAAGCTCGACCATGCCGACGCATGGGAGATCGATTCCCAGCTCGAGCAGGCGATGGACGCTCTGCGCTGTCCGCCGCCGGAGGAGATGGTCACTCACCTCTCCGGTGGTGAGAAGCGCCGCGTCGCCCTCTGCAAGCTCCTGCTCAGCAAACCCGACCTGCTGCTGCTCGACGAGCCGACCAACCACCTCGACGCGGAAAGCGTCCTGTGGCTGGAGCAGCACCTGGCCGCCTACCCGGGTGCGATCCTGGCCGTCACCCACGACCGGTACTTCCTCGACCACGTCGCCCAGTGGATCTGTGAGGTCGACCGCGGCCGCCTGTACCCCTACGAGGGCAACTACTCGACCTACCTGGAGCAGAAGGCCGCGAGGCTCGAGGTCCAGGGCAAGAAGGACCAGAAGCTGCAGAAGCGCCTCAAGGAGGAGCTGGCCTGGGTCCGCTCGGGAGCGAAGGCCCGTCAGGCCAAGAACAAGGCCCGCCTCGACCGCTACGAGGAGATGGCCAACGAAGCCGAGAAGACCCGCAAGCTGGACTTCGACGAGATCCAGATCCCGGCGCCGCCGCGCCTCGGCGACGTCGTGGTCGAGGTCTCGAGCCTCGACAAGGGCTTCGACGGCCGGGTTCTGATCAAGGACCTGTCGTTCACCCTGCCGCGTAACGGCATCGTCGGCGTGATCGGCCCCAACGGTGTCGGTAAGACGACGCTGTTCAAGACCATCGTCGGGCTCGAGGAGCCGGACGCCGGTGAGGTGAAGATCGGTCAGACCGTCAAGCTCAGCTACGTCGACCAGAACCGCACGGGCATCGACCCCGACAAGACGGTGTGGGAGGTCGTGTCCGACGGTCTCGACCACATCGTGGTCGGCCAGACCGAGATGCCGTCGCGCGCGTACATCAGCTCGTTCGGGTTCAAGGGCCACGATCAGCAGAAGCCGGCGGGCGTTCTCTCCGGTGGTGAGCGCAACCGCCTGAACCTCGCGATGACGCTCAAGCAGGGCGGAAACCTGATCCTGCTCGACGAACCGACCAACGACCTCGACGTCGAGACCCTCGGTTCGCTGGAGAACGCCCTCGAGCAGTTCCCCGGCTGCGCCGTCGTGATCTCGCACGACCGCTGGTTCCTCGACCGCACCTGCACGCACATCCTCGCGTGGGAGGGTGGCTTCGGCGACAACGAGGCCGCCTGGTACTGGTACGAGGGCAACTTCGAGGGCTACGAGGCCAACAAGGTCGAGCGGCTCGGACCGGACGCGGCACGTCCGCACCGGGTGACGCACCGCAAGCTCACGAGGGACTGACCTGGTGGAGCCGAAGGTTTTCACGTACCAGATCCAGGTCCGGTGGGGCGACTCCGACCGGTTGGGGCACGTCAACAACACCCGCTTCGTCGAGTACATGCAGGAAGCACGTGTGCATTTCCTGTCGTCGGAGCTGGAGTCGGCGGGCGCCCGGGCGGGTGCCACGGTGGTGCGCAAGATGGACGTGGAATTCCTGCGTCCCGTCACCGACGCCTCCGGGCCGTTGACGATCGACGTGTCGGTACTCCATGTCGGTAATTCGTCGTACACGATCCGGCACGTCGTCACGAACCGCGACGGGGTCCGCTGCGCGACGGGCGACGCCCTGATGGTGGCGTTCGACGTGAAGGCCGAACGCTCGCGTCCGCTGTCCGCGGCGGAACGGGACGCGCTCGAGCGGTACCTTGCGCCGGTGACCACCGGCTGACGGATCCGGCACGCGGGTGCCCGAAGTTCACCCTCTGTTCCCATCGCCGCGGGCTAGTCTCGAGAGAGTTGCCCGCGGCGATCGGAACGAAGAGGAAGTGAGCCCCGATGACGGAATCGGCAGCACTGAAAGATGCGGAGTGGGCGCGGGATCTGCCCGAAGGTCTCCGGTCTCAGGTGCCGACCCTCGCGGCGGTGTATTTCCGTCACGTCGATCGCGGTGACAGCGAGAGCGCCGTCAACGGCGCCTCCGGGGCCGTGCTCGGCGCGCATCTGACACTCGCCCTGCATCGTCCGCCGGAACGCGCGGTCACCCGGGTCTACCGGCCGGGCGACGGGCGCGAACTCGGTGCGTCCCTGCAAATCGTGACGGACGACATGCCGCTGCTCGTCGAATCGATCACCGCGCTGCTGAACCGCCTCGGCATCGGGATCAGCGAATTCGTGCACCCCATCATCTCGGTCCGGCGCGATCCGATCGGCGCGCTGCGCGGAATCCTCATGGGAGACAAGGCCAAGGACGCCGACGAGGACGCCGTCTCCGAGTCGTGGATTCACGTCCAACTCGATCCACGTGCCGACGCCGCTGTTCTCGACACACTCGAGAAGGAAGTCGGCACCGTCCTCGCCGACGTGCGCCAGGTGGTCCGGGACACCGACATCATGCGCAAGCTCGAGCGGACGCTCGCCGACGAACTCGAAACGTCCACACCCTGTCCCGGCGTGACGAAGGACGACCTGGAGGACTGCGCCGATCTGCTGCGGTGGATGTCGCAGGGCAATTACGCGGCGCTCGGCTACCGCCGCTTCGAACTGGGGGAGCCGGACAGCTCCGGCGCCCGCAGCCTGCAGGTGGTGCCGGGCAGCGGTCTCGGACTGCTGCGCTCCGACACGGTCACCGAAGGTCCGCTGAGTCTGCCGCCGGCCGCCGAGATCCCCGACCGGCCCCTGCTCGTGCTCACGCAGGGCTCGTTCCCCGCGACCGTCCACCGCTCGGTCTACCCGTTCTTCGTCGGCGTGAGCATCCTCGACGAGAACGGCAACATCACCGGTGAGCACCGGTTCCTCGGCGTCTTCACGGTCACGGCGCTGCACGAGAACGTCCTCGACATTCCCGTGATCGCCCGCCGGGTGCGCAAGGTGATCGATCGGGCCGGGTTCCAGTTGAATTCGTACTCGGGGCAGGCGATGCTGGAGGTCATCCAGTCGTTCCCGCGCACGGAGCTGTTCTCGAGCGACGCCGACACCCTCTTCGACACGGTGACCGCCGTGCACAGCATCGGGCTCCGGCGTCAGGTGCGTCTGTTCGTGCGCGAGGATTTCCTCGGGCGATTCGTCTCCTGCCTGATCTATCTGCCCCGCGACCGGTACACCACCCGGGTCCGGCTCGCGATGCAGGACATCCTGCTGCGGGAATTCGGTGGCGGCACTTTGGAATACACCGCGCGTGTCACCGAGTCGGACCTGGCGTTGCTGCACGTGACGATCCGCAAGAGCGCCGAACAGATGGGGTCGCGGCTCGACCTCTCGGACGCCGACCGTGAGCGGGTCCAGGGCATGCTGGCCGAGGCGAGCCGCAGCTGGGACGACCATCTCGGTGACCTCCTCCCGGTGACCACCGGTGTGGATCCCGTTCTGGCGCAGCGTTATGCCGCCGTCCTGCCCGAGGGGTACAAGGAGGATTTCGACGCCACGCGCGCGTTGTCGGATCTCGCGAGGCTGGAGGCGCTCGAAGACGGTTCCATCGATCTGCTGCTCTACCGCGATCCCGGGGCGGAGGTCGGGCACTGGCGATTCACCCTGTACGTGGGCGGCGACGGCATTTCGCTGAGCCAGGTACTTCCGGTGCTGCAGAGCCTGGGTGTGGAGGTGCTCGACGAACGGCCCTACCTGATTCCGCGGCCGGACGGGTTGTCGTGCTGGATCTACGATTTCGGGCTGTCGGTGCCGGCGGAGCTGCTCCGCTCCTCGGTCGAGGACGACCTGGACGCCGAACTCGCCGCCGAGGAGGCGTCCGCCGCCGCCCCGAAGCTTCAGGAACGGTTCACCGATGCCTTCACCGCGGTCTGGTTCGGACGGGCCGAGGCCGACCGGTTCAACGAGCTGATCCTGCGGGCGGGAGTGTCGTGGCGGCAGGCCGTGATCCTGCGGGCCTACGCAAAGTACCTGCGCCAGGCGGGGTTTCCCTACAGTCAGTTCCACATCGAGGGGGTTGCGCTGGCGAATCCCCGCTCCGCGTACACGCTCGTCGAGTTGTTCGAGGCGATGTTCGACCCGGAGGCGCCCTCACCCGACCTGGTCGCCGAACTCGACACCCGTCTGCGGGAGTACATCGACGCCGTGGTCAGCCTCGACGCGGACCGCATCCTGCGCGGTTTGTTCGGGCTGATCAAGTCGACGCTGCGCACCAACTACTTCGTCGTCGGCCGCACCGGGGAGCCGCCGTCGTACCTGTCGATCAAGCTCGATCCGACCTCGATCCAGGAACTGCCGAAGCCCCGCCCCAAGTACGAGATCTTCGTGTACTCGCCCGACGTCGAGGGTGTCCACCTGCGGTTCGGATCCGTCGCCCGCGGCGGGCTGCGCTGGTCGGACCGGCGTGAGGATTTCCGCACCGAGATCCTGGGGTTGGCGAAGGCTCAGGCCGTCAAGAATGCGGTGATCGTCCCGGTCGGCGCGAAGGGCGGTTTCGTCGTCAAGAATCCGCCGACACCCTCGGGCGACGCGGCGGCCGACCGCGCGGCCGCCCTGGAGGCGGGTCAGGACTGCTACCGCACATTCATCTGCGGGCTCCTGGACCTCACCGACAACGTCGATCAGGCGTCGGGGGAGATCGTGCCCCCGGCCCGGGTGGTGCGGCGCGACGGCGACGACCGGTATCTCGTCGTGGCCGCGGACAAGGGGACCGCGAAATTCTCCGACCTCGCCAATTCTGTTGCGGAGCAGTACAAGTTCTGGCTCGGTGACGCGTTCGCGTCCGGTGGGTCGGCCGGGTACGACCACAAGGGGATGGGCATCACCGCGCGCGGCGCCTGGGAGAGCGTGAAACGGCACTTCCGGGAGATGGGCGTCGACACCCAGACCCAGGACTTCTCTGCGGTCGGTGTCGGTGACATGAGCGGCGACGTGTTCGGAAACGGCATGCTCCTGAGTCGGCACATCCGGCTGGTGGCGGCGTTCGACCACCGGCACATCTTCCTCGACCCCGAGCCCGACGCCGCCAGGTCCTTCGCGGAGCGGTCCCGCATGTTCGCGCTGCCTCGGTCGTCGTGGGCCGATTACGACACCGGCATCATCAGCGAGGGCGGGGGAGTGTGGGACCGGACCCGCAAATCGGTCCCGATCAGTGCCGCCGCGCGCACTGCGCTCGGACTCGACGACGCCGTCACCGAACTCTCCCCGCCGGAACTGGTCCGGGCGATCCTGCGTGCCCCCGTGGACCTGCTGTGGAACGGTGGCATCGGCACGTACGTCAAGGCGTCCACCGAGACCAATGCGATGGTGGGCGACAAGAGCAACGACTCCGTGCGCGTCGACGGCAACGAGGTGCGGGCGAAGGTGGTGGGTGAGGGCGGCAACCTCGGGGTGACGGCGCTCGGCCGGATCGAGTACAGCCAGAACGGTGGCCGGATCAACACCGACGCGATCGACAACTCCGCGGGCGTCGACTGCTCCGATCACGAAGTGAACATCAAGATTCTGCTGGACTCGTTGGTGAGCAGCGGCGGGTTGCCACGGGAGGAACGTAATCCTCTGCTGGCGTCGATGACCGACGAGGTGGCCCAACTCGTGCTCGCGAACAACATCGCGCAGAACAATCTCCTCGGTGTCTCCCGGACCAGCGCGGTTCCGATGCTGAGTGTGCACCGCCGCCAGATCGAGCACCTGGCGTCGCGTCGCGGACTCGACCGGAAACTCGAGGCCCTGCCCACCGACGAGGAGATCGCACGACGGAGGCAGGCGGGGCAGGGACTGACCTCTCCGGAACTCGCGACGCTCACCGCGCACGTGAAACTCGCGCTCAAGGACGATCTCCTCGCGACCGACCTGCCCGACAGCGAGACGTTCGCCCCGCGGCTGCCGCGGTACTTCCCGACAGTGTTGCGCAAGCGGTTCCGCACCGCGATCAAGGCGCATCCTCTGCGCAGGCAGATCGTGGCGACGATGCTCGCGAACGAGACCATCGACAACGGCGGTATCACCTTCGCGTACCGATTGGCGGACGAGGCGGGTGCGAGCAGCACCGACGCCATCCGCGCCTACGCGGCGGTCACCGAGATCTTCGCCCTGCCCGAGCTGTGGTCGAGGATCCGGTCGGCGAACATCGCGGCGGACATCGAGGACGACCTGATTCTCGAGTCCGGCCGGGTTCTCGACCGCGCGTCCCGCTGGTTCCTGACCAACCGGCCTCAGCCCCTCGCCGTGGGCGCCGAGATCGCCCGGTACTCGGCCGACTTCCGCGCACTCTCGCCGCGAGTCCCGCAGCTCGTGCGGGGGCATCAGCTTGCCGACGTGGAGACACGGGCGAGGCCGCTCGTCGTCCGCGGAGCGCCGGAGGACCTCGCGTTCGAGGTGTTCCGGCTTCTGGACAAGTTCTGCCTGCTCGACATCAGCGACATCGCGGACATCGCCGAACGCGACATCGACGAGGTCGCCGAGCTGTACTACGAACTCGACGCGCACCTCGGCATCGACTGGCTGCTCAGCGCCGTGTCCACACTCGCGCGGGGTGACCGCTGGCATTCGCTGGCCCGCCTCGCACTGCGGGACGACCTCTACAGTTCGCTGCGTCAGCTCACGATGGAAGTGCTCCTGGGTGGTGAACCTCACGAGACGCCGCAGGAGAAGATCGACGACTGGGAGTCGACGAACGCGTCCCGGCTGGCCAGGGCGAGGTCCGCTCTCACCGAAATTTTCGAGTCTGGGACCCTTGACCTCGCGACGCTCTCGGTGGCGGCGCGTCAGGTACGCAGCATGGTGCGAGGTATGGGCACCCGATCGGAGGTATGACGTTGAGCGAGGGCTTTCACGCGGAGGTCGAAGTTCGATGGTCGGACATGGACGTCTTCCAGCACATCAACCACGCACGGATGGTGACGTTGCTGGAGGAGGCGCGGATTCCCTGGCTGTTCGAGGACGATCGGCCCACTGTCACGTTGCGTGACGGCGCGGTCATCGCGGACCTCCATGTGCGCTACCGCGGGCAACTCCGGCACAGCGATTCACCGCTCGACGTCCTGATGTGGGTGGAGAAGGTGCGCGCGGTCGATTTCACGATCAACTACGAGGTCCGCCCGAAGGGCGTCGATGTCTCGGTCGCGCCGTCCATCATCGCCTCCACGCAGATCGCGGCGTTCGACATCGACACCCAGCGACTGCGCAGAATCACCGACGTCGAGCGTGCGTACCTGGAGAGCTGGCAGCGTGCATGAGCGCGTCCTGTCGATCCCGGACGCCACGGAACGCGGTGATCTCGCCACGTTCCTCACGCGGGTGGTCCGGTTGGACGAGTCGGCGGTGGTGCGTCTGCGTCAGCGCGGAC
This sequence comes from Rhodococcus sp. IEGM 1351, assembly GCF_030056875.1. Taxonomy (NCBI): domain Bacteria; kingdom Bacillati; phylum Actinomycetota; class Actinomycetes; order Mycobacteriales; family Nocardiaceae; genus Rhodococcus; species Rhodococcus sp. IEGM 1351. Next base: position 520,130 of record NZ_JASHKU010000002.1, on the reverse strand, counting down.
CCGGCCGCCTGACGATCTGGGCGGCAACCGGTTTCGACGCGCTGGCGGTGCGCACGGTCGCGGGGACCATCACCCCCGACGACACGTCGGCTGCCGGTGACCAACTGCTCGCCGCCCTCGAAGCGGCGACCGCCGCCGACATCGATCCCGGGTTTTCGATGGATTCGGCGTGGCGGGGCGCTCTGCCTCCGACGGAGGGCTTCGTGCACGTCGACGACGTCCCGGCGCGTGTCCTCGTGGACCTCGCGCAGCGCGGTGCGGCCCTGGCGCAGGAGCACGGCAGCGGCCACGGCCCGCCCGCATCACTCCTCGACCAGGAGGTGCTGGAGGTGAAGGGCGCGGAGCACACGGTCGGCATCCCGATGCGGGTGGTGTTCGCACTCACCGCGATGGGATTCGTTCCGCACGCGGGCTCGGATCGGCTGACCGCCGACATCGACCTCGAGCGCATCGATGCGGCCGAACTGGTCCGGGTGCGTGCCACCGCGTCGTGGCTGCGGGTGGACGCCCGGTTCGGGTCGATCTACCGGCACCGCGGTGGGGGGATTCCGTTGTCGGTCGTGCGGTAGCGCGCCGTCAGCCGGACCGCAGGGTGCTGGTCGCCAGAACGGCGAGTGACGCGACGACGGCCGCCATGCCCAGCCCCGCGACCAGGGTCAGCTGCTCGCCGAGCACCGCGGTCCCGAGCAGTGCCGCGACCACCGGTTCGGTGAGCGTCAGCGTCGCGACCGTCGCGGGTGGCAGCCGCCGCAGACCGGCGGCGAACAGCAGATACGCCAGCACGGTCGGGACGATCGCCAGATACACCGCGGCCGCAGCGCCCGGTCCGGTGTCGAGGCCGCCGGGCCAGGTCGCGACGAGCACGGGGATCAGGAAAAGTCCACCGAGACCGAACATCTGTCCCATCGCCGCCTCGGGACTCGCACCCGCGGCGAGCAGCGACGATCCGGAAACCGTGTAGGCGGCGTACCCGAGGCCGGCGAGCAAGCTTGTCCCGCACTCCGTGGAGGTCGCCGACACCGTCACCGTTCGCGTCGGCGAACGAGCGGGGATAGATCTGGTAGAAGACGGCGTCGGACCACCAGGGTGCCGGCTGTGTGTCGTCGGCGGACGTTTCGGCGGGAGTGCTCACAAACGCCCATCGTGCCAAACGATCGCCCGCACCACGACTCGACCGGCGTAATCGGCGCGGGGCGGTTTCAGAAGGCGGAGTTCACCATCGACGCCGCGGCCATGTCCATGTACTCGGAGAGGGCCTTGCGGTGGGCGTCGTCGAGGGTTCCGGTGTCGATCGACGCGATGGCCGTGTGCATGCACCGCAGCCAGGCGTCACGCTCGATCGGGCCGATCTTGAACGGCTGGTGTCGCATCCGCAGTCGTGGGTGGCCGCGCTCGTCCGAATAGGTGTGCGGTCCGCCCCAGTACTGCTCGAGGAACATCCGCATCCGGCGCTCGGCCGGACCCAGATCTTCCTCGGGGTAGAGGGGCCGCACGATGTCGTCCTTGGCGACTTCCTCGTAGAAGCGCGCGGTGAGTTTGCGGAACGTCTCCGCTCCGCCCACCGCCTCGTAGAAGGTCTGCTGCACGTCAGTCATGGCGCCCTCCATTGTGCACGTGCGGGCGCGAACGGTCTTCGTCACCGTCTGTTCACCGAACGTCCTGCATTTTTGTCGGAAATGGACGTGCACGAGCAGGCAATTCATGGTGCACTTGGTGGCAATCTCCCGGAGGTCGCATGAAGAATCGACACAGCGCCCGCGCGCACCGACAACTCGTGCCCACTGATGCCCGGAGTGCCGGGGTTTCAGGGGCGTTTGCTTTACAAGTGATCACCGAAGGCTCCGCGCGCAGCGCAGAGCCTTCTTTCCCGGGCGAGAATGCGGTTCCGCTCTGGATCAAGCGCCGGGTGCTTCTCCTGAATGTCACCTACGAGCCGCTCACCGCCCTTCCTGCCCGCCGCGCCGTGGTGTTGATGACCTGCGGTAAAGCCGATACCGTCCACGAGGATCCCCAGGCCCCGGTCGTCCACTCCGAGCAGTGGTCCGTGCAGGTGCCGTCCGTGATCCGCCTCCGGAACTACGTCCGCGTCCCGTATCGCGCCCGCGTTCCGATGACCCGCGCAGCCCTCATGCACCGGGACCGGTTCCGGTGCGCCTACTGCGGTGCCAAGGCCGAGACCGTCGATCACGTGGTTCCCCGCAGTCGAGGCGGCGAGCATTCGTGGGAGAACTGCGTGGCCTGCTGCGCACCCTGCAACCACCGCAAGGCGGACAAATTGCTGAGCGAACTCGGCTGGACGCTCAGGGCCTCCCTCGTGCCTCCGTCGGGGCCGCACTGGCGACTGCTGGCGTCCACCAAGGACTTGCACCCGTCGTGGATGCCCTACCTCGGTGAAGGCGCCGCCTGAGCGTTCCGCGCGTCCGCTTCGCGAAGTTCGGCCCTGACGCTTCCCCTCGCACGGTTCTGGGCTACCGTTTGCGTTGTGAGCATTCTCGAGACAGTGCTGATATTCGTAGGAATTCCGGCGTTGATCACCGCCTTCTTCGCGGGGATGTCGTTCGTCGGCAAGAAGACGCCGGGCCCCGTGCCGCCCGCGTTCCACCTCGGTGAGGAATGGACGCACGCGCCGGTGCTGTGGAGCGCCGTCGACGAGGTGACCACGCACGGTCATCACGGCGGACACCACGGCGCGCACGCCGGTTCGGCAGACCTGATTGGAGGCTCGGCAAGTGGCAAGTGGTGACCTGATTCCCGCGTCGGCGGTATCCGCGGACAATCTGCCTGTCGGCAGCGTCGTGACCTCCAGCGGTCGCATCTCAGGCGTGCACCGCGTCGGTGAGCCGTTCACCGACGACCTGCCGTTCACGACGGACGAACTCGTCCGCCTCGACGATGCCCTCACCGAAGGCACCCGCAAGACGAAGGTGCGCTTCAACGCGTACATCGGCGACCTCGGCGCCGACACCGCGGCCGGCGCCGACGCGCTGTTCCCGACGACGCCCGAGGCGGAACGGTCCGTGCTCATCGCGGTCTCGCCCAACCAGCGGACGGTCGAGATCCGCAGCGGCCGGGCCGTGGCCAACCGGGTCACCGACCGGGTCGCCCAGCTCGGCGCCACCGCCGCCGTGTCGTCGTTCGGCGACGGGGACCTCATCGACGGTCTCGTGAGTGCCATCCGCGTGATGAGTGCGGCGATCGCCTCGCCGTAAAACCTACACAGATCAGCATCCGCGCGGCCCGATCCGGCTCAGTCCTCCTGAACCGGATCGGGCCGTCGGTGTCTCACCGGGTGCCGACGACGCGATCGGCGCCTTCGAGGGTCCGCCGAACGGCGTCGATGCCGAGTTCCATCATCTGCGCGGTCCGCTCCGCGAGAGTTGCGGGCAGGATGTCCGCGATCCAGACGAACACGGTCGCGCCGTGGCCGTCGTCGCTCACCTGGGCGGAAGCATTGTGATGCAGGTAGGGGCCGTCGACGATCGACCAGGCCAGTCGGCGCGCGTCCTCGTCGCACGAGACGAGACGCTCCCGGACGACGGAACCGTCGAAGAACGTGATGACCCGATCTCCCCGGTCGATCACCGAGGCGGTGACGAAACCTGCGGCGAGCCGCGTGTGCAACGCACCCCAGTCGCGCAGAGCGTCCCACGCGGCAGCGGGTGTGACATCGATGTGGGTGGACTCGTAGATGTATGACATGACTGCAGCCTGCCGCGGGAACTGCCGTGAGGATTGAAGATTCTTGCAGGCCACCGTATGTGCGGGAAGGTGTCGGGCCCCACGGGTAGCGTCCCCGTTGTGGCGGTGAGCGAGGTCGCACGTCTGCCGGGCGCGAGTGTCTGGGCGGTGGACTGCTGTGGCGTGCACACGGCCTGGTCGGACGTGGAGGTGCGGGACGATCACCGGCTCGTGCTCGTCCGTGGCGGCCGATTCGTTCGCCGGATCGGCAGACGTGAGTCGGTGGCCGATCCGACCGTGGCGTATCTCGGAATACCCGGCGAAGTGGAACAGTTCGCGCACCCCGCCGGTGGAGACCGGTGCACGTCGATCAGTGTCCGGCCCGAGCTCTGGCGTGCGATCGCCGGTGACCACTGGACACTCGGCCGTTCGGATGTGTACGTCGATGCCCGCGTCGACCTTCTTCATCGGCGCCTGCTCCGTGCCGGCCGGACGGGCGACGTCCACTTCGCCCTCGCCGAGGAGGCCGTCCGGCTCGTCGCGGTCGTCGCGGTCGCCGCGTCACGGGCGCGGTCGCGTTCACACCGGCGCGGCGGCATTCCGGACCACGTAGTGGCCGCGGCGGCCCGCGCGGCGGTCCTCGACGACGAGCCCGGCTCGGACGGTTTGATACCGCTCGCCGGACGGTTCGGGGTGTCACCGTTCGCGCTCAGTCGTGCGTTCAGTGCAGTCATGGGCGTCTCGCTCACCAGGTACCGCAACAGGGTTCGGGTCGGGCGGGCGCTCGAGCGGATCGAGAACGGCGACCGTGACCTCGCCGGACTCGCCGCGGACCTGGGATTCTCGGATCAGGCGCACATGACCAGGACCATCGGGGCCCACCTCGGCGAGACACCCACCGCGCTGCGAACACTGTTGTCGGCCTGAACGACCCTCGACTTCTGTCGGTGGTCGATGCGAACATATGTTCGTGTCCGATTCGCCGCGCCCGCGCATCTCGAGTGGCGCCGAGGCGACCATCCTGCACGCCGACCTCGATGCGTTCTACGCCTCGGTGGAGCAGCGGGACGACCCCGGCCTGCGGGGTCGTCCGGTGATCGTCGGCGGCGGCGTCGTGCTGGCCGCGAGCTACGAGGCGAAGGCGTACGGGGTGCGCACGGCCAGCAGCGGTGCGCAGGCGCTGCGCCTGTGCCCGCACGCCGTCGTGGTGCGCCCACGAATGTCGGCGTACGCGGCCGCGAGCAAGGCGGTGTTCGAAGTCTTCGGCCGGACGACGCCCCTGGTCGAGGGACTGTCGATCGACGAGGCCTTCCTCGACGTCGCCGGTCTCCGCAAGATCGCTGGCGCGCCGGTCGACATCGCGGCGCGTCTGCGCCGGGACGTACGCGAGCAGGTGGGTCTGCCGATCACGGTCGGGATCGCGAGAACGAAGTTTCTCGCGAAGGTCGCCAGCGCGGTGGGCAAACCCGACGGACTGTTGCACGTGCCGCCGGACCGCGAGATCGAGTTCCTCCATCCGCTGCCGGTCGAAAGGCTGTGGGGTGTCGGCGCGGTGACGTCGGTCAGGCTCCGAGACGCCGGGATCGCCACCGTTGGGCAGCTCGCCCACCATCCCGAAGAGCTGCTCGTGTCCATCGTCGGACCCGCGGCGGGCCACCACCTCCACGCGCTCGCCTGGGCACGCGACCCGCGTCCCGTGCAGGTGGGGCGCAGGCGGAGATCCGTCGGCGCGCAGCACGCTCTGGGGCGCAGACCGAAGTCGAGGGAGGATGTGGACGCCGCTCTGGTGACGTTGGTGGACCGGGTGGCCGGCCGATTGCGCCGCGGCGAGCGGGTCGGGCGCACGGTGGTGCTCCGGCTGCGGTTCGACGACTTCACCCGGGTGACGCGTTCGCACACACTCGCGCAGCCGTCGGCTCAGACGCAGACGATCCTCACGACGGCCCGCGGCCTGCTGAACAACGCGATGCCGATGATCGAACGCAAGGGCATCACCCTCGTGGGAATCGCGGTGGCCAACCTCGAGGACGACTGCCCGCAACAGCTGGCGCTGCCGTTCGACCCGTACACGAGTAGTTCACTCGACAGCACGCTCGACAGTCTCCGCGACCGCTTCGGCTCCTCGGCCGTCACCCGCGCCGTGCTGCTGGGCCGGGATCAGGGTGTGACGGTGCCGATCCTGCCGGATTAGGCCGGCAGGATCGGCCACCGATCAGCTCGCGTCGAACTTTCGGGCCGCCAGCGACCGGACGATCCCGGCGCGGCCCTCGACCACCAGGCGGCGCAGGGCGGGCGGGTGGTCGCCGGCCAGGAATTCGTCGGCTGCCGCCACGGATTCCTCGCTGATCGACCACGACGGGTACAGACCCACGACGACGGTCTGCGCGACCTCGCTCGAACGCCGCTCCCACACCCCGGGAATGTCCGCGAAGTAGCGGGCCACGTACGGTGCGAGGATCTCGGACTGGCCGTGACCGGCGAATCCGCCGATGATCGAGCGGGCGGTGATGTTCGGCACGGAATCGTCGCCGACCACCCGGTTCCAGGCCTGTTCCTTCACCGCGGCCTGCGGGCGGACGGTGGCCGCGGCGGCGGCGTTGCGGGCACCTGCCGCGGTGGGGTCGCGTTCGGCTTCGGCGTCGATGAACGGCGTCTCGACGCCCTCGGCGTCGATCTCACCGGCCCCGGCGAGTGCGGTGACGAGACGCCAGCGCAGGTCCGTGTCGACGACGAGCCCCGGAAGCCCGACCGTCTCGGGTGCGGCGTCGAGCAGTTCCTGCAGCACCTCGGTGTGCCACGCCGACAGCTGCGCCCCCGCCAGCGCGTTGACGAACGCCAGCTGGTGGTCCGAACCCGGCTCGGCTTCCCGCGCCAGTTCGAGGAGCCGGTTCGCGAAGTCCGGCCAGCCGTGTTCCTTGGCCCACTCGGGTTCGGCGTAGCTGTGCAGCGCGGTCTGGGCCTGCATCAGCAGTCGCTGGACGACGCCGACCTCGGTTTCGGCGCCGACGCCGCGCTGCACGAGGGCGACGAAGTCCCGCGCCTTGAGTTCGGCCTGACGCGTCATCTCCCAGGCCGCCGACCACACCAGCGTGCGGGGGAGGGGCTCGTCGATGTCGCCGATGCGGTCGATGGCGGTGGCGAGCGAGTCGGGATCGAGCCGCAGCGAGCAGTACGTGAGGTCGTCGTCGTTGACGAGGATCAGCTGACCGCGTTCGACACCGACGAGTTCGGCGACGTCGGTGCGTTCGGTGGCGTCGAGGTCGAGTTCCACCCGCTTCGTGCGCACGAGCTTGCCGTCCCGGTCGTCGTACACGCCGACGGCGATACGGTGCACCCGTCGCTCACCGGCACCCGGTGCGGCGCCGGACTGCAGGACGGCGAACCGCGTGAACTTGCCGTCCGCGTCGACGTCGAATTCGGGGCGCAGGATGTTGAGCCCGGTGGTCTTGAGCCACTGGGCTCCCCAGTCGGACAGGTCGCGGCCCGACGACTTCTCGAGTGCGCCGAGGAGGTCGTCGAACGTGGCGTTGTCGAAGGCGTGGTCGCGGAAGTAGTCCCGCAGGCCGGACAGGAAGGGGTCGAGCCCGACATACGCGACGAGCTGCTTGAGGACCGAGGCGCCCTTCGCGTACGTGATGCCGTCGAAATTCACCTCGACCGCGGCGAGGTCGGGGATGTCGGCGGCGATTGGGTGGGTGGAGGGCAGCTGATCCTGCCGGTACGCCCAGGACTTCTCGACGTTGGCGAACGTGGTCCACGCGTTGGTGTATTCGGTGGCCTCGCTCTGGCAGAGCACGGAGGCGAACGTCGCGAAGGACTCGTTGAGCCACAGGTCGTCCCACCAGCGCATGGTGACGAGGTCGCCGAACCACATGTGCGCCATCTCGTGCAGGACGGTCTCGGCGCGCCGCTCGTACGACGCCCGCGTCACCTTGGACCGGAAGACGTAGTCCTCGAGGAACGTCACGGCGCCGGCGTTCTCCATCGCGCCCGCGTTGAATTCGGGGACGAACAGCTGGTCGTACTTCCCGAACGCGTAGGGGGTGCCGAAATTGCGGTGGTAGAACTCGAAGCCCTGCTTGGTTTCCGTGAACAGGCGCTCGGAGTCCATGTGCTCCCCGAGGGAGGCGCGGCAGTAGATCGCGAGGGGGATGTCGCCGTGCTCGTCGGAGTAGTTGTCGGTCCACTCCGCGTACGGGCCGGCGATGAGCGCGACGAGGTAGGTGCTCATCTTCGGTGTGGTGCGGAAGATGTGGCGGCCGGCGTCCGGCGCCACCGTCTCGACGGTCGCGGAGTTGGAGATCACCTTCCAGTCGGCGGGGGACGTGACGTGCACGTCGAACGTCGCCTTCAGGTCGGGCTGGTCGAAGCAGGCGAACATGCGCTTGGCGTCTGCGGTCTCGAACTGCGAGTACAGGTACACCGCGTCGTCGGTCGGGTCCACGAAGCGGTGTAGCCCTTCACCGGTGTGCGAGTACGCGCAGTCGGCCTCGACCACCAGTTCGTTGCGTTCCGCGAGATCGGTGAGTGTGATGCCGGTGGACTCGTCGTAGTTCGACACGTCGACGGGGGAGCCGTTCAGCGTGGCCGAATGCACACGGGCCGCGACGATGTCGACGAACGTGGACGCGCCGGGGGTAGCCCCGAACGTGACGGTGGTACGAGAGGAGAACGTCTCGACTCCGGGCTGACCTGTCCCGTCGGTGAGGTCGAGTTCGATCAGATAGTTGTCGACGGTCAGCAGTCCGGCTCGTTCGGCTGCCTGTTCGCGGGTCAGGTTCGGTGGGGCCACAGAGGTCTCCTCGTGATCGGCGGCGGTGCTCGTACTCGATGCTGCCATCCCATCACGAGTGGGCCGGGGGTGTTAACCAGTGGGCCGGGGGTGTTAACCGGACAGGTCGGCCAACGGCACCCCGGGGTCGGCCAGGCGGTCGGGATCGACCGGGGCGGACGACGACACCAGTTTCTTGATCTGATCGGTGACATCCCAGATGTTGACGTTCATGCCGGCGAGGACGTGGTTGTCCGCGTCGAGCCAGAAGGCCACGAACTCGCGTGCGGCGAAATCGCCGCGCACGACCACCCGGTCGTACGAATCGTGCGGGGCGTACCCCACATACTCCATGCCCAGATCGAACTGGTCGGTGAAGAAGTACGGCAGGTTCCCGTATTCCGCCTCGTGCCCGAGCATGGTGGCGGCGGCCACGGCCGGCTGGTTGCGCGCGTTCGCCCAGTGCTCGACCCGGATGCGGGTGCCGAGCTGCGGATGCTGTTGCGTGGCGATGTCGCCCACCGCGACGACGTCGGGGTCGCTGGTCTGCAACCCGGCGTCGACGAGAACGCCGCCGTCGACGTCGAGTCCGGCCCGCTCCGCGATCTCGATGTTGGGTGCCGCGCCGACGGCGACGAGGACCGCGTCGGCGGGCAGGACGGTGCCGTCGCCCAGCCGAACCCCGGTGGCCTTGCCGTCTTCGACGACGATCTCCTCGACCGTGGCGCCGAGGTGCAGTTGAACGCCGTGCTCGCGGTGGAGTTCGGCGAAGACCGAGCCGATCTCGGGGCCGAGGGAGCCGAGCAGGGGAACTTCGGCGGCTTCCACCACCGTCACGTCGGCGCCCTTCTCCCGCGCGGAGGCGCCCACCTCGAGGCCGATCCAGCCGGCGCCGATCACCACGAGTCGTCGGCCACCGGCGACCGCCTCGATGAGCTTGTCCGATTCGTCGATGGTGCGGAGGTAGTGGACGCCCTCGGCGTCGGACCCGGAGATCGGTGGGCGGCGCGAGCGCGAACCGGTCGCGAGGGCGAGCTTGTCGTATCCCAGCGTGGAACCGTCCGGCAGCGTCACGGTGTGGGCGGCGAGATCGAGGGCGGTGGCGGTGGTGCCGAGCCGCAGGTCCACGTGATGGTCGCGGTACCAGTCGCCGTTGTGGACGGTGAAGTCGCCGAGTGCCTTCTTGCCTGCGAAGTGTTCCTTCGACAGCGGAGGTCGCTCGTAGGGAAGATGTTCCTCCTCCGACAGGAGGATGATCGATCCGTCGAAATCCTTGTCACGCAATGCTTCTGCCGTCTTCGCTCCGGCGAGGCCGCCGCCGACGACGACGAACGTGCGAGTGGAGGACATGTGAGGATGCTCCCTTCCGGTCGACCACTTTCGACCCTACTGCCGCGAGCGGGGTCTCCGGGAAGGATTCCCGGAGGGGAGGTGTTGACTGGACGGGAATGTGTACATCACCGAGAAGGAGCATCACGTGAGTGCTGGGACTAACGCCGGGACCGCCAAGGACGTCGCTGATTTCTGGTTCGACCCACTGTGCCCGTGGTGCTGGATCACCTCGCGATGGATCCTCGAGGCCACGCAGGTGCGCGACCTGGAGGCGAACTTCCACGTGATGAGCCTGGCCGTCCTCAACGAGGGCCGGGATCTGCCGGAGGAATACAGCGAGCTCATGACCAAGGCGTGGGGCCCGGTGCGGGTGCTGATCGCGGCCGCGCAGAAGCACGGCGACGAGATCCTGCTGCCGCTGTACACGGCGATGGGCACGCTCATCCACAACGACGGCAACAAGGACTTCGGCGACGTGATCGTCAAGTCGCTCGCCGAGGTCGGGCTGCCGGCCGAACTGGCCGAGGCCGCCGAATCGGAGGAGTTCGACGCCGCACTGCGCGAGAGTCACGCCGCAGGCATGGACGCCGTCGGACCGGACGTGGGAACCCCGACCATCCACGTCAACGGTGTCGCGTTCTTCGGCCCGGTCCTGTCGCGGATTCCCCGCGGCGAGGACGCGGGCAAGGTGTGGGACGGTGCGGTCGCGCTGGCCGGCTACCCGCACTTCTTCGAACTCAAGCGCACCCGGACCGAGGACCCCCAGTTCGACTGAGCCCCGTCCCGGGCACGGTCACCGAGTGACGGGCCCGGCCGGGTCGGCCGCGTACTGCAGTTGCTGCGGATCGCGGTAGATCTGGCCGGGTTTCACGAACAGGTGACCGTGCCGGGTCCTGTTCCGCAGGGCGGCGGCGCGCCAGGTCAGCACCGGATGTCCCGACAGCAGATTCACGAACCACGGAAAGAACCCGCGTTCGGTGGTGGCCCGGTCGGCGAGTTCGTCGAAGCCGACGATGCTGACGAGGTATTTGCCCGCGCCGAGAACGCCCATCGCGCCGCGGGCGCCCTGGGGCCGCACACAGTAGCCGTGATTGTCTGCGGTGTATTCCATCGATCGGAACAGCGCCGACCCGACGACGGGAATGTAGTTGGCGGCGAACTGTCCCAGTTGCCGCCAGTAAGAGGCGTGACCGGCCGCGATGTGACCGACCTCGTGGCCGATGATGAAGGCGAGGGCGTCGGGCTCGCGGGCCTCGCCGCCGATCTCGAACAGATCGCTGTACACCACGACGAAGCGGCGGAAACCGTGTCCGGATGCGAACGCGTTGATCCGGCCGTTCCCGAGCACGACGTACGCGTCGGGCGGTTCGGTCATCCCGAACCGCGCAGCCGCCTCGGCCACCATCCGATACCCGTCGGGGAACTGGGTGGGCGTCATCTTGATCCCGTTCACCTGCTGCGAGCCGTAGAGCTGGCCGCGGCCGACGGCGATGAGGATCGGTGCGATCAGCACGATGAGCACCCAGGTGGACACCACGCCGAGGAAGAGTGCCGCGATCGCCGCGACGTAGGCGACCACGGTGAGAACGATCGCCGCCACGAGCAGCGGGATCTCCCACGAGTGCCGGGCGGGCCTGTCGTGCGGCATGAGGCCCGGCAACGGGACCGGAGGATTCCATCCCGTCCCGCCACTCCACTGGTGCTGCGCGGGGGCCTGCCGATGTCCCGGATACGCCTGTCCCCAGTTCTGTCCGTTGTCGGGATACATGCTGATCACGATAAGCGTCCCGGGCCCCTGACACGATTCGCGAGGACGCCTGACAGAATCACCAGTCATGCGCGTATACCTGGGTGCCGACCATGCCGGATTCGAACGTAAGAACGAGATCATCGAACACCTGAAGGCCGCGGGCCACGAGACCGTCGACTGCGGCGCTCATGTCTACGACGCCCTCGACGACTACCCCGCCTTCTGCATCGAGACGGCTCGTCGTGTCGTCGCCGACGAGGGCAGCCTCGGCATCGTGCTGGGCGGCAGCGGCAACGGTGAGCAGATCGCCGCGAACAAGGTGAAGGGTGCGCGATGTGCCCTGGCGTGGAGCGTCGAGACCGCGCAGCTGGCCCGCCAGCACAACAACGCTCAGCTGATCGGCCTCGGCGGCCGCATGCACTCCCTCGAGGAGTCCCTCGCGATCGTGGACGCGTTCCTCGCCGCCGAGTGGTCGAACGAGGAGCGCCACCAGCGCCGCATCGACATCCTGTCCGAGTTCGAGAAGACCGGCGTCGCCCCGGCCCTGCCCGAGGCCTGATCGTCCTTGCCCGAAGGTCACACCCTGCACCGGCTGGCCCGGCTGCACCAACGCCGGTTCGCCGGTGCGCCGGTGCGGGTGCTGAGCCCGCAGGGCAGATTCGCCGAGGACGCAGCCCTCGTCGACGGCCGCGTCCTCGTCAAGTCCGAGGCCTGGGGTAAACACCTGTGGCATCACTACGAGTCCGGACTGGTCGTGCACGTCCATCTGGGACTGTACGGAGCATTCACGGAATCGGCCGTTCCGATGGAACCGCCGGTCGGGCAGGTCAGGATGCGGATGGTCGGCGCCGAATTCGGCACCGACCTCCGCGGTCCGACGGCCTGTGAGGTTCTCCATCCGCCGCAGGTCGCCGCCATCGAGGCGCGGCTGGGACCGGATCCGCTGCGGAAGGACGCCGATCCCGACAAGGCGTGGAAACGCATCTCGGCGTCGAAGACCCCGGTCGGGGCACTGCTGATGGATCAGGCCGTGATCGCGGGCATCGGCAACGTGTACCGGGCGGAGGTCCTGTTCCGGCACGGCATCAACCCCGACCGGCCCGGCCGCGCGCTGTCCCGTGACGAGTGGGACGCGCTGTGGGCCGACCTCGTCGCCCTGATGAAGGTCGGGGTCCGCCGCGGCAAGATGCACGTCGTCCGTCCCGAGGACGATCACGGCGATCCGGCGTATGCGAAGGATCGTCCCCGGACGTACGTCTACCGGCGGGCGGGATCACCGTGCCGGATCTGCGGCACCCCGGTGGCCCACTCGGTCATGAAGGGCCGCAACCTCTTCTGGTGCCCGAGTTGCCAGCCCTCCTGACGGCCGGCTAGAAGTCGAACCCACCACCGAAGTCGAACCCGCCGCCGTCTCCGCCGCCACCGAAGTCGAATCCGCCGCCGTCGCCACCGGCGTCCCCGCCCATGTCGCCGCCGCCGTCCGCGCCTGCGTCACCGCCGTCGCCACCGCCGTCTGCGCCCGCGTCACCGGTGTCCTGGGACGCGTCGCCCGCTCCGCTCTCGAAGCCCTGCGCGTCGTACCCCACTCCGGCCATCCCGGAGAACATCGCCGAGAACAGGAACATCGAGCCCAGGCCCCACGCGCCTGCGACGAGAGCGGGCTTCCACCACGGCTCCGAGTACCAGCCGGCCGGAACCGGGCGTCCCGCGACGCGGCCGCCGGGGTAGTAGTTCGGTGTCTTCGACGACGGGTTCGGCGACGCCGCGACCTGCCGCCCCTCGAACTCGACCTCACGGTCCTCGGTGACCGCGCCCGCTGACTTCTGGCCGTCGATGGACGGAATCTCCGGGCCGGGGTCCATGCCCATGGCCGTGCGGGCGGCGCGGATGTAGTAGAGACCCTCGAGTGCCGTCTGCTTGGCGAGACGCGCCTGGACGGGCGTCGTGGCCTGATCGATCTGGGAGCCGGCGGCGGTGTAGCGCTCGGACGCGTCGGCGAGTGCCTGCTGGGAGGCGGTGTCGGATCCGGTGAGGCTGTACACCTGTCCGCCGAGCCGTTCGATGGCCTGGCGCGCGTCTGCCTTGGCGTCCTCGAGCTGGTTCGCGGTCTGCCCGGCGCGGTTGCTGCGGCTCCTCACCACCAGGAAGGCGACCGCCGCCACGATCACGAGAATGAGTAGCAGTTCCACGGTGGGCCTCCGGAGTTCTCGCGGACCGCCGGCTGCGGAGCTGCAACATCCACGAGTAGGGGACAAATCGGACATCTCCCAGAGTACTGACCGAAATCGTGGTTACGCGCTCGGCGAACGGGGGAGTGGTCCGGCGGAGGGCGAGTGGGGCCGCGCCCACCGTCCATGTGACGCATGTCATAGCGGATGCGGTCTCTGCGGCCGCCCTCGAACATGAAAAAAGGAGCGTTCCCTGGGGTGGGAACGCTCCTGTGTGGAGGGGATGACGGGAATCGAACCCGCGTAATCAGTTTGGAAGACTGAGGCTCTACCATTGAGCTACATCCCCGTGCATACGACTACCTGGGATCGCCATGCATGTCGTCTGCGATGAGTGACTGTACCCAACCTCGCTTTGGATTTCATAATCGGGGGGCCGTAGGATTCTTCCTCGGGTCCTCGCGAGGTTGGCGAGAGCCGGCTTCGACCGGGGTGTAGCGCAGCTTGGTAGCGCATCCGCTTTGGGAGCGGAGGGTCGCAGGTTCAAATCCTGTCACCCCGACCAGAACCACAGGGCAGGTAACTGCCGCACAGAAAAGCACGACCACACGAAGGAGCCAGTCCGTGAAGAGCACCGTCGAGCAGCTCAGCCCGACGCGAGTCCGTATCAACGTTGAGGTGCCCTTCGAGGAGCTCAAGCCTGATTTCGACAAGGCCTACAAGGCCCTCGCGCAACAGATCCGTCTCCCCGGCTTCCGTCCGGGCAAGGCACCGGCCAAGTTGCTCGAAGCCCGTGTCGGTCGTGGCGCAGTCCTGGAGCAGGTCGTCAACGACGCACTCCCGTCCCGCTACTCCGAGGCCGTCACCAGCGCCTCGGTGAAGGCGATCGGTCAGCCCGAGATCGAGATCACGAAGATCGAGGACGGCGAGCTCCTCGAGTTCACCGCCGAGGTCGACGTCCGTCCCGAGATCACGCTGCCCGACTACAGCGAGCTGAGCGTCACCGTCGATCCGATCGAGATCACCGACGAGGCCGTCGAGGAGCAGCTCCTGTCGCTGCGTCAGCGCTTCGGCACCCTCACCGGTGTCGAGCGTGCGGTCGAGGACGGAGACTTCATCTCCATCGACCTGTCGGCGACCGTCGACGGTGAGGCCGTTCCCGAGGCCACCGCGAGCGGTCTGTCGCACGAGGTCGGTTCGGGTCAGCTCATCGAGGGCCTCGACGAGGCCGTCGTCGGCGTCAAGGCCGGCGAGTCCAAGGAGTTCACCTCGACGCTCGTCGCCGGTGACCACGCGGGCAAGGAAGCTGTCGTCACCGTCACCGTCGGTACCGTCAAGGAGCGCGAGCTGCCTGCCGAGGACGACGAGTTCGCTCAGCTGGCAAGCGAGTTCGACACCCTCGACGAGCTGAAGGCCGACCTGCGTGAGCGCGTCGGACGCGTCCGCAAGGTCGAGCAGGCCGGTCAGATCCGCGACAAGGTCCTCGAGACCCTGCTCGAGACCGTCGAGGTCCCGCTGCCCGAGGCCGTCGTCAAGGCCGAGGTCGACGCTGCACTGCACGACGCCGTGCACGGTCTCGACCACGACGAGGAAGCGCTGAACAAGCTCCTCGAGGAGCAGGGCACGAGCCGCGAAGAGTTCGACAAGGACGCCAAGGAGAGCGCCGAGCGCTCGGTGAAGACCCAGCTGCTGCTGGACGCCATCGCCGACGCCTCCGACGTCACCGTCGGCCAGGACGAGCTCACCGAGCGCATCCTGTTCCAGGCGCAGCGCTACGGCATGGCCCCCGAGCAGTTCATCCAGCAGATCCAGCAGGCCGGCCAGCTCGGCGCCGTCTTCGCGGACGTGCGTCGCGGCAAGGCTCTCGCCGGTGTCGTCGAGCAGGCCACCGTCACCGACACCTCGGGTGCCGCTGTCGACACCGCCGAACTGTTCGGCAACGGTGAGGCCGACGCCGAGGAGGCTGCGTCCACGGACGAGGCTGCGTCGGATTCCGCCGAGGGCGAAGACCAGAAGTAATGCTGGTCGCGGGATGTTTCTCTCGCGTTCGGCTGTGAGTTGTTTTCCGCTTTGAGCGAAGTAGGGCGGCACCGGGACTCCGGTGCCGCCCTCCTTCGTTAGTGTCTGTGTCAGCAATCAACGATTTACGGAGAAGGCAGGTACCGTGACTTCCAATCACCTGGAGACTTTGCAGAGTCCCGCCATGACTTCAGCCACCGCTGGGTTGAACCTCAGCGACTCGGTGTACGAACGCCTGCTGCGCGAGCGCATCATCTTCCTCGGTACCCAGGTCGACGACGACATCGCGAACAAGCTGTGCGCTCAGATCCTGCTGCTGTCGGCAGAGGATCCCAGCCGGGACATCTCCCTCTACATCAACTCGCCCGGCGGTTCGGTCAGCGCCGGCATGGCGATCTTCGACACGATGCAGTTCGCCGAGTGCGACGTCGCGACGTTCGGAATGGGTCTGGCCGCGTCGATGGGTCAGTTCCTGCTCTCCGCCGGGGCCAAGGGCAAGCGGTACGCGCTCCCGCACGCGCGGATCATGATGCACCAGCCGTCCGCCGGAATCGGTGGTACCGCCAGTGACATCGCGATCATGGCCGAGCAGTTCGCGCACACCAAGCGCGAAATGGCCGAGCTGATCGCCGAGCACACCGGTCAGACGGTCGAGCAGATCACCGCCGATTCGGATCGTGACCGCTGGTTCACCGCACAGCAGGCTCTCGAATACGGTTTCGTCGACCACGTCGTCTCCCGCGCGGCGCAGGCGGGCGGGACGGGGCTGTAGCGGCCCGGCTTCCTCACTGACCGCTCCCACACATCCTTTGGAGAACTGATGACCAACCTGTTCGATCCCCGCAGCCTGGGAGGCCAGGCGCCCGCAGGCCCCGAGTCTCGCTACATCCTGCCGTCGTTCATCGAGCACTCGAGCTACGGCGTCAAGGAGTCCAACCCGTACAACAAGCTGTTCGAGGAACGCATCATCTTCCTCGGCGTGCAGGTGGACGACGCGTCGGCCAATGACGTGATGGCTCAGCTGCTCGTTCTCGAGTCGCTGGACCCCGATCGCGACATCACCATGTACATCAACTCGCCGGGTGGCTCGTTCACCTCGCTGATGGCGATCTACGACACCATGCAGTACGTCCGCGCCGACATCACGACGGTGTGCCTCGGCCAGGCGGCCTCGGCTGCCGCGGTGCTGCTGGCGGCCGGTAGCCCCGGCAAGCGTCTCGCCCTGCCGAACGCTCGTGTCCTCATCCATCAGCCCGCCACCGGCGGCATCCAGGGTCAGGTCTCCGACCTCGAGATCCAGGCTGCCGAGATCGAGCGGATGCGTCGCCTGATGGAGACCACCCTCGCGAAGCACACAGGCAAGGATGCCGACGTGATCCGCAAGGACACCGATCGCGACAAGATCCTCACGGCCGCCGAGGCCAAGGAATACGGAATCATCGACGACGTGCTCGAGTACCGCAAACTCAGCGCCCAGAAGTGATTTCCTGCCGCCCCGGCTCGGGCGACACGCCGTTACGGCGCGGTTGCCGCGAGCCGGGTGCGGGATCGGCAAGGCTGGCTTTCCCGGAAGATCGGTGCGCGAATCACCGACAACCAGTCGACCTCGCTCGCGATCTGCGGGTACGGTCACATAACGGGCTTTCGTTTTCGGTCGGTGCGCGCACGGCGTGGGATCGGTTCGATGGTTGCACGTAGACGAAGGAAGTAGGGACCTGACGAGATGGCACGCATCGGTGACGGCGGGGATCTGCTCAAGTGCTCTTTCTGCGGTAAGAGCCAGAAGCAGGTCAAGAAGCTCATTGCTGGGCCTGGGGTGTACATCTGCGACGAGTGCATCGACCTGTGCAACGAGATCATCGAAGAGGAGCTGGCCGAGTCCAGCGAGGTGAAGCTCGACGAGCTGCCGAAGCCGGCCGAGATCCGGGATTTCCTCGAGAATTACGTGATCGGCCAGGATGCCGCCAAGCGGACTCTCGCCGTTGCGGTCTACAACCACTACAAGCGCATCCAGGCCGGTGACAAGGGTCGTGATGCGCGCGGCGAGACGGTCGAGCTGGCGAAGTCGAACATTCTCATGCTCGGTCCCACGGGCTGCGGCAAGACGTATCTGGCTCAGACGCTGGCGAAGATGCTCAACGTCCCGTTCGCGATCGCCGATGCGACGGCGCTCACCGAAGCCGGCTATGTCGGTGAGGATGTCGAGAACATCCTCCTCAAGCTGATCCAGGCCGCCGACTACGACGTCAAGCGCGCCGAGACCGGCATCATCTACATCGACGAGGTCGACAAGATCGCCCGCAAGAGCGAGAACCCGTCGATCACGCGGGACGTGTCCGGTGAGGGTGTGCAGCAGGCTCTGCTGAAGATCCTCGAGGGCACGCAGGCCAGCGTGCCGCCGCAGGGCGGTCGCAAGCACCCGCATCAGGAGTTCATCCAGATCGACACGACGAACGTCCTGTTCATCGTGGCGGGCGCGTTCGCCGGCCTCGAGCGGATCGTGTCCGATCGCGTGGGTAAGCGCGGCATCGGTTTCGGCGCCGAGGTGCGGTCGAAGGCGGAGATCGACACGCAGGACCACTTCGCAGAGGTCATGCCGGAAGACCTGATCAAGTTCGGGCTGATCCCCGAGTTCATCGGTCGTCTGCCGGTCGTGGCGTCGGTGACGAACCTGGACAAGGAATCGCTCGTCCAGATCCTGTCCGAGCCGAAGAACGCGCTGGTCAAGCAGTACAACCGGTTGTTCGACATGGACGGCGTGGAGTTGGAGTTCACCACGGACGCGCTCGAGGCCATCGCCGACCAGGCGATCCTCCGCGGCACCGGTGCTCGTGGACTCCGCGCGATCATGGAGGAAGTCCTCCTGCCGGTCATGTACGACATCCCGAGCCGTGACGACGTCGAGAAGGTCGTGGTCAGCGCCGAGACGGTCAACGACAACGTGCTTCCGACCATCGTTCCGCGCAAGCCGGAGCGGGGAGAACGCCGAGACAAGTCCGCCTAGGCGGGAGCGCGCTGTATCCTGGGTGCGAACTAACTCACTAGTTCGTACAAATGGAGGTAATGCGCGCGATGACCGCTCCCGGACCGATCTTTGTTCTCAACGGCCCCAACCTGAACCTGCTGGGGCAGCGGCAGCCCGAGGTGTACGGGCGGGAGACGCTCGACGACGTCGTGGAGTTGTGCCGCACGGCTGCCGCGAAGGCTGGACGTGAGATCGTCGCGCGGCAGTCCAATCACGAGGGCCACCTGATCGACTGGGTGCACGAGGCCCGGACCACGGCGTCGGGCGTCGTGATCAACCCCGGCGGTTTCACGCACACGTCGGTGGCGCTGCGCGACGCCCTGGTGACGCTCGAGGTGCCGCTCGTCGAGGTGCACATCAGCAACGTGCACGCCCGCGAGGAATTCCGGCACCACTCGTACGTGTCCGGGGTCGCGACCGGTGTGATCGCCGGACTCGGAATCCTCGGCTATGCGCTGGCCGTCGACTTCATCTGCAACAAGGGCTGACGCCGCCATGGGACGACAGGTTCGTACGAGCGTTGCCACGGTATCCCTGAGCGGATCGCTGGAGGAGAAGGTCACCGCGATCGCGGCGGCCGGGTTCGACGGATTCGAGGTGTTCGAACCCGATTTCGTGAGCTCGCCGTGGTCGCCGCGTGAGCTGGCTTCCCGCGCAGCGGATCTCGGACTCACCCTCGATCTGTATCAGCCGTTCCGCGATCTGGACTCCGTGGACGACACGACGTTCGCGCGCAACCTGATCCGAGCCGAGCGCAAGTTCGACATCATGGAGCAGCTCGGCTGCGACACCCTGCTGGTGTGCTCGTCGCCGTTGCCCGAGGCGGTGCGGGACGACGCTCGCCTGACCGAGCAACTCCACACTCTCGCCGAGCGCGCACACAGCCGGGGACTCCGCATCGCCTACGAGGCGCTGGCCTGGGGCACGCACGTCAACACGTACCGGCACGCGTGGAAGATCGTGCAGGACGCAGACCATCCTGCCCTCGGTACCTGCCTCGACAGCTTCCACATCCTCTCCCGCGGCGACGACCCGTCCGGCATCCGCGACATCCCGGGGGAGAAGATCTTCTTCCTCCAACTCGCCGACGCGCCCCGCATGTCGATGGACATCCTGCAGTGGAGCCGGCACCACCGGAACTTCCCGGGGCAGGGCAACTTCGATCTCGCGACGTTCGGCGCGCACGTCCAGGCCGCTGGATACACCGGACCGTGGTCGCTCGAGATCTTCAACGACACGTTCCGGCAGTCGTCCACGGGGCGCACGGCCGCCGACGCGCACCGCTCGCTGCTGTACCTCCAGGAGGAGGTCGCACGCGTGCAGGCCGAGCGCGGTGAGGACACCGGTCGCGGCCTGACGCTGTTCGAGCCGCCGCCGCGCGCACCCCTCGAAGGCATCGTGTCGCTCCGGCTCGCGGCCGGTCCGGGCAAGGATTCCGACCTTCGGCAGGCGCTGCAGCACATCGGATTCCGTCTGGTGGGCCGGCACCGCAGCCACGACCTCCAGTTGTGGCGGCACGGCCGGATGACCATCGTGGTCGATGCGACCGCGGGCACGGTGTGGACCGCTCCGGGTCTGCCTGCGCACCTGCCGGTGCTCACCCAGATCGGTATCCGGTCGAGCGATCCCGACGCGTGGGGTGAGCGCGCCGCGGCGCTCGAGGTCCCGGTGCACGAGGTCCTGTTGCCCGGTGTCGACACCGCACCCGAATCGGATGTGGTGCGTCTCAAGATCACCGACGCGACGTCGCTGGATCTGCGCGGCCCGGGCAGCGCCGCGTCGTGGCAGTCGGCGTTCGATCTGTATCCGACGGAGTCGCGCTGGCAGGATGAGGTGCCCGTCTTCACCGGTGTCGATCACGTGGCGCTCGCCGTGCCGTCCGACAACTGGGACGGCATCATGCTGCTGCTCCGTTCGGTGTTCGCGATGGCGCCGCACGAGGGCCTCGATGTCACCGACGCGGTCGGAATGATGCGCAGTCAGGCGCTGACGATGGATCAGACGGGTGCGGACGGCGTCGACCGTCCGCTGCGCATCTCCCTGAACATGGTTCCGGGTGCGGTGTCGGGCAACTCCCACATCGCCGCGGCTCGGCGCGGCGGCATCAGTCACGTCGCGTTCTCGTGCACGGACATTTTCACCGCCGCCGCGACCATGCAGTCCAACGGGTTCGAGCCCCTTGTGATTTCGCCGAACTACTACGACGACCTCGAGGCCCGCTTCGGGCTCTCCCGCGAACTCCTGGACCGGATGAGCGGGTCGGGCATCATGTACGACCGTGATGCGCACGGCGAGTTCTTCCATCTGTTCACCCAGACGGTGGGCGCCGACCTGTTCTTCGAGGTGGTGCAACGCGTCGGCGGTTACGAGGGATACGGGGACGCGAACTCCGCGATGCGTTTGGTGGCCCAGTTGCGGGCGGCTGGCTGAGCGGTCGATTCGAAGGTCACGGAGCCCGCGGTCACGACCGCGGGCTCCGTGACTTCGGACACTTTTGGAGCGTGACCACTGTCGTCGATGTGGGCCCACGGGGTGCATGTGACTGATGAGGTCGAGTAATCCAGTTCGAGACCTTGACCCCGTCCGAGTGTGTCAACGCGACGCGCAGGATTCAGCCCGATCCGTACTAACCTGTGTCGAAACCGTGACCGTTTCGTTATCGATCACGCACTCGACAGAGGAATGTGGTTTTGGCTCTACACCCGAACACCGTCCCGCAAGCCCGGCGCACCCGGCGCCTCCGTTCGACGAAGACCTCCCGTAGACGGCTGGTCGCGACCTCGCTGGCAGCCGCTGCACTGCTCGCATCCGGGGGGATCGCCTCCGCGGCCACCGGTGAGGTAGCGCAGGCGTCGACCGAGACGGGCATGTCTCTCTCGACGCCGCCCCAGTTCCTACAGGTCACGCGCCCGGTACCCGTCGACTACGCCGAGCAACTCCAGCGCGCCGCCCAGCGTGAGGTCGAGCGGCTGGCGTTCGAGAAGGCCGAGGTCGAGCGGCTGGCTCGCGAGGCCGCCGAACAGGCCGCGCGTCAGGCTGCGGCCGAGGAAGCGGCGCGTCGACCCGCCGTGCTGGTCCCGGCCGTCGGCACCTTCACCTCAGGCTTCGGCCCGCGGTGGGGCACGAACCACAACGGGATCGACATCGCGAACTCCATCGGCACCCCGATCAAGGCTGTCACCAACGGCACCGTGATCGAGAGCGGTCCGGCGTCGGGATTCGGGTTGTGGGTCCGCATCCAGCAGGACGACGGCACCACCGGCGTGTATGGCCACATCGACACTTCACTGGTGTCGGTCGGGCAGCAGGTCCGGGCCGGCGACCAGATCGCCACCATGGGCAACCGGGGTCAGTCGACCGGACCGCACCTGCACTACGAGGTGTGGGCGGTCAACGGAACCAAGATCGATCCGGCGGGCTGGTTCCAATCGCGCGGCGTCCCCGTCCCCCAGGGGCAGGGCTAGGCGCGGGCGAGTCGCCGATCCACGCCGTCACGGCTGGTTGTACGGGGTGACCACCCGGATGGGTGACGCCGCGGTCGCGACTCCACCGAGCGCGCCCCGGGCCTGCAGCAGCATGCGGCACGCCAGATGGGCGTCGGCCCGGAGGTCGTGGTGCAGCACCGCGGAGAGCGTGCCCGCGCGCAGCAGCCGCGTGTTGTCCTCGTCGAGGTCGTGGGCGATGAACACGCGGCAGGCGCGGCCGGTGCGTTCGAATGCGCGGGTGGTGGCCACGTTGCCGCCGCCGATCGAGTAGACGGCCGCGATGTCCGGGTTCTGTTCGAGGGCCCGGAGGACGAGGCTCTCGATGGTCGCGTCCAGCCCGTCGCTCTCGGCGATGTCGATCACCGCACGGTCGGTGCCGAAACTTCGCAGTGCGGCGCGGAACCCCATCTCCCGTTCCTCCTCGCCCCGGAAGGCGTTGCTGCTCAGCGTGATCAGGACGGTGGACGACACCTCGCCGAGCCACTGGTCGACGAGATAGGCGGCGGTCGCCCCCGCGGCCCGGTTGTCGATCCCGACGTAGCCGGCCCGCGAGCTGCCCGGCACGTCGGTGGCATAGGTGACCACCGGGATCCCCGCCGCAGTGAGCCGGTCGATGGCCTCGACGACCTCGACGGAGTCGGGCGCCTTGACGATCACGCCCTGCGTGCCGCGGGCCCCGATCCGATCAAGGGTCTCGACCATCGCGGGTGTGGAGCCGGTTTCCCGGAAATGGAACCGTGAGCGCACGACGGCGGGAGCGAGAGCGGGCAGTTCCGCCTCCACGGCCGCGCGGAACGCGGTGGTGAAGCGCTCGGGTGACTGCATGACGACGTCGACGAGGAACTTGCGCCCACTCAGCTTGAGCTGAGTGCGTTGTTTGTCGAGATCGCGGATCGCCTGCTGCACTTCCGCTCTCGTCGATTCCCGTACTCCGGGGCGTTCGTGGAGCACGCGGTCGACGGTCGCCTCGCTCAATCCCGACTGCTGGGCGATCTCACGGACCTTGTAGCGGTGCTTCACGGCCGGCTCCTGAGGTGAAAATGATGGATTTCTGCTGTTGTTCGGCGCTCACATCACAGCAAGACTATCCCCATGACCATCACGACTCCTCCGCCGACCGGCCGGCGTGAGTGGATCCGCGACTCCGACTCCGACTGTGACCTCGACTCGTTTCGCGCGTCCATTGACCGCTCGACGAACCTCGCCGACTACCCGTTCGCTCACTCCGTGGAACGGAACGTCCTGCTGTACCGCAGTGACTCGCTGATGCCCCACCTCGACGACGCGCAGTCCCGCCGCGCCGTGCAGACCGAACTCGTGCGCGCGCTCACCGACGGACCCGGAATCGTGGTGTTCCAGAACGCCTTCAGCGATCTCGCGGTGGTGGATCGCGCCACGGAACAATTCGATCTCCTCATCGCGCAGCAGCACGTGTCGGGTGGCGTGGTGGGTGACCACTTCGGCAAGGCGGGCGCCAACGACCGCATCTGGAACGCCGCGCAGAAGCTGGCTCTCGGCGCCCCGGAGGTGTTCGCCGAGTACTACTCCAACGACATTCTCGCGCTGATCTGCCAGAGCTGGCTGGGGCCGCTGTATCAGGTGACGTCGCAGGTCAACGTGGTCAACCCCGGCAGTGCCGCGCAGGTGCCGCATCGGGACTACCACCTCGGCATCGTGCCCCGGGACGAGCTGACCGAGTATCCGGCGCACCTGCACCGGATGTCGGCCACCTTGACACTGCAGGGCGCGGTGGCGCACTGCGACATGCCCGTCGAGAGCGGACCCACCCTGTATCTGCCGTACTCGCACCTGTTCGAGGCGGGCTACCTGGCGTTCTCCCGGCCGGAGTTCGTCGAGTTCTTCCGCGACAGTCACGTTCAGCTGCCGCTGCGGAAAGGCGACGCGGTGTTCTTCAACCCGGCGCTCTACCACGGTGCAGGCCACAACCGTTCGGACGCGATCCGGCGGACGGCCAATCTGCTGCAGATCTCGTCGCCGTTCGGCCGGGCGATGGAGGTGCTGGACCGGGAGGCGATGGCGAACGCCGTATATCCGGCCCTGCTGGCACGGCAGAGTGCCGGAGCGAGCGAGCGCACCCTTCGCAATGCCGTCGTCGCGACGGCCGAGTGCTACCCGTTCCCCACCAACCTCGACCACGATCAGCCGGTGCACAGTCTCGCGCCGGCCACTCAGGTGGACACGGTGTGGGAAGCATTGCGGGCAAACGCCGATCCGGCGGTGCTCGCCGAGCGTCTGGCCGAGCAGACCACCCGGCGGCGGCCGTGAGCGGGATTGTCGACACGGCCACACTGTCACTACAACAGCACCGTCCGGTGCGATGGGATGAAACACGACGATGACGATTCGACTTGCAGGCGCACCGATTTCGTGGGGAGTGTGTGAGGTGGAAGGCTGGGGCCACCAGCTCGGCCCCGACCGGGTGCTCACCGAAATGCGTGACGCCGGCCTCGCTGCCACCGAACTCGGTCCGGACGGATTCCTCCCCTCGGAGCCGCACGAGCTGACGAACACTCTCGCCCGTTACGACCTGACTGCGGTCGGGGGCTTCGTCCCGGTACTGCTCCACGATCCGGATCACGACGCGGTCGCTGCTGTCGGCGGGGCGATCGACTCACTCCTCGCGTCGAGGTCGGAGGTGATGGTCCTGGCGGCGGTGACGGGAGCCATCGGTTACGATTCACGACCGGAACTCGACGACTCGGGATGGAAGACGTTGTTGCGCAACCTGGACCGCGTGTCGTCGGCCGCTGCCGACCGGGGGCTCCGGGCGGTGATCCACCCCCACGTGGGGACGATGATCGAGAACCGCGCCGAGGTGGACCGCATCCTGGACGGCTCGTCGATCCCGCTGTGCCTGGACACCGGACACCTGCTGATCGGCGGCACCGACCCCCTCGACCTCGTCACCACGGCCCCCGAGCGGATCGCGCACGCGCACCTGAAGGACGTCGATGCGGCGCTTCTCGGGCGGGTCCGGGCGGGCGAACTCACCTACACCGAGGCCGTCGCGCAGGGGATGTACACGCCACTGGGCACCGGAGACGTGGATATCGCCGGGGTGGTCGAGCGGCTGCAGAATCAGGGTTACGACGGTTGGTACGTCCTCGAACAGGACACCATCCTCGCGTCGGAACCGGAAGGCGAAGGCCCCGTGCGGGACGTCGTCCGGAGCGTCGAATACCTGAGGAGCATCACGAAGTGAGGCCATTGCCTCTGCGCTGAATCGGGGTGCCGGCGGGGACGCGGCTACGACCGGGCCGGACCGGTCGTGCCGCGCACCACCAGGTGGGGGTCGATCACGAAATCCTGCGGGACGAGGTCCTCGTCCTCGAGTCGCCCGATGGCGAACTGCACGGCGCGCCGCGCCAGACCCTCCGTGTCCTGCCGCACGGTGGTGAGGTCGATCCGCGACAACTGTGCCAGGTGGCTGTCGTCGTACCCGACGATCGAGATGTCGCCGGGCACGTCGACGTGGGCGCGGGTGAACACGTCCATGAGGCCGATGGCGCAGCGGTCGTTGCCGGCGAGCACCGCGGTCGGCAGGCGGTCCTCCGCCAGTAGGGTGTTCGCGGCGGCGACACCTGCGTCCTCGGTGTGCTGACCGGGAATGACGCGAATGTGGTCGGAGAGGTCGTGCTTGCGCATCGCCGCGAGGTACGCGCGACGACGCTCGGGTGACCCCGGGTCCGCTCCGCCGTCGACGTGCACGATGTCACGATGTCCCAGTTCGACGAGGTGGTCGACGGACTGCCTGATGCCCTTGGCGTCCGCGGTCCGCACGGTGTCGACGGCGGTGTGGGGGAGTGCGCGGCCGACGACGGTGACGACGGCACGGTCCGCGAGCGTCCGCAGATAGTCGGCCTCGGACAGCGGACCGAGCAGGATCAGGCCTTCGCACCGGTGACTGAGAAGCGCTTCGATCGCCTTGTGTTCGTCCCGGGCGGGTGCGCTCGCGGAGAGCAGGACTTCGTATCCGGCGGCCTCGGCCTCCGCGTAGATGGTTCCGATCAGGTCGGCTTGGAAGGTCTGGTGGACGTCGATGAGCACACCGAGGGTGCGACTGCGCCCACGGGCGAGCATGCGGGCGGCCCGGTCGAGCCGGTAGCCGAGTTCGTCCGCGGCCTGGAGGACGCGTTCCCGCGTCTCGTCGGAGGCGCCGGGTTTGTTGCTGAAGATCAGTGACACGAGGGTGCGCGACACCCCGGCCCGCGTCGCGACATCGGCCATCGTGGGGCGTCGGTGCAGGCCGGCGGGTAGCCGTTCCGCACCGTCGTGCGCGGTGGCTCGATCGTCGAGCATCTCGATCTCCCTCGGTCGCGTCGTCAGGGACATTCTCACGCATCGCGTCATCTGCCCTTGACACCCTCTGTGATTCACATCATAGTAGGTAACTGAAGCGCGTTAGTGAAGCGCTTCAGTCCAGGAGAGAACGCCCCGTCGGCTGCATCGAGCCGAGCGCACTCGGGCGATATCGACACACGTGAACCGATCTTCCGTGTCGCGATGCGTGAGCATTCCCCAGAAAGGCCATACACCTGATGTCGACAACCCACTCGGCTGCCAGTGCCCGCGGAAGCGGCGGCGCTGCGCGTAACGAGCGCAGTCACAAACGCTTCCTGACCAAGCTCACCGTCATCTCCACGCTCGGGGGACTGCTGTTCGGCTACGACACCGGTGTGATCTCCGGTGCGCTGCTCTACATGAAGGACGAGCTGAACCTCAGCGCGGTCGGCGAAGCCACTGTCGTGAGCTCGCTGCTCTTCCCGGGTGCCGCCGTCGGTGCGCTGCTCGGAGGCCGGTTGTCGGACGCTCTCGGTCGCAAGCGCACGCTCCTCGTCTGCGCGGGACTGTTCCTCGTCGGCGCCCTCGGGTGTGCGATGGCCCCCAACGTGGAGATCATGGTGCTGGCCAGGATCGTCCTCGGGCTCGGTGTGGGCGCCGCCGCCGTCACCTGCCCGCTCTACCTGGCCGAGATGGCGCCGGTCGAGCGCCGCGGTCGGATGGTCACCATCAACGAACTGATGATCGTCACCGGTCAGATGCTCGCCTTCTCGATCAACGCGCTACTCGATCACCTGATCGAGGATCCGACGGTGTGGCGGTACATGCTGGCCATCGCCTCGGTGCCCGCGGTACTCCTGCTGCTCGGCATGCTCGCGCTCCCGGATTCGCCGCGGTGGTACGCGTCGAAGGGCCGGTTCGCCGAAACCCGCAGGACGCTCGAATTGAGCCGCAGCGAGTCGGAGGCCGCAGTCGAGTACGCCAGCATCAGCGTCCACGCCGCCCGCGACCGGAACTCGAAGGTCAGTGGAGCCGTCCACTATCTGCGCGACTATCCCTGGATGCGCCGGATCCTCTGGATCGGCTGCGGTCTGGCCATCGTCCAGCAGGCAACGGGTATCAACACGGTCAACTACTACGCCCCGACGATCCTGGAACAGAGCGGGTTGGGTGTCAGCGCGTCCCTGGTTGCCACCATCGCGGTCGGTGTCACGTCGGTGGTCATGACGATTGTCGGAATCATCCTGCTGGGCTTCGTGAATCGTCGCACGATGCTGCTGACCGGATTCATCGGTGTGGCATCCTCGCAGGCCGCGCTGTCCCTGGTGTTCCTGCTGCCCTCGTCCACCGGCCGCAGCTACATCATCCTCGCCGCGATGATGGTGTTCGTCGCCTTCGTGCAGTGCTTCATCGGAACCTGCGTGTGGTTGCTGCTCTCGGAGATCTTCCCGATGGCCATCCGCGGGTTCGCCATGGGCCTCGCGGTCTTCGTGCTCTGGACGACGAACGCCTTGATCTCGTTCGTCTTCCCGATCCTGAACTCGGTCCTCGGATCCACCGGAACCTTCGGCCTGTTCGTCCTCGTCAACCTCATTTCGGTGTACTTCGTGTACCGCTTCGTCCCGGAAACCAAGGGTCGCAGCCTCGAAGAGTTGGAGGACCGCCTCGGCGCAGGCAAGCCCGACGCGTCGGCTGCGGGAAGCACCGCCGCCGTCGCCACCCACTGATCGCTGGATCTCAGGCACCGGCGCCGCCGCCTTCGGGTGGTGGTGCCGGTGCGTGGTGGTGTGTGGCCCGCCTCCCGAGCAGGTCGTGTAACAATTTCGCGTCCTGCTGGTCGTGGGAGCGCTCGATGAGCAGTCGGAGGGCGCGGGGAGGTCTGCACCGATTGTGGGTGAGGTGAGATCGTCGCCTGCACCGCGCTTTTCCGGATGGCAGCGAGGACCGGCAACGCTTCCTCACCGAGGCGCGCACGCAGTTCGTTGCTTTCCCGATCGCTCACGGCCCGAATCCTCGACCGCGCCCGTGAGTGCCCGACGAGCCCAGAGACTCCTCAACCACGCACGGGGAGCGGAGCTCCGTTCAGTAGTGCGTCCCTGGCCATCGTCGCGGCCCCGATCCGCTGGGCCGATTCGCCGAGTTGGGTTTCCCGGATGCGGGCGAGGGGACGGTGCCCGGAACCGGTTGCGAGAGAGGCGTAGACGTCTCGCGCGTGGTCGAGGAACAGCGGAGCCGAACCGCTGACACCACCGGAGACGACGACGAGATCGGGGTCGTAGACGTCACCGACGATGGCGAGTCCGACGCCCAGCCACCGTGCGAACTCCTCCATGGTGCGCACGGCGAGCGGGTCGCCGTCCCGCGCGGCGCTCGCGATGCGGCGGCCGGTGAGCGATCCCGGGTCGCTCGCGACCTCGCGTGCGAGCAGCGTGGAAGTCGCCGGGTCGGCGGCGAGGAGCTCGATGGCGGTGTCGACGAGCGCTGTTCCGCTGCAATACCGTTCCCAGCACCCCCGTTTACCGCACGCGCACGGTCTGCCGCCCGGCACCACCTGGAGGTGACCCAGCTCGGGGGCGACGCCGTAACTGCCCCGGTAGAGCGTGCCGTCGATGAGCAGAGCCGCACCGATGCCGGTGCCGATCGCGACCATCACGACATTGCGACCACCGGCGGCGGCACCGAACCGGTGCTCCGCCCACGCCGCCGCGTTCGCGTCGTGTTCGAGGACTACCGGCAGTCCGAGCCGGTCACTCAGATCGTTCGCGACCGGCACGTTCTTCCACGGCAGGTGCGGGGCGAATCGCACCGTGGTGAGGTCGGAGCTGATGAATCCGGCCACGGCGAGACCGACGGCGGCGATCCGATGACGGGACGCGAGCTCGCGGACGGCACGGTCGAGCGCGTCCTCGAGGGCTTTCGCCGACTGCGGTGTGGGTGCCTGGACGGAGTCGAGTACCTCGCCGACGTCGTCGACCACACAGGCACGGATACTGGTACCACCGACGTCGATGCCGACGGTGAGAGCGGAAGCAGGCACGGAGGCGACGGTACTCACCGTGCCGAGGCCGTCGCCGCCTCGGGTACCGCCCGGGAATCTTCCCAGGCGTCGAGCCGGTTGATGGCTGTCCTCGCGACCACCTGTTGCTCCGTGACCGCCAGGTGTCCCCGGGTCCTGCCCAGGAACGACCAGGTCCAGGAGATGGCGGTCGCGAGTCGGCTCTTGAAGCCGACGATGTAGACCAGGTGGATCAGGAGCCAGAGCAGCCAGGCGAGCAGCCCGGTCAGTTGGAGGCGGCCGACCTTCGCGACCGCGTGGAAGCGGGAGATCATGGCCATGCTGCCCTTGTCCGTGTATCGGAACGGGGCGCGTTCGGGCTTGTCGCGACCTTTCCGGTGGGCGCGCACCTCCGCGGCGATCAGCTGCGCGGCGTAGCGGCCGCCCTGGATCGCGACCTGGGCGACGCCGGGAAGGCCGTCGCGGTTCATCATGTCCCCGACGACGAAGACGTTGCTGTGGCCGGGGAGGGTGAGGTCGGGTTCGACGAGGACACGGCCCGCGCGGTCGGTGTCGGCGCCGGTCTGTTCGGCCAGTTGCCGGCCCAGCGGGCTGGCTGCGACGCCGGCGGACCAGATCTTGCAGGCGGCCTCGATCCGCCGCTCCCCGTCCTGGTCGCGGACAGTGAGTCCGTCGTCGTCGACGTCGGTCACCATCGCGCCGAGCTGGATCTCGACGCCGAGATCCTCCAGCGTGTCGGCGGCAGCTCGACGCAGTTTGTCGTCGAAGGGCGGGAGCACCGTGGGCGCCGCGTCGAGCAGGATGATCCGCGCGTCACGGGGATCGATGGTGCGGTAGGCGCCGGCGAGAGTGCGGTGTGCGAGCTGGGCGATCTCGCCGGCCATCTCGACTCCGGTGGGCCCGGCGCCGACCACGACGAACGTCAGGAGTCGCGCCCGCTCGGCGGGATCGGTGCTCACCTCGGCGCTTTCGAAGGCGCCGAGGATGCGGCCGCGCAGCTCGAGGGCGTCGTCGATCGTTTTCATTCCGGGTGCGTGCTCGGCGAAATGGTCGTTGCCGAAATAGGATTGGCGGGCGCCCGCCGAGACGACGAGGCTGTCGTACTCGGTGACGGTGGTGCGGCCGCGATGTGTGGAGGTGACGGTCCGATCGGCGACGTCGATCTTCTCGACTCCGCCGATCAGGACGGACGCGTTCTGCTGGTCCTCGAGGACGAGCCGGGTCGCGGGCGCGATCTCACCCTCGGACAGGATTCCCGTCGCCACCTGGTACAGCAACGGCTGGAACAAGTGGTGTGTCGTGCGATCGATCAGAGTGACATCGACGTCCGTCCGTTTCAGAGCCTTGGTGGCGAAGAGGCCGCCGAATCCCGATCCGATGACCACGACCCGATGACGGCGGGCGAGAGAGGTGTCGCTCATGAAGTTCCTTTCGATCGAACGGACTCCGCGCCGGACCGCGGACGGTCCGGCGCGGAGAACCAGTACCTATGCGTTCTGGGGGAAGCCGAGGTTGAGTCCGCCGTGGCTGGGGTCGAGCCAGCGGGTGGTGACGACCTTGCCGCGGGTGAAGAAGTGCACGCCTTCGGTGCCGTGGGCGTGGGTGTCGCCGAAGAGGGAGTTCTTCCAGCCGCCGAAGGAGTAGTACGCCATGGGGACGGGGATGGGGACGTTGATGCCGACCATGCCGACCTCGACCTCGTTCTGGAACCGTCGGGCGGCGCCGCCGTCGTTGGTGAAGATGGCGGTGCCGTTGCCGAACTGGCTCGAGTTCACCAGTTCCAGGGCCTCGTCGTAGGAGTCGACGCGGATGACGGAGAGGACGGGTCCGAAGATTTCGTCGGTGTACACGCTCATGTCGGTGGTGACGTGGTCGATCAGGGTCGGTCCGAGCCAGAACCCGTCTGCACCGCCGTTTGCCTGCACGGTGCGCCCGTCGACGACGATGGTGGCCCCGTCGTTTTCGCCGGCGTCGATGTAGGAGGCGACCTTGTCGCGGTGCACCTTGGTCACCAGCGGTCCCATGTCGGAATCCTGGGTGCCGTCGCCGATCTTCAACGTGTCGGTGCGGTCCTTGATCTTGGCGACAAGTTCGTCGGCGATGTCGCCGACCGCGACCAGGGCACTGATGGCCATGCAGCGTTCGCCGGCGGACCCGAAGCCGGCGTTGACCATGGCGTCGGCGGTGAGGTCGAGGTCGGCGTCCGGCAGGACGATGGCGTGGTTCTTCGCCCCACCCAATGCTTGGACGCGTTTGCCGTGGGCGGTGCCGGTGGCGTAGACGTACTGGGCGATGGGGGTGGAGCCGACGAAGCTGATGGCCTTGATCGCGGGGTGGGTGAGGAGTTCGTCGACGGCGGTCTTGTCGCCCTGCAGCACGTTGAACACCCCGGCCGGGAGTCCGGCTTCGGCCCAGAGTTCGGCCATCCAGATCGCGGCGGTCGGGTCCTTCTCGGACGGCTTCAACACCACGGTGTTGCCGGCGGCGATGGCGATGGGGAAGAACCACATCGGGACCATGGCGGGGAAGTTGAACGGGGAGATGACCCCGACCGGGCCGACGGGTTGGCGGAGGGAGGAGACGTCGATGTTGGTGGAGGCGTTTTCGGTCATGCCGCCTTTGAGCAGGTGGGCGATGCCGCAGGCGAATTCGACGACTTCCTGGCCGCGGCTGACTTCGCCGAGGGCGTCGGAGACGACCTTGCCGTGCTCGGCGGTGATGATCTCGGCGAGTTCGCCCTTGCGGGCGTTGAGCAGTTCCCGGAATGTGAAGATCACCTGGGTGCGCTTGGCGAGGGAGGTGTCGCGCCAGGCGGGGAACGCGGCGGCGGCGGCGTCGATGACGGCGCGGGCGTCCTCGACGCTGGCGAGGGCGACCTGACCGGTCACGGCACCGGTCGCCGGGTTCGTCACCGGGGCGGTGTTGCCGCTCGTACCGGCGAATCCCTTGCCGTCGGACCAGTGTGCGATCTCGCGAGTGATGTTGGTGCTCATGTGTTGTCCTTTCACCGCGTGCGCGCGATGTAATCCTTCATGGTCTTCAGTTGGTAGCGGGAGACGTCGTGAGCGTTCTCGTCTTCGGCGAAAACGCTCGACACCATCACCGTGTCGGGTTTGTCGTAGAAGCCGAGTTCGCCGAGCCCGCCGAAGAACTCGTCCCAGTCGAGGTCGCCGTCGCCGATCTTGAGGTGCTGGTGCACACGCACCGGGTTGCCGGGCGGGTTGGTGATGTACCGCAGTCCGTGGGAGCGGTGGTGATCCATCGTGTCCGCGACGTGGACGAGCCGCAGCATGTCGCCGGCCGCGCGCATGATCTCGAGCATCCAGGCGCCCATGTGGTACGAGTGGCACGCGACGTACACCAGTCCGAAGTTCTTCGAGTTGATGCCGCGGATCATCCGGATGGCGTCCAGACCGTTCTCCACGAAATCGTCGGGGTGCGGGTCGATGCGAACGTCGATGCCTTCACGCTCGATGATGGGGACGAGTTCCTCCATCGACCGGTAGAAGGCGCGCTCCGATTCCTCGGCCTTCTCCGGGCGGCCGCTGAACTCGGTGTTCATCACGTTCACACCGAGGTCGACGGTGATCTGAATGGCGCGCTTCCAGTACCGCACCGCCGCCTCGCGGGCGTCTTCGTCGGGGCCCGACCACCGCAGGACCGGCAACACGGAGGCGATTCCGACGCCCGCATCGCTGCAGGACTTGCGGAACTGCCGAACCAGCTCGTCGTCGGCCTTCGGGTGGTTGAAGAACGGGATCATGTCGCGATGAGGGGTGAGCTGTAGGTGTTCGAAGCCGAGTTCGGCAACCACCGCCGGCAATTCGAGGAGGGAGTAGTCGTGGTGGAAGGGGGTGGGGTCGAGTGCAATCTTCATCGTGTTCATGCCCCCGGAATGGAGGAACGGTCGACCATGTCGACGGCCACGCGCTCGCCGGTCTCGAGCGACTGCACGCCGGCAGCGCACACGGCGGCGGCGGCGTAGCCGTCCCACGCACCCGGTCCGTCGATGTAGTTGCCGGTCTCCGCGCCCGTGCGGGCGGCGTTGACCCAGCGCTGGATCTCGACGTCGTACGCCTGGCCGAAGCGTTCCTTGAACGACGGGGTGATCTCCCCGCCCGACATACCTGCGCCCGAGCGGCCATTGCCCGCGCCGGTGCCGTACTTGCGGACGAGTCCGACATCGAGACCGATGAACGCCGAACCCTTCTCGGCGACGATCTCGGTGCGCACCTCGTACGCGACACCTGTGGTCACGAAGACCTCGACGTCGACGTGGCGACCGGATTCGGTGCTGAAGAACGCGATCTGCGGATCCTGCAGTCCCTCGGGTGCACCCGGGTTCGCGGCGGGGCGGAGGATCTGTACCGAGGTTATCTCCTCGTCGAACAGGAATCGGGTGACGTCCACCTCGTGGACCAGCGAGTCCTTGACGATCATCGAGCTGTCGAAGCTCGGCGGCACGGCGGGGTTGCGGTGCACGCAGTGGGCGAGAAGCACCTGCCCGAACACACCATCGTCGATGAGCGACTTCAGCTGCTCGTACTCGTGGTCGAAACGTCGCATGAAGCCGACCTGGATCAGCTTCTTACCGAGCTCGGCTTCGCGCTTGACGATCTCGAGGGACGTGGCGACGTCGGTGGTCAGCGGCTTCTCACACATCACCGGCTTGCCGTGCTCGAGGCAGGCGAGAAGCTGCTTCTCGTGCGTCGGGCCGGGGGTGGCCAGGACGACGGCGTCGACACCCGGGTCGGCGATCGCGTCGAGCGGGTCGCCGATCACCCGGCAGCCGGGGATCCCGGCCGCGATCTGCTCGGCCTTCTCGACGAAGTAGTCGTTGACGACGGCGACGGTGGCGCCCTTGATGCGTTCGGTGATGCGTGCGACGTGGTCGGCACCCATCATTCCGACACCCAGGACGGCGATGCGCAGGTCGTTGCTTCCGGACATAGCTGACTAGCTCCTGACGTGATCGGTTAGACGAACGTGACGGACGGGATCCCGCAGGACCCCAGGTACTTACGGGTGCGCTGGGCGATCGGCAGCGGAACGTCCACAGCGCAGGGGTAGAGATCCTGCTCGACGATCGCGAACACGTCGATGTCGAGCTTCTCGATTGCGGCGAGCAGCGGCGGCAGGTCGGGGATGCCGAGCGGCGGCTCGATCATCGCGCCGAGCTTGACGGCCTCGCCGAACGGCAGGTCCTCGGCCTCGACCTTGGCGCGGACCTCGGGATCGACCTGCTTGAGGTGCAGGTAGCCGATCCGCTCGGGAGCGCGCTCGATGATCGCGAGGTTGTCGCCGCCGCAGTAGCTGATGTGGCCGGTGTCGAGGCACAAGTTCACGTACTCACTGTCGGTGCCGTCGAGGAAGCGGTACACATTCTCCTCGGTGTCGACGTGGCTGTCCGCGTGCGGGTGGTACTGCGCCTTCACGCCGTACTGCTCGAACATCTTCTTGCCCAGCTCGTTCATGCCGCCGGTCTTCTTCTTCCACTGCTCCGCAGTGAGATTGCGGTCCTCGAGCACCTCGCCGCTGCTCGGGTCGCGCCACATCTCCGGGATCACGACCACATGCTTGCCGCCGGCGGCGGCGGTCAGCTTCGCGACGTCCTCGATCTGGGTCCACACGGCATCCCAGGAGTCGTCCTGGTGCAGGTGCTCGAACACGGTGCCGGCCGACAGTTTCAGATTGTGGGCCGCGAGTTCGTCACGGAGCTGCTGCGGATCGGTCGGCAGGTAGCCGTACGGGCCCAGCTCGATCCACTCGTAACCGGACGCGGACACCTCGTCGAGGAACCGCCCGTACGGGGTCTGCTGCGGGTCTTCGGGGAACCAGACACCCCAGGAGTCGGGGGCGGATCCGACGCGAATAACGCTCATCGGGAAATCCTTTCGAAAGTTCTACTGAGGGAGAGTTAGTTGCCGGACGGGCGCAGGAACGGACGCTGGATCTTCTTCCACTGCGCGTACGTCTCGTAGGCGGCCCGGGTGGAGTCGAGCGTGCTGGTCGCGCTGACCGGCACGTCCCACCAGGATTCGCTGTCCGGGGCCGCGATTCGCGGGTCCGTCTCGACGTGGATGACGGTGGTGTTGTCGCTGGCCTTCGCCAGCTTGACCGCGTCGGCGAACTCGGCGGCCGTGTTCGCGCGGATCACGTCGGCGCCGAGGCTGGCGGCGTTGGCCGCCAGATCGACGGGCAGGATGTCGCCGTCGAGCCGGCCGGAGTCGCCGCGGTAGCGGTAGTCGGTGCCGAACCGCTGCGAGCCCAGCGACTCCGACAGCGACCCGATGGACGCGAACCCGTGATTCTGCACGAGGACCACGATGACCTTCACGTTCTCCTGCACGGCCGTGACGAGTTCGGTGGCCATCATCAGGTACGAGCCGTCACCGACCATGATGAACACGTCGCGGTCGGGGCAGGCCATCTTGGCGCCGATGCCGCCGGCAATCTCGTAGCCCATGCACGAGAAGCCGTACTCGACGTGGTAGCCCTTG
Source organism: Rhodococcus sp. IEGM 1351 (assembly GCF_030056875.1). Classification (NCBI taxonomy): domain Bacteria; kingdom Bacillati; phylum Actinomycetota; class Actinomycetes; order Mycobacteriales; family Nocardiaceae; genus Rhodococcus; species Rhodococcus sp. IEGM 1351. The sequence continues at coordinate 484,084 of NZ_JASHKU010000002.1, read as the reverse complement.
GAGTCGCGGGTACGCCACAGCTTGTGCAGGTCGCCGGGCATGGAGCCGGCGGCGCACACGACGACGTCCCGCGGATCCGACAGCGTGTTGGCGAGACCGATGACCTGGTTCTGGTTCAAGCCGAGCGAGTCGTCGTCGATCTTGTAGACCGCGTCGACCGTGGACTCCCAGTGGTCCGCGAGTTCGGTTGTACGCGAGCGGTACTCGCCGGAAACCTGGTAGTCGCGCAGTGCCACGGCGAGTGCCTCGAGCGCCTCGCGGGCGTCTGCGACGACGCTGACGCCGCCTTGCTTCACCGAGTCGATCGACGCGACGTTGATGTTGACGAACCGCACGTCGGGGTTGTTGAACGCGGTCCGCGACGCCGTGGTGAAGTCGCTGTAGCGGGTGCCGATGCCGATGATCACATCGGCCTCGGTGGCGAGCGCGTTGGCCGCCGTGGTGCCGGTCGAGCCGATCGCGCCGACCGACTGCGGGTGGTCGTAGGGCAGTGAACCCTTGCCGGCCTGACTCTGACCGACCGGAATTCCGGTCGCCTCGGCGAACGAGGCCAGTGTCTCGGTGGCGCCCGAGTAGATCAGGCCACCGCCCGCGACGATCAGCGGCTTCTTCGCCGTCCGGATCACGTCCGCGGCCCGCTCGATCACCGACTTCTCGGGGAGCGGCCGGGCCAGGTGCCACGTGCGCTCCGCGAACAGCGACTCCGGCCAGTCGAAAGCCTCCGCCTGCACGTCCTGCGGAATGGCGACGGTGGCCGCACCCGTCTCGACGGGGTCGGTCAGCACGCGCATCGCGCCGAGCAGCGCCGAAGGCAACTGCTCCGGCCGCCACACCCGGTCGAAGTAGCGCGACAGCGGTTTGAACGCGTCGTTGACGGTGACGTCGCCGCTCGAGGGCAGTTCGAGTTCCTGCAGCACCGGTGCGCTCGCGCGGGTGGCGAACGTGTCGGCGGGCAGGAGCAGGACGGGCAGCCGGTTGATGGTGGCGAGCGCCGCGCCGGTCAGCATGTTGGTCGAGCCGGGGCCGACGCTGGCCGACACCGCCCACGTCTGCAGGCGATCCTTCTGGCGTGCGTACGCGACCGCGCTGTGCACCATCGCCTGCTCGTTACGCCCGAGGACGTACGGCAGTTCGGATTCGGTCCCGGCTTCGACCGCGTCGATCTCGGCCTGCAGCAGTGCCTGACCGAGTCCGGCGACGTTGCCGTGGCCGAAGATGCCGAAGCATCCGGCGAAGAACTTGGTGCGTTCGCCGTCCCGCTCGACGTACTGGTTGGCGAGGAATCGGATGGTTGCCTGAGCCACCGTGAGGTGGACGGTGCCCTCGGCGTTGGGGTTCTTGCTCGCCGACATCGGCGCGGTGGACACCACGGTCATGCTCCTTCGGACGGTGCGTGGAGGGGGAGGCGGGGATCGACGGTCTGGTGTTCCCAGCTGCCGCGCAGCCAGGTGTGGGCCGGGTCGTCGCAGATGTTCCAGGCGCGGTCTTCGCCGGGCCCGGCCATGACGTTCAGGTAGTACATGTGATGTCCGGGGGCGGCGATCGACGGTCCGTGATAGCCGTGCGGCACGAGCACCACATCACCGGAGCGCACCTCCTCGAGCACCTCGATGGGCCGCTCGGGAGTGCCGTACACGCGATGGTAGCCGAATCCGGTTCCGCCGAAATCCACTGCGGTGGAATTTGCTTCGGCGATTTCGAAGTAGTAGATCTCCTCGAGCTGCGACTCGACGTCGCGGTTCTCGTCGTGCTTGTGGCTCGGGTACGACGACCAGTTGCCGCCGGGAGTGACGACCTCGCACGCGATGATCGAATCGGCCTCGAAGCGATCGGCGGTGCCGAAGTTGTGCACCTGGCGGCTGCAGTTGCCCGCGCCGCGCAGTTCGACGGAGATGTCGGCTGCCGGGACGTACCGGAACGGGAACTTCTGCCGCGCGCGGGCCCCGCACAGGGCGAATCGTCCACCGGTCGCGCTCGTCACCGTGTAGGCCGAATCCCGGCCCACGTAGGCGAAGTCGCTCGGTCCGTCGAACACGGATCGCCGCCCGGTGAGGGCGAACTCGGTGCCCTCGCTCGACACCGCCGCGGACCCGGCCAGTGGCACGACGATGATCTCGTCGTCACCGGACGCGAGTTCGGCCGAGCCACCGGGGGCCAGGGTGAGCACCCGCAGACTCGATTCGGTCCAGCCCGCCGATTCGGGGGTGACCTCGAGGTCGAACGGCCCGGTGGCCGCGGAACCGACCGGCACGTAGTACTTGCTGTTCATCGTGGGCCTCTCCGGTGTGCGTCAGTGAACGAGGGATACGGCGGTGTCGACCGCGGCGGCGACGTCCTCGTCCCGCGGGTACAGCAGGGTGCGTCCGACGATCAGGCCGCGGACCGACGGCAGCGCGAGGGCCTTGGCCCAGCTCGCGAACGTTTCCTCGGGGGCTGTCTGCGGGTCTCCGCCGAGCAGTAGCGTCGGAAGCGTCGTCGCGTCCATGACGCGTTCCATCTCGTCGACCACCGGAAGCTTCATCCAGGTGTACGCGGACGTGGAGCCCAGGCCCTGGCTGATATGGATCGACTTGATCACGGCGTCGGCGCCGAGATCGTTCTTGACCTTGCCGTCGACCCGTCGCGACAGGAACGGTTCCACCATGGCCATCAGTCCGGCCTCGGCCAGGGCATCGACCGCCTGGGCGCACGCGGTGAGGGTGGAGAGCGTGCCGGGATCGTCGAGATCGATGCGGCACAGCATCTTTCCGCCGTTCATGCCTGCCTTCGCGGTGCCGGCCGCGGTGTAGCCGGTCATCCGGTCGTCGAGTTCGAAACTGGCGCCGGCCAGGCCGCCGCGGTTCATCGACGAGATGACCACCTTGTCGTCGAGCGCGCCGAGCAGCACCAGATCGTCGAGGATGTCGGCGGTGGCGAGCACACCGTCCACGCCGGGGTTGCGCAGGGCGGTGCGGAGGCGGTCGAGGAGGTCGGTGCGACTGTTCATCGCGGTCGGACGGTCGCCGACCGAGAGTGCACCGCGGGCGGGATGGTCGGCGGCGACGATCATGAGCCGGCCGTTACCGCGCACCGTGGGCCGGGCGATCCGGGTCGCCCAGGCACGGTCGATGGCGGCCGGGTCGTTCGCGCGTACCTCGGTGACGTCGGCGTAGGACGCGCAGACTGCGCGGTGAGCGAGAGTTTCAGACATTGACAGCCTCCGAAGTGGTGGAATCGGCGAGCGCCCGGACCTCGTCGGCCGTCGGCATCGCGGTGGAGCATTCGAGGCGGGAGGCGACGATCGCCCCCGCGGCGTTGGCGTAGCGCAGGATCTTCTCGAGCGGCCACCCCGCGAGCAGGCCGTGGCACAGCGTGCCGCCGAAGCTGTCGCCGGCACCGAGCCCGTTGACCACCTGGACGTCGTTCGGGGGCACCGTGATGCTCTGGGTGCGTGTCTTCCCGAGGACACCCTTGGGGCCCTGCTTGACGATGGCCAGTTCGACGCCGAGATCGAGCAGCGCGTCCGCGGCCTTGTGCGCATTGGTCTCGCCGACCGCGATCTCGCACTCCTCACGGTTGCCGACCGCGACGGTGACGTGCTGGAGGGCCCGCTGCACCTGAGCGGTGGCCTCGGCGGGGGAGGACCAGAACATCGGGCGGTAGTCGAGATCGAGGACGGTGTGGGTGCGGCGTCCGCGGGCCTCCCAGGCTGCGAAATGCGCACTGCGGCTGGGCTCTTCGGACAGCCCGGTGACCGTCGACCAGTACAGCTTCGCGTCGCGGACCGCGTCGAGATCGATGTCCGCCGGCGTCACCTGCAGGTCCGGGGCGACGGGTTTGCGGTAGAAGTACAGCGGAAAGTCGTCCGGCGGGAAGATCTCACAGAACGTAACGGGAGTCGGGTGCTCGGTGTCGATGCCGACGTAACGGTTGTCGACGCCGAGGTCGGTGAGTGCCGTGCGGACGAAGCGCCCGAACGGATCGTTGCCGACGCCCGAGATGAGCGCGCTGCGGCAGCCGAGGCGGGCGGCGGCGACGGTGACGTTGGCCGCGCTTCCGCCGAGGAACTTGCCGAACGTCTCGACGTGCTCGAGTCCGACTCCGGTCTGCAATGGGTAGATGTCCACACCGCAGCGCCCGATGGCGAGGACGTCCAATCCGTTCCGGTTGGTGTGCGTCTGGATGGTGGTCAAGGCTGACTCCCGAATAGGTCGTTGTGGGTGGTCTGCGCAGGGCGCCGAGGTCTGATTGAAACTGTGCTCCACCTCACCGACTCCTGTCAAGACTTTGTCCTGACATTATTACTTGAAGTCAATCTGGTGTTAGTGTTCGCATACACTGCCGGAAAGATCGGCGACGGCGACGTCGCCCCGCGCACGAGGATCGGAGTTGTCCGTGGGTGCACCACTCGCAGTCGAGCTCGACAGGTCGAGCCCGGTTCCGCTGTATTTCCAGCTCGCGCAGACGATCGAGAACGCGATCATCGGCGGGGAACTCGCCCCCGGTGACCGCTTCGAGAACGAACTGGCGCTCGCCAAGCGGCTGAACCTGTCGCGCCCCACCACGCGCCGCGCCATCCAGGAGCTCGTCGACAAGGGGCTGCTCGTCCGCAAACGCGGGGTCGGAACCCAGGTGGTGCAGAGCGCGGTGCACCGGCCGGTCGAACTCACCAGCCTCTTCGACGACCTCGCGCGGGCGGGGCAGAGCCCGACCACCAAACTCCTCGACTACCAGGTGGCCGTGCCGGCCGAAGACGTCGCCGCCGAACTCAACCTGCAGCCCGGCGCCGAGGTCGCGTCCATCCGGCGCCTCCGCAGCACCAACGGCGAACCGCTGGCGCTGATGACCAACCACATCCCGGTGGACCTCGCGCCGGATCCCGAGGAACTGGAGGCGCACGGCCTCTACCACGCACTCCGGGCCCGCGGCGTGCACATCCGGCTGGCACGGCAGCGCATCGGCGCGAAAGCGGCGAGCAAGGCGGAGGCGTCGCTGCTCGACGAGAAGACCGGGGCGCCGCTGCTGACGATGAACCGGACCGCGTTCGACGACTCGGGAAGCGCCGTCGAGTTCGGCAGTCACTGCTACCGCGCGTCGCGGTACTACTTCGACACGACCGTTGTCGATCGCTAGAACCGCGCGCGCGACGTCGTTCCCCCGCGGAATGGCCCTGCTGGTGGCAGGCGCCCTGTTCATGGAAATTCTCGACGCCACCATCATCGCGCCCGCCGTCCCGCTGATCGCCGAGTCCTTCGGTGTCGACGCAGTCGACGTCAACATCGCGATCTCCGCCTACCTGGTGACGGTCGCCGTCCTCATTCCCGCGAGCGGGTGGGTGGCCGACCGGTTCGGGACGCGCCGGGTGTTCGTGGCCGCCATCGCCGTGTTCACGCTGGCGTCCATCGGGTGCGCGGCGAGTGTGTCACTGCCGATGCTCGTCGCGATGCGGGTGCTGCAAGGAGTCGGCGGCGCGATGATGGTGCCGGTCGGGCGGCTCGCGGTGCTGCGGTCGAGCACGAAGAGCGACCTCGTCCGCGCGATAGCCCTGCTCACGTGGCCCGCGCTGGCAGCGCCCGTCATCGCGCCCCTGCTCGGCGGTGCGATCGCCACCGTCGGCTCGTGGCGATGGATCTTCGTCATCAACATTCCCATCGGCATTCTCGGAATCCTGCTGTCCCTGAAGCTGGTTCACGGGGCGGGCTCGCGGTCGACGAGCAGGCTGGACTGGCGGGGCCTCCTCGGGGTCGGAACAGGGATCGCGGCAGCCCTGATCGCGCTGGAGAGCATCCGCGTGACGGGCACGGACTGGCGGCGGGTCGCGATCGGGGGAGTGGTCGCGGTCGTTCTGCTGGCGTCCTCGGTGCGCCATCTCGCCCGCACACCCCACCCGCTCGTCGACTTCCGCGTGCTGCGCGTCCGGACGCTGCGCACCACCGTCACCGGGGGTTCGCTCTACCGCCTGATCGTCACCGCGGTGCCGTTCCTGCTGCCGCTGCAGTTCCAACTCGGCTTCGGCTGGACGCCGTTCCTCGCGGGTCTGCTCGTCGCGGCGCTGTTCGCCGGCAACATTGCCATCAAGCCCTGTACGACGCCGCTGATGCGGCGCTTCGGGATCAGGCCGATCCTGCTGGTCAACGCCCTGCTGTCCGTCGGCTGCTTCGGGCTCCTCGCCGCCCTGAGCTCGTCGACCCCGATGCCGGTCATCGCGGGGGTCCTGTTCGTGAGCGGAGCCCTGCGCTCGGTCGGATTCACCGCGTACAACAGTCTCGCGTTCTCCGACGTCGATCGTGCCGACCTCACGCACGCGAACACCCTCAACGCCGCCGTGCAGGAACTGGCGGCCGGTCTCGGGATCGCGGTCGCAGCGCTCGCCCTCACCGCGTTCACGCCGTTGGCGACGTCGTCCGAGCACGGATTCGGGTCCGAATATTCCTGGACCTTCGTCCTTTTGGGGCTGCTGATGCTGTGCACGGTGGTCGACACGCTACGTCTGCCGCGCGACGCCGGGGCAGCGGTCACGCGCTGAGCGCGCCCGCACCCGCCCACGCATCTGCTCGATTTCCGGGCCGTCTGCGGGACACCCGTGTCCGCTCATTTGATATGTGGTCCTAATGTCCAGACAAACTATTGACTTTCGGGTGTGACGCGTATTACATCTAAGGCACACGGCCGAGACGTCACCGGGCCGTTCGTCCCCCCCGAGAGGAAAAGCAGATGAACTTCCCCAACCGGCGTCGCGTGGCGGTACTGGCCTGCGCGAGTGCCCTGGTGATGAGCCTCGTGGCGTGCTCGAGCACCGGAGGCAAGCCGGACAGCAGTGGGTCCGGGATCGGCGCGGGCACCGCCGACACCCCGCGCATCACGATCGCAATGGTCACGCACGCGGCACCGGGCGACACGTTCTGGGACCTGATCCGCACGGGCGCGCAGGACGCCGCGGACAAGGACAACGTGGAACTGAAGTACTCCTCCGATCCGCAGGCCCCCAACCAGGCCAACCTCGTGCAGACGGCCATCGATTCCAAGGTCGACGGACTCGCGCTCACCCTCGCCACCCCCGAGGCGATGGCTCCCGCCGTCAAGAGCGCGCAGGAGGCAGGCATCCCGATCTCCGCGTTCAACGCCGGATACGGAGCCTGGAAGGACATGGGGGCAACCCAGTACTTCGGGCAGGACGAGACCATCGCCGGCCAGGCCGCGGGGAACCGGCTCAACGAGGACGGCGCCAAGCATGTCATCTGCGTCATCCAGCAGCAGGGCCAGATTCAGCTCGAATCCCGTTGCGCCGGCGCCAAGCAGACCTTCCGCGGCACGTTCGAGACACTCAACGTGAACGGGGAGGACATGCCGTCGGTGAACTCGACGATCGCCGCCAAGCTCCAGCAGGACCCGTCCATCGACGGTGTGCTCGCGCTCGGCGCCCCGATCGCCCTGACCGCCGTGCAATCGGTCGGTAACGCGGGCAGCCCGGCCAAGGTCTACACGTTCGACACCAACGCGGCACTCGTCGATGCCATCTCCGACGGCAGCGTGCAGTGGGCCATCGACCAGCAGCCGTACCTCCAGGGCTACCTGGCCATCGATTCGCTGTGGCTCTACCTGAACAACGGCAACGTCATCGGCGGCGGCGGGCCCACGCTGACCGGGCCGTCGTTCATCGACAAGTCCAACATCGACAAGGTCGCCGAATACGCCAAGGCCGGCACCCGCTGATCGGCGGCCGATCACATGTCAGGGCACACGATCCGGACCCCGGTGGGTCCATCTCATGCACACACCATCACCGTCACCATCGACCCGGCCGCACGGCCGGCCGGCACTGCACAACGCTGAGATCCACCGGCGCGGAGAGGAAATCATGTCCACACAGCAAGATCTGGACCTTGCCAGTCACAAGGTCGTCCACGACGAGCGGGTGAAAGAACAAAAACGCCTGCAGCGTCTGCTGGTCCGCCCCGAGATCGGTTCCCTGTTCGGTGCGATCGCCATCTTCGTCTTCTTCATGGTCGTCGCACCCCCGTTCCGCAGCCCCGAAGCGTTGGCCACGGTGCTCTACGCCTCGTCGACGATCGGGATCATGGCGTGCGCGGTCGCACTGCTGATGATCGGCGGGGAATTCGACCTCTCCGCCGGCGTCGCCGTCACCACCAGCTCCCTCGCGGCGTCGATGATCGCCTACAACCTGCACCTGAACCTGTGGGCCGGCGCCGCCCTCGCCCTGGTCGTCTCGCTGGCGGTCGGGTTCTTCAACGGGTACCTGGTGATGAAGACGAAGATCCCCAGCTTCCTGATCACGCTGAGCTCGTTCTTGATGCTCACCGGCATCAACCTGGCGGTCACCAAACTCGTCACCGGCCAGGTCGCCACCCCCAGCGTGTCCGACATGCAGGGTTTCGACTCGGCGAAGAAGGTGTTCGCGTCCTCGTTCGAGATCGGCGGGGTGTCGGTGCGGATCACCGTGGTGTGGTGGCTGCTGTTCACCGCGATCGCCACCTGGGTGCTGTTCAAGACCCGGATCGGGAATTGGATCTTCGCCGTCGGCGGCAACCAGGACTCCGCCCGCGCGATCGGCGTCCCGGTCACCAAGGTCAAGATCGGGTTGTTCATGACCGTCGGGTTCGCCGCCTGGTTCGTCGGGATGCACCTGCTGTTCTCGTTCAACACCGTCCAGTCCGGGCAGGGTATCGGCAACGAGTTCCTCTACATCATCGCCGCGGTCATCGGCGGCTGCCTGCTCACCGGCGGGTACGGCACCGCGATCGGCGCCGCGATCGGCGCGTTCATCTTCGGCATGACGAACCAGGGCATCGTCTACGCCGGCTGGAACCCGGACTGGTTCAAGTTCTTCCTCGGCGCGATGCTGCTGTTCGCGGTCATCGCCAACAATGCCTTCCGCAACTACGCCGCCAAGAGGTGACCGCATGAGTACCATCGAACAGATGCCCGTCGATACCGAACCCGGTGGTGGCGACAAGATCCCGCTGATCGAGCTCAAACACGTCGGCAAGCGGTACGGCAACATCATCGCCCTGCAGGACATCAACCTGCGGGTGCGGGCCGGGGAGGTCACCGGTGTCCTCGGCGACAACGGAGCCGGCAAATCCACCCTGATCAAGATCATCGCCGGCCTGCACCAGCAGAGTGAGGGTGAGTTGCTCGTCGACGGCGAGGCCATCACCTTCGGCTCACCGAAGGAAGCGCTCTCCAAGGGCATCGCCACGGTCTACCAGGACCTGGCGGTGGTGTCGCTGATGCCGGTGTGGCGCAACTTCTTCCTCGGCCAGGAACTGCGGAAGGGACCGCTGAGGTCCCTCGACGCGAACGGGATGCGTGCCACCACGATGTCCGAGTTGTCGAAGATGGGCATCGAGTTGCCCGACGTCGACGCCCCCATCGGCTCGCTGTCCGGCGGCCAACGCCAGTGCGTCGCGATCGCCCGGGCGATCTTCTTCGGCGCCCGCGTCCTGATCCTCGACGAGCCCACCGCCGCCCTCGGCGTCAAGCAGTCCGGGATGGTGCTGCGCTACATCTCCGCCGCCAAGGAACAGGGCTTCGGAGTCGTGTTCATCACCCACAACCCGCACCACGCCTACATGGTCGGCGACCACTTCGTCCTCCTCAACCGCGGCCGCCAGAAACTGGACTGCACGTTCGACGAGATCAGCCTCGAAGAACTCACCCAGCAGATGGCCGGCGGCGACGAACTCGAAGCACTCACCCACGAACTGCGGCGTTAGGCACCGACACGACGATGCGCCCGGCACACGTGCCGGGCGCATCGTTCGTTTCGAGTGGATCAGACCTTCGCGTTCGCTTTCGCCTTCGTGAGCGCGACATCCTCCTTGTCGAGGTCGATCAGGGGAGTGCGGGAGTTCTCCTTGGCGGTGGAGGCAGAAGCCGCGGCGATGAGCGCGCAGACGGCGGTGAAGATCGCCACCGGCACCCAGTTCTTCGGGTCGGCGCCGCGCAGTGCCTGGGCGATGGTCGGAGCGAATCCGGCGAGAGCGAAACCGAGCTGCGTGCCGATCGCCATACCGGAGTAGCGAACCCGCGACGAGAACATCTCGGCGTAGAACGCCGGCCAGATGGCGTTGGTCCCGGCGTAGACGCCACCCATCAGCAGGATGCCGGCGAGGAAGATCATCGCCACGTTGCCGGTGCCGATCGCGGCGAAGTACAGGAAGATTCCGGCGGCCGAACCGATCGCGCCACCGATGAACACCGGCTTGCGGCCGATCCGGTCGGACAGCATGCCGAGCAGCGGCTGCGAGACCAGGGCCACCGCGTTGGCGGCGATCGCGACCCACAGCATGGTCGTGCGGCTCATCCCGATCTCGGGGGTGGTGGCGTAGGCGAGGCCGAACACGGAGAACACGGTGCTGACGACGGCGATGAACGCGCAGAAGACCACACGGAGAACGTCACGCCAGTGCGTGCGGAAGAGGTCGACGACGGGCAGCGGGGCGGGCGTCTCGTCCAGTGCTTCCTTGTTGGCGATGAAGATCTCGGGCTCTTCGAGCTTGCGACGCACGATGTAGGCGACGACGAGGACGAGGAGGCTGCACCAGAACGGGACGCGCCAGCCCCAGCTGTAGAGGGTCTCGTCGGGCAGCGCCGCGACGGGGATGAACGCGAGGCTCGCGACGATGAAGCCGGCCTGGGTACCGGTGAGCGTCCAGCTGCAGAAGAAGCCGCGACGGTGGGCGGGGGAGTGCTCGAGGGTGAGTGAGCCCGCACCCGACTGTTCGCCGGCCGCGGAGACGCCCTGGCAGATGCGCAGGAGCACCAGTAGCACCGGGCCGACCATTCCGGCCTGCTCGGACGACGGCAGACAGCCGATCAGGAACGTGACGACGCCCATGAGAACCAGGCAGAACATCATCACCTTCTTGCGTCCGGCCCGGTCGCCGAAGTGTCCGACGAACACGGCGCCGATCGGACGCGCGATGTAGGAGATGCCGAAGGTGGCCAGCGACAGCAGCAGCGGATTCTTCGATCCCTCGAAGAACACGTGCGGGAAGACCAGCGCAGCAGCCGAGGCGAAGATGTAGAAGTCGTAGTACTCGAGCAGGCTGCCGAAGAAGGCGGCCTTCGCGGCCTTCTTCGCGTTGGTGGGATCAGCGTTGGGGTCGACGGAGGAGCGGCCTTTGCCGTCACCGTTTCGACCGGAGACGCCGGTGCCGTAGTCGATGGTCATCGATACTCCTGGGGAGCGAGGAAAGTGAACACGGGCGGCTCGGAAGAGCAGGTGTTCGTAGGTCGTAGAAGCAAGGTAACCCCGGTCACAGCCTCGAGTCAATAATGGTCGAAATGGTTAGTTCATAATTTCCCGGGCTGCTGCAGGTACGCCAGGACGACGTCGCCGATCATTGCGCGCAGGTGGGGGCGGTTCTCCGCGCCGGTGAGATCCCAGTCGAACAGCGCCTTGAACGTGTACCGATTCGCCACCCGGAAGACGCAGTACGAGCTGATGAGCATGTGGATGTCGAGCGCCGTCGTGTCGGTGCGGAAGATGCCCGCCTCCTGTCCTCGCTGGAGGATCCGCTCGAGCGTGCGAATCGCCGGAGCCTGCGTCTCGGGGAGCCCCTCGGCCTGGACGAGGTTGGCGCCGCGATTCGTGTTCTCGATCGCGACGAGACGGATGAAGTCCGGGTGGGCCTCGTGATGGTCGAACGTCAGCTCGGCGAGCGCGCGGATCGCCTCGGTCGGCTCGAGGTGGTCGACGTCGAGCTGGGACTCCTCGTAGCGGATCTCCTCGTAGGCCCGCTGCAGTACTGCCCGGTACAGCCCCTCCTTGTCGCCGAAGTAGTAGTAGAGCATCCGCTTCGTGGTGGCGGTCTTCGCCGCGATCTCGTCGATGCGGGCCCCGGTCAGGCCCTTGTCGGCGAATTCCGTCATCGCCACCCGCAGGATGTTCTCCCGGGTCTTCTCGGGGTTACGGGTCCGTTTGACCGTTTCCTTCTCGGAGGTCGCGCCCGTCGTCTCGCTTCGTGTCATCGGTGAAACTCCTGCCTGTGCTGTCTTCCGCGCGGTATGGAGGTATGCTACCGTGACATAACTCACTAGATAGTTAATTAGCTCCCAGCCCTCTCCCGGAAGTGATCGCCATGACCTCTCGTGACCTCGATGCCCCCACCGCTCGCCCGTCGTACCTGTGCGGTCTGATCGGCACCGGGATCTCGAAATCGCTGACCCCGCCGCTCCACGAGGCCGAGGGTCGCGTGCAGGGCGTCGGGTACGTCTACCGGATCCTCGACCTCGACACGTTGGGCGTGGGCGTCGAGGGACTGCCGCAGCTCCTCTCGGCCGCCAAGCTCCTCGGGTTCAACGGGCTCAACATCACGCACCCGTGCAAGCAGGCCGTCATTCCGCTGCTCGACGACCTCTCCGACGACGCGCGCAAGCTCGGCGCGGTCAACACGGTCCACATCGACGGCGGGCGCCTGATCGGCCACAACACCGACTGGTCCGGATTCGCGCGCAACATGGACGAGGGTCTCGAAGGCGCGCCCATGAACCGCGTCGTGCAACTCGGGGCCGGTGGGGCCGGCGCGGCCGTCGCCTATGCCGCGCTGACCCGGGGTGTCGGACACTTCACAATCATCGACGCCGACGCCGCGCGCTCGAAGGATCTGCGCGATTCGCTCGCCGAACTGTTCCCGGACCGGGAAATCGCTGCCGGCGACCTCTCCGCCGTTCCCGCCGCCGTCGGTGCGGCCCAGGGCCTCATCCACGCGACGCCGATCGGCATGGCGGCCCACCCCGGCATGGCACTCGACGCCGCGCTGCTGCGCCCCGACCTGTGGGTCGCGGACGTCGTCTACCGTCCCGCCGAAACCGAACTCCTCCGCCGCGCCCGCGAGATCGGCGCCCGGACTCTCAGCGGAATCGGCATGACCATCGGTCAGGCCGTCGACTCCTTCCGGATCTTCACCGGCCTCGAGCCGGACGCCCAGCGGATGCGTGAGCACATGGGTCTGCTGTTGCAGGCAGAGGACGCCGCCGCGCTCGCCGGCGCGTAAAGCACCTGCACCCCATTTCTGCACCCGCACCGCTTTTCGCGAAAACGGGTGCGGATGCAGAGAAAGGGTGCGGATTCGCGCAGACTGTGACCGTGAGGTTATTGCTGCTGGCCGACACCCATGTCCCGAAGCGGGCACGAGACCTGCCCGCCCGGGTGTGGGACGAGGTCGACCGCGCCGACGTGGTGATCCACGCCGGCGACTGGGTCGATCTCCCCACTTTCGAGGCCTTGCAGGCGCGATCGGCGCGGCTCGTGGCGTGCTGGGGCAACAACGACGGCGACGAACTGCGCGCCCTGATGCCCGAGCGGGCGGACGTGAGCCTGGCCGGGGTGCGCATCACCGTCGTGCACGAGACCGGGGCCTCCGCCGGCAGGGAGAAACGGATGTCGGCCGCCTACCCGGACACCGACGTCCTGATCTTCGGGCACAGCCACATTCCCTGGGACACCACCACGGAAACCGGACTGCGACTGCTGAACCCGGGATCACCGACGGATCGGCGACGGCAGCCGCACTGCACGTACATGACCGCCACCGTCCGCGACGGTGAACTCGGCGACGTCGAATTACACCGGCTGTGACGAGCCCGACTGCTCCGTGGCAGCCGTGGACGTCCATTCTCGGCCCAGAATGGGCATCGGCGGGCAGGCACGAAGCCTGCCCGCCGATGCGTGCATTCGAGGCGCTGGATCAGACCCGCTCGAACACCGCGGCCAGTCCCTGGCCGCCGCCGATGCACATGGTCTCGAGCCCGTAGCGGGATTCGCGACGGTCCATCTCCCGCAGGAGGGTGGCGAGAATGCGGCCGCCGGTGGCGCCGACGGGGTGTCCGAGGGAGATGCCGGATCCGTTGGGGTTGAGGCGTTCGTCGGTGGGGTCGAGGTCCCAGCTGCGGAGGACGGCGAGGGTCTGTGCGGCGAAGGCCTCGTTCAGTTCGATGACCCCCATGTCGGACAGCGACAGTCCGAGCTGACCGAGGGCCTTCTCCGTGGCGGGCACCGGGCCGATGCCCATGGTGCGCGGCGGGACGCCGGCCACGGCCCAGGACGCCATGCGAGCGAGGGGCTTCAGTCCGAGTTCCTTCGCCTTCTCGGCGGTCGTCACGATGCACACGGCGGCACCGTCGTTCTGCCCGCTGGCGTTGCCTGCGGTGACGGTGGAGGCGGAGTCGATCTTGGAGCGGATGGCGCGGAGCTTCGACAGCGACTCCACCGTGGTGTCGGCGCGCGGGTGCTCGTCCTTGTCGACGACGAGCGGGTCCGACTTGCGTTGCGGCACCGTCACTCCGACGATCTCCTCGGCGAAGCGTCCCGATTCCTGTGCGGCGACGGCACGCTGGTGCGACTGCACGGCGAGCGCGTCCTGGTCCTCACGGCTGATGTCGAACTCGGCGCGCAGGTTCTCGGCGGTCTCGATCATGCCGCCGGGCACGGGGAAGTTCGCACCGCCGGCGGTGACGCGGGCGCGGGCGAGCCGGTCCGCGAGTTGCACCCCTTCGCCCTTGACGCCCCAGCGGATGTTCGGGTTGGTGTAGAACTCGGCCTGGCTCATGGATTCGGCGCCACCGGCGAGGACGAGGTCGTTGCCGCCGGACGCCACCTGGAGCACTGCGGTGATGACGGCTTGCAGACCGGATCCGCAGCGGCGATCCACCTGCATGCCGGGGACGTCGATGCCGAGTCCGGCGTCGAGGGCCGCGATCCGGCCGATGGCCGGAGCCTCCCCGCCCGGGGACGCCTGGCCCAGGATGACGTCGTCGATCTGGCCGCCCTCGATGCCGGTGCGTTCGACGAGCGCCGTGATGACGGTGGCCGCGAGGCTCTGAGGGGTGATGTCCTTGAACACTCCGCCGAAGCGCCCGACCGGCGTTCGCAGGGGCTCGCAGATGACGACGTCACGCATGGAAAGACCTTTCATGAAGTTTCCTCGGGCACTGCGTCAGCGATTGACGGTGGCGAGGTCCTGTTCGATGTCGGTTGCGGTGACCCGCAGCGACGGGATGAGATCGGAATGCAGATCCTCGAGGCTGTATCGCGCGGCCGGAGTGGAGATGTTCACCGCGGCGACGGTCAGCCCGGAGGCGTTGCGGATCGGGGCGGCCATCGACCGCAGGCCTGCCTCGAGTTCCTGGTCGAGAACGCAGATACCGTCCGCGCGGACCGCGAGAATCGCAGCCTTCAGGTCGTCGCGGGCCGTGATCGTGCGTTCGGTGAGCCGCTGGATGTCGAGCTTCTCGAGGTAGGCGTCGAGTTCGTCGTCGGGCAGTCCCGCCAGCAGGACCCGGCCCATCGAGGTGGCGTACGCGGGGAGCCGGGTACCGATGGTGATGCCCACCGTCATGATCCGGCTGACGGGCACCCGGGCGACGTAGACGATGTCGGCACCGTCGAGGATCGACACCGACGACGACTCGTGGACCTTGTGGCTCAGCCTCTCGAGGTGCGGCTGCGCGACCTCCGGCAGCGACAGGCTCGACAGGTAGCTGTATCCGAGTTCGAGCACCCGCGGGGTGAGCCAGAACGCGGAACCGTCCGTGGCCACGTAGCCGAGCTCGACGAGGGTGAGCAGAAATCGGCGTGCGGTGGCACGGGTCAGGTCGGTGGCGCGGGCGACGTCACTGAGCGTGCGCCGCTGATTCCGGTTGTCGAAGCAGCGGATCACGGCGAGGCCCCGGGCCAGCGACTGCACGTAGTCGGGGGACGGGAGGATCTTCTCCGTCGGTTCGGTAGCGGTCATGTCTGCGAATTCTCCTCCGTGGCCCCGGTGTCGGTGGAGGACAGGTCGGCGAGGGCCTGTTTGCCGAGCGCGAACCCGAGATTGCTGTTGGGTACTCCGGCGTAGACGGCGGTGTGCAGGAGCACCTCGCCGATGGTGTCGGCGTCGACACCCGCGCGGAGGGCGGCGCGGATGTGCATGTCGAGTTCGTGCTCGTTTCCGACCGCGGTGAGGACGGCGATCGTGAGCAGCCGCCGCAATTCGTGGTCCAGCCCGGGGCGCGACCAGATGTCGCCCCACGCGGTGCGGGTGATGAAGTCCTGGAACGGTGCCGTGAAGTCGGTGGTTCCCGCCACGGAGCGATCCACGTGCGCGTCGCCGAGAACCGAGCGGCGCACCGTCATTCCCTGTGCGTGCGCGGCGCGACGTCCGCGCGCGTACCCGCCGCCGGCGATGTGTTCGCGCAGCAGCGCCGTGACGGCGCCTGCCTGCTCGAGGTTCGCGACGTGGGCGGCGGGGGAGAGTACCTCGAACCGGGCACCGGTGATGCCGTCCGCGAGGATCTGCATGACCGACGGCGGGGTGGACGGATCCTCCTCACCCGCGATCACCAGCGTCGGCGCGCTGATGCGGGACAGGTCGGCGGTGAAATCCCAGTCCGCGAGGGCGTCGCAGCACGCGGCGTATCCCTCGGGGGACGTCGACGCGATCATCTCGCGGTAGTGCCGGACGAATTCCGGATCACGCTTGGCGAGCCCCTCGCTGAACCACCGGGCGACAACGGCGTCCGCGAGCGACTCCGGACCGTCGGTGCGCGATGCCGCTGCCCGCTCGGTCCAAGCCTGCGGTTCACCGAATTTCGCGGCGGTGCACAGCAGCGACAGCGACAGCACCCGGCGCGGAGTGTGCGCGCCGAGCCACTGGGCGATCGCACCGCCCATGGACAGTCCGACGAAGTGGGCGGCGTCCACGCCGAGCGAGTCGAGCAGGGCGAGAACGTCCTCGGACAGGTCGCGGACGGAGTACGGGCCGTCCGGTGCCGGCGACTCGCCGTGGCCGCGTTGATCGACGGCGACCACCCGGCATTCGTCGGACAGCGCCGCGATCTGCGGGTCCCACATGGACCGGTTGGAACCGAGCGATCCGAGCAGGACCACGACGGGGGCGTCCGCCGCGCCGTTTCGGGGTCCGGAGATTTCGTGTGCGAGTGCGACTGTCATCGCGTTCCTTCCCGGCCGCGGGCCACTGTCTCCAGTGCGCGGTCGACGATGTCGTGGGCGTGGCCGAGGTATCCGGCGGGGTCGAGCAGGGCGCGGATCTCGTCCGCCTGCAGGTATTCGAGGAGCCCCGGATCCTCGTCGAGAGGGCTTCCGGTCTCGCACGCGGCGGTCACGAGGTCGCGCGCGTTGTCGGTGCGGGCGGACAGGGCGCCGGTGACTCGTTCCGCGAGGAGCAGGCCGCCGGTGATGTCGAGGTTGCGGGCCATCGCATCGGGGTGGACGTTCAGTCCGCCGAGCGAGTCGGCGATGCGCGCGACGGCTCCGCCGGTGAGGCGCAGCAGGTCCGTGAGCGTTTCCCACTCGGCGTGCCAGGCACCCGCGGCGCGCTGCTGCTCGTGATCCATCGAGCCGAGGATCGTCGCGACGAGTCCCGGGGTGCGGCGGGCCGCCGCACGGGCCGGGATCGCGGCGACCGGATTGCGCTTGTGCGGCATGGCCGACGAACCGCCGGGTGACCCTTCGCTGACCTCACCGACCTCGGTGGACGACAGGAACACGATGTCGGTGGCGATCTTGGACACCGCACCCGCGGCCGTTCCGAGCGCCGACGCGAGCAGTGCGATGCGGGTGCGATCGGTGTGCCAGGGCACGTCCTGACGTGCCAGCCCGAGTTCGTCGGCGAGCACGTCGGCGACGTCGAGGCCGTGCGGGTAGAGCGCAGCGGACGTGCCGGCCGCACCTCCCAGTTGCACGGGGAGGCCGTCCAGTGCGTCGAACAGCGCGCGAGAAGCCCTGTGCAACGCCGTCATCCACCCGGCGGCGAGCACGCCGAACGTGGTGGGGAGGGCCTGCTGGCCGAGTGTGCGGCCGGCGATCGGGGTGTCGCGCTGGGCCCGTGCGAGCGCCTCGGCGCACAGCACCGCCTCGTCGAGGGACGCCAGGATGTGCGCCCCCGACCGGCGGCAGAGCAGCATCAGGGCCGTGTCGAGAATGTCCTGACTCGTGGCGCCCTTGTGCACATGGCTTCCGGGCGCTCCGAGATCGGCGGCAGCGACCTCGCCGCGGAGCAGTTTCACCAGCGGGATCACGGGATTACCCCCCGCTGCGGCCGCCTCGCCGAGGGCGCCCACATCCACGGATCCCTCGGCGACGACGCGCGCGAACACCGACGAAATGGCGTCGGCGGACGCGGCGGGGATGACGTCGCATTTCGCTTCCGCCCGGGCCAGTGCGGCCTCGACCTCGACCATCGCGGTGACCCACGCCCGGTCCGAGAGCAGTGCCGACAACTCGCCGGCACCGAACGTCGGATCGAACAGGGCACCCCGGGAAGGCTCCGGAGAGTTCACGCGCGACACCTTTCTGGGTTGTGAACGGTTACAGGGCGAAGAACGGGGTTTCCCGTCCTTCTGTGTTCTGCACGTGGATCGTCAGGTGGTATCCGCGATCCGTCTTCTCCGCGATCAGCTTGGGGCGATCCGCTTCCGGGACGGCGGAGAGCACGGGGTCCGATGCGTGCGCGTCCGTGTCCTCGGGGAAGTAGAGCCGCGTGTACAGCCGCTCGAGCATGCCGCGGGCGAACAGTCCGACGTTGATGTGCGGAGCCTCGACGGCGCCGTCCTCGGCGGGAAGTGCGCCCGGCTTGACCGTGTGCACCACGATCGTGCCGCTCTCGTCGGCGAACACGCGTGCCAGGCTGCGGAATCCGGCGGGGGTCGCCTCGGCGGCACCGCGGGGATCGGTCGGGCTGTTGAACCGGCCGGCCGCATCCGCCTGCCAGGTTTCGATCATCGCGTCGCCGATGGGCTGTCCGGCGCCGTCGATGACGTTGAAGGACACGTCGATTCGTCCCGGCGCATCCTCGGGGACGGCCTCGCCGCTGTTCTCCCACGTGGGGAACAGGCCGATGTGGACGTACGGGCCGACGGTCTGGGACGGGGTGACGCCGAACGGCACCTCGTCCTGGCTCTTGGCGAAGACCGGGTAGCGGGGGGCGTCGGGGTTCTGGGTGTCGATCATCAGTGGCCCTCGGTCTTGTTGAACGGCGTGTCCTCGAACGGGGTGGCGTCCTGACCGCGCAGGACGATGTCGAACTTGAATCCGACGGCCCAGTTGTCGCGGGTGTGGTCGTAGTCGAACGTGCTGATCATCCGCTCGCGGGCGGCTTCGGGTACGGAGTTGTAGATCGGGTCCTGGAAGAAGAACGGATCGTCCGGGAAGTACATCTGCGTGACCAGCCGCTGGGTGAACGCCTGACCGAACAGGGAGAAGTGGATGTGCGCGGGCCGCCACGCGTTGTGGTGGTTGCCCCACGGGTAGGCGCCGGGCTTGATGGTCGTGAACTCGTAGTGGCCGTGCTTGTCGGTCAGGCAGCGGGCGACACCGTTGAAGTGGGGGTCGAGCGGGGCCGGCCAGGAGTCCATCTTGTGGCGGTAGCGGCCTCCGGCGTTGGCCTGCCACACCTCGATGAGGGTGTCGGGGATGGGTTTGCCCGCACTGTCGAGGACGCGGCCGTGGACGATGATGCGCTGTCCCTGGGCCTCGCCGCCGTTGGCGTGGGTCATGTCGTTCTCGCCCTTGGCGATGTCGGCGTCGCCGAAGACCGGACCGGTGATCTCGCCGAGTCGCTGCGGGACCAGGATCAGGTCGTTCTTGGGGCTGCGCAGCCGAGTCGTCTTGTACTCGGGGAACAGCAGCGGGGCATTCGCTTCGTGCCCGGCGTGGTGGTGGGCTGGCAGATGCAGCATGGAAAAAGATCCTCACGTTCTCGATGTGAACAGTCGGCCGCTATTCGCACATAGTAGTCGCGTTCTGTGATGGGGCCAACAGGCAGGGCGTAATTTGTTCGCAATGTGGATGGGTGTTCACTGCTCGAACATTTTGCGGTAGCCTGGGTCACATGGTCAACAAAGTCTTCGCAACGGCGGCCGAGGCCGTTGCCGATGTCCCCGACGGAGCGTCCCTCGCGGTGGGCGGCTTCGGCCTCGTCGGTATCCCCTCGGTCCTCATCGACGCCCTCCTCGCACAAGGTGCCACCGACCTCGAGACGGTCAGCAACAACTGCGGCACCGACGGTTTCGGTCTGGGTCTGCTCCTCGAGCAGCACCGGATCCGGCGCACGATCAGCTCGTACGTCGGCGCCAACAAGGAATTCGCGCGGCAGTACCTCAGCGGGGAGCTCGAGGTCGAGCTCACTCCGCAGGGCACGCTTGCCGAGCGCATGCGCGCCGGGGGAGCGGGCATCCCCGCCTTCTACACCCCCGCCGGTGTCGGGACGCAGGTCGCCGACGGCGGTCTGCCGATCCGCTACGACGGCCAGGGCGGCATCGCGGTGGCGAGCAAGCCCAAGGAGACCCGCGAGTTCGACGGGGAGGCCTTCGTCCTCGAACGCGCCATCCGAACCGACTTCGCGCTGGTCCACGCGTGGAAGGGTGACCGCCTCGGCAACCTCGTGTACCGGGAGACGGCCCGAAACTTCAACCCGGACGCCGCCGGCGCCGGTCGCATCACCATCGCGCAGGTCGAGTACCTCGTCGAGCCCGGCGAGATCGACCCCGCCGAGGTGCACACCCCCGGCATCTTCGTCCAGCGTGTGGTCGAGGTCGGCAAGCAGGAAACGGGAATCGAGAACAGGACGGTGCGGGCATGAGCTGGACGCGTGACGAGATGGCGGCCCGGGTCGCGGCCGAGCTGGAGGATGGGCAGTATGTGAACCTCGGCATCGGAATGCCCACCCTGATCCCCGGTCACATCCCGGCCGGCAAGGACGTCATCCTGCACTCGGAGAACGGCATCCTCGGCGTCGGGCCGTACCCGACCGACGACGAGGTCGATCCCGAACTGATCAACGCGGGCAAGGAGACCATCACCGTGGTCCCCGGCGGCGCGTTCTTCTCCTCCTCCGACTCCTTCTCGATGATCCGCGGCGGCAGCGTGGACGTGGCCGTTCTCGGCGCCATGCAGGTCAGCAGCCACGGCGACCTGTCCAACTGGATGGTCCCGGGCGCCATGGTCAAGGGCATGGGCGGCGCGATGGACCTCGTCCACGGCGCGGGCAAGGTCATCGTGATGATGGATCACGTCACCAAGAAGGGTGAGCACAAGATCCTCGAGGAATGCACGCTGCCGTACACCGGCAAGCGCTGCGTGCAGAAGATCGTCACCGATCTCGCCGTCATCGACGTCACCCCCGATGGCCTGCGGCTCGTCGAGACCGCTCCCGGCCACAGCGTCGAGGACGTCCAGGCGGCCACCGGCGCGAAGCTCCTCGTCGACGCCACCGTCTAGAAGGGCCCGCTCAGGCCCCGGTCTTCACGCGCTGGGCTCCGGCATAGACGCTCATCGACTCCCCGCGGAGGAAGCCGACGAGCGTCCTGCCGGATTCCAGTGCCAGGTCGACGGCCAGCGAAACCGGTCTGCGTGTCGTTCCGTGCTCGGTGCTGCGGACGACCGGGCGTGTGCGCGGTGACGCGCCCCATCACCTGCCGCCGGATTCGGGCGGACTGCATGTGGACGAGGGGCGGGTCATGAGTCCACAGCGGCCCCGAACCGGGCACGACGGCCAGTCGTTCCGGCGCGCCGCCGCGGTGTGCCCGTACCCTCTGGGCATGGGTGTGAGCGTGCGTGCTGCGACCGGATCCGACATCCCCGAACTGTCGCGCGTCCTGGCCGACGCGTTCTTCGACGACCCCGTGATGGTGTGGATGTGGCCGGATCCCGACCGCCGGCGGCGCGGCCTGCCGAGACTGTTCGCGGTGGAGATCCGCCATCACCATCTCGCCGGGGGCGGAGCCGAATTGGCCGAGGACGACGACGGCGTGGTTCGTGGGGCCGCCATGTGGGATCCGCCCGGTGGCTGGAAGCAGTCCACGTTGTCGTCGCTCCGCAGCCTGCCGGGGCTGGTCCGCGCGTTCGGCTCCCGGCTGGGCGTCGGGGCCGCGGTGAGCGGAACCGTCGAGGACGCACACCCGGTCGATCCCGTGCACTGGTATCTAGCGACGATCGGAACGTCGAGCGCGGGACGGGGCGGCGGCTACGGGAAGGCGCTGTTGCGGTCGCGGCTGGACCGTTGTGACGCCGAGGGGCTCCCGGCGTATCTGGAGTCCAGCAAGGAAGACAACATCTCCTACTACCAGCGATTCGGCTTCGACGTCACCGGCGAGATCCGGATCCCGGACGGCGGGCCCACGGTGTGGGCGATGTGGCGGGAACCCGTCCGCGACCCCTTAGGCTAAGCTCGGCAAGCCTTACCTAAGTGGATCGTAGTACTTGGTAGACGAGAGGGTCGCCGCATGAACATGGGTCAACAGAGGATCGGCCTGAGCCGACGCGGATTCCTCGTGGGCACCGGGGGAGCGCTGCTCGCGTTCGCCGCGGCCTGCAGCAGCTCGGACGGCGACGGCTCCGGCAGCGAGCCGTCGGGCCCCGTCATCGCCCACAAGTACGGCGAAACCCAGGTGCCGACCGACCCGCAGCGCATCGTCAGTGTGGGCTACAACGACCAGGACGCGATCCTCGCGCTCGGCGGCACGCTGGCCGGCACGTTCGACTGGTACGGCGACTACCCCTACGGCGTGTGGCCGTGGGCGCAGGACCTCCTCGGTGACGCGCAGCCCGAGATCGTGGGCACGGCGTCCACCAACATCGACTTCGAGAAGGTCGCGGCCGTCGCCCCGGACCTGGTGGTCGGCACCTACTCCGGCCTCACCCAGGCCCAGTACGACAAGCTGAGCGCCATCGCGCCGACGGTGGCGCAGCCCGCAGACTTCGCCGACTACGGTGTTCCGTGGCAGGACCAGACGAGGATCCTCGGCGACGCGCTCGGCAAGAAGGACAAGGCGGCCGAGCTCGTATCCTCCGTCGAGACGCAATTCGACGACGTCCGGGCCGCCAACCCGGCGTTCGCGGGAAAGACCGTCCTCGTCGGCGCGCTCAAGGGTCCGGGGCAGTTCGGTGTGTACGGCCCGGAGGACCCGAAGGTCCGCTTCTTCACCGAACTCGGCTTCGTGAATCCCCCTGTGACGGAGCAGATCACCGGCAACTTCGCCGAGATCAGCACGGAGCAGCTGTCGCTCGCGAACGTCGACCTCCTCGTCTGGTACGCGGGCGGCGGCTACGGCGACAAGCTGCGCGCGGAACTCGACAAGACGCCGATCTATCAGGAACTCGACGTGGTGAAGGCCGGACGCACGATCACGCTCGAGGACGCCGCCGCCGAGGCGATGGCGTGGAGCACCGTATTGAGCCTGCCGTACGCATTGAACGAGATCCCGCCGCGGGTCGCGCCCCTGCTCGCCTGAGACGCGGATGTCCGACGGTGTGGGCCCGGTTCGTGATACCAACGACTCGTGACCGCGATTCCTGAACTCCACGCCGGAACTCCTTTCGACGACCTCGACGACTACCTCGCGCTCGGCCGCATCGGAAGCCTCGCGCTGTCCGCGGACGGGCGAAGGCTCGTCGTGGCGCAGTCGACGCTCGGCGAGAAGGCGACGAAGTACGTCACCGCCCTGTGGGAGATCGATCCCACCGGCGAGTTCGCGGCGCGCCGGCTCACCCGTGGCCGCAGCGGGGAGTCCAACCCGACGTTCACCAGCGACGGCGATCTCCTCTTCACGTCCTCCCGTCCGACGCAGGACGAGGACGACCTTCCCGACGACCTGTGGCGACTGCCCGCGCGGGGCGGCGAGGCGGTGGTCGTCGCGCGCCGAGGCGGCGGCATCACCGGGGTGCGCGCCGCACGGTGCGCGCCGCGTTTCGTCGTGACCACCGGGGTTCTGGGGAGATCCGGCGAGTCCGCCGACGACGAGCGGGTGCGCACCGAGCGCAAGGAGAAGAAGGTCTCGGCGATCCTGCACACGGGCTACCCGATCCGCTATTGGGACCACGATCTCGGTCCCGACGTGCCCCACCTCCTGTCCGCCCCACTGGACGCGCTCGCGGAGAACGGGCAGGAGCCGGAGCTGACCGACCTCACCCCGATGCCGGGTCCGGCACTGCGGGAGGCCAACTACGCGCTGAGCGACGACGGCGCGTTCGTCGTGACGTCGTGGACGGTTCCCGGTCCGCTCGCGTCGATCCGGAACATCCTGGTGCGCGTCGACACCGAGACGGGGGCGCGCACGGTCCTCGTCGACGACGCCGACGCCGATCTGTCGGACCCGGTGATCTCCCCGGACGGACGGCACGTCGTATTCACGCGGGAATCGCATGCGACACCCGACTCCGCGCCTCGATTCACGCTGCACCGCTACAGCTTCGACAGCGGCACCGTCACCGAGGTGGCGCCGGGGTGGGATCGGTGGGCCACGTCCGTGGTCTGGCTGTCCGACGGTTCTGGGCTCCTCGTCACCGCCGACGACCGTGGGCGCGCACCGATCTTCCTGCTCCGTGACGGCGCGGACCCCACTCGGGTGACGACCGACGACTGCGCGTACACCGACCTGCAGGTGGCCCCCGACGGGTCGACGGTGTTCGCGCTGCGGGCGTCGTACGCGGCGCCGCCGCACCCGGTGCGCATCGACATCACCACCGGTGCCGTGTCGCTGCTGAAGGCGCCCGCCGACCTCCCCGAACTGCCGGGCACGCTGACCGAGGTCGAGACGGTCGCCGCCGACGGCGCGGCGCTGCGCGCCTGGCTCGCGGTGCCGACCGGCGCCTCCGCCCACGCGCCGGTGCCTCTCGCGCTGTGGGTGCACGGCGGCCCCCTGGGTTCGTGGAACACCTGGTCGTGGCGATGGAACCCGTGGCTCCTGGTCGCGCGGGGATACGCCGTGCTGCTCCCGGATCCGGCGTTGTCCACCGGCTACGGGCAGGAGTTCGTCGAGCGGGGCTGGGGTAAGTGGGGCAAGGCCCCGTTCACCGATCTCATGGCAATCACCGACGCCGCGGTGGCCCTGCCGGAGATCGACGAGAAGCGCACCGCGGCGATGGGCGGATCGTTCGGCGGTTACATGGCCAACTGGATCGCCGGACACACCGACCGGTTCAAGGCGATCGTCACCCATGCCAGCCTCTGGGCGCTGGACCAGTTCGGCCCCACCACCGACGCCGCCTGGTACTGGCAGCGGGAGATGACGCCCGAGATGGCGGTGGAGAATTCGCCTCACCTGTACGTCGCGGACATCGTCACTCCGATGCTGGTCATTCACGGCGACAAGGACTTTCGCGTACCGATCGGCGAGGGGTTGCGGCTGTGGTTCGAGCTGCTGTCCGAGTCGGGGTTGCCCGCGGACGACGACGGTCGCACCGAACACCGCTTCCTCTACTTCCCGGACGAGAACCACTGGATCCTCACCCCGCAGAACGCGAAGGTCTGGTACCAGGTGGTGCTGTCGTTCCTCTCCGAGCACGTGCGGGGTGAGGACGTCGCGCTGCCCGAGATCCTGGGCCGGTAGCCGGCGGGCCGGGGCCGCGCCCAGGCGGATTCACGTCCGCTTCTCGCGGCCCCGATCGAATTCCTTGCCACCCCACACGCCGGTCTGACCGGTGGCCCTGGCGAACAGCTCACAGCGCATCCGCAGTGGGCAGTGATGACAGACGTCGCGGGCGTACGCGAAATCCTCTGTCGGGAACGGGAACCACCGGTCCGGCTCGGGGTCGGCGCGGCAGGCGGCGGCGACCCAGCCCGCGGGGTCGTCGGAGGCAGGCAGCAGGGTGGACAGGGTCGTGTCCAGGACGTCGGTCATCGGGAAATCTCCCCTTCCCGGGAGAAGATCGGTCGGGTGCGGGGATCTCGCGGCTAGACCGCCGCGAGATCCCTCCAGATCTGCCGCTGCGCCTTTTCGATGTGCCGGGGCGCCTTCGGCTCCCAGAGGAGCGGCATTCCCGCCTCCTCCGGTGTGCGGTCGGCCTTCCTCTGGTTGCAGGTGATGCAGCAGGCCACGAGGTTGGCCCACGTGTTCGGGCCGCCGCGGCTCCTCGGCAGCACGTGGTCGATGGTCGTCGCGACCGGCTCGGCGCAGTAGCCGCACCGATTGCGGTCGCGCCGGAACACGCCCGCGAACGTCGCGCGGCTGCTGTCGGTCACCAGCACGGAATGCGGGACGTGGACGTAGCGCAGCAGACGAATGGTCCGCGGCAGGCTGATCTCGACGTGCTGCGAGCGAATCGGGAACGGCGGCTCCCGATCCGCGACCGTCTCGGCCGCACCGACACTGATCAGCACGACGGCGCGCTCCGCGGGGATCTCGCAGAGGGCCTCGTACGTGACATTGAGGACCAGCACATCCGCGCGCGACCAACTGCGGGCGTCGAGGGTGCTGCCGGGCGGGTTACGGGAGAAGTGCCTCACGGGAGATCTCGGTTCTGTCGTCGGTTCACGGCGGTGGGGGCACGCCGGGCGACGGAAGTCGAGTCAGGCGTGCCGGGTGGAGCGGTAAGTCTTCGGGGCGGGCATGATCCCGCGTTCGCCTTGCCGGCCGGCGGGGAAGGAGGAGGCGGCGCCCGTGCGTGACGGCTGCAACCGGGGTGCGTGGGCTGCGGGCAGTGCGCGCATCGCTACGTCCTTCCTGAGCTCGACGTGTGAACCGAACGGAACACGTCGAGCATGGCACAGCGCGCCGCCCGCGTCCTGGCATTTTCCGCGTCGTCGGACCCGTGAGCCGGGGCGTGTCGAATCGGACAGGACGCGCGACACGTCCGATGGATGCGGTGAAGTAGCGGTTCTCTCGCTACGGTGTTCGATACGTACCCCGAATGAAGGAGACATCGTGGCACTTCCCCAGCTCACTGACGAACAGCGGGCAGCAGCTCTCGAGAAGGCCGCCGCCGCTCGTAAGGCACGCGCAGAGCTCAAGGACAAGCTCAAGTCCGGTGACATCACCCTCAAGCAGGTCCTTTCCAAGGCAGATGTCGACGACATCATCGGAAAGACCAAGGTCAGCGCCATTCTGGAAGCCCTGCCGAAGATCGGCAAGGTGAAGGCCCAGGAGATCATGGCCAACCTGGAGATCGCTCCGACCCGCCGCCTCCGTGGCCTCGGCGACCGTCAGCGCGACGCCCTGCTGGCGCACTTCAGCTGACACGTTCCCCGGGTGCCCGCCCCATCGCCTTCCGGCGACGGGCGGGCGCCCGGACGCGTCTTTCCTGCCCCCACCCCCGCTAGTGCAACCAGAAGGTTGCGCAAGTAGCCGCCGATATGCAACCGTGAGGTAGCACATTGTCGAGAGGTGAGGATGATCATGAGCGTTCCGGACGCATCCCAGGACAGGATCGAGCGCGAGATCCAGATCGACGCCCCCATCGAGCGGGTGTTCCGGCTGGTGAGTGAACCCGGCTGGTTCATCGGCGACGGCGAACCCGGCAAGACGACCACCACACGCGAAGGCGACGTCTTCGTCGTGGACTTTCCCCCGTACGGGCGCTTCCCGATACTTCCCGTCAAGTCCGACGCACCGCACTACGTCTCGTTCCGTGGGGGAGACGATCCCGCGCAGCCGCTCGTGGAGGGCACGTCCACCCTGGTCGAGTTCTTCCTGTCGGAGCGGGGCGGCGGCACGCTCCTCCGCGTCGTCGAGACCGGATTCGCCGCCCTGTACCCGAATGCCGAGCGCCGCGCGGCCGCCTACGACGGCAATATCGAGGGCTGGGAAATGCAACTGGCGTTCGCCAAGCGTCACGCCGAACGCGGCGAATAGAGCATCTGTCGTGTCGACCTCGCTGACCGCAGTCGGGGGTTGCGGTCAGCGAGGTCGGTGCGCCGCCGTTTCCGGAGGCACGCTCGGATAGTCGTCGGGTCAGTGCACTTCGTTACGCGCCTCGTCCGCTCGGATGCCGGCGCGACGAAATCGGGGAGTACGGACTCGGGTCGATGTCCGGTCGCCGCTCGTCCACGAGATCCGCGAGGATGCGGGCCGAGCCGACCGCCATGGTCCAGCCGACGTGACCGTGACCGGTGTTGAAGTACAGGTTGTCGTGACGCCCCAGCCCGATCATCGGCGGGCCGTCGGGCGTCATCGGGCGAAGGCCCGTCCGGTATCTGGCCGTGTCCCAGTCCACCGCGCCGGGGAACAGTTCGTTCCCGGCGTCCACGATGCCCGCGTAGTCGGCGGGCGAGTGACTGCGGTCGTACCCGACGAATTCCGCGGTGGCCGACATTCTCAGCTCGTCACCGAACCGCGACCAGGCGACGAGTGTCTTCTCGTCGATGCCGCCGACCACCGGCGCGCGTTCGGGGTCCTTGACGGTCGCGGTCAGCGTGTATCCCTTGGCTGGGTAGACGGGCAGTCGCAGACCGACACTCCTCGCGACGAGAGCACTCGCGGCCCCGGCGGCGAGGACGAAGGCATCCGCGCGGATGTGGCCCCGATCGGTGTCGGCCGACGTGATGGCCGCACCGTCGGACTCGAGGGCCACGACGGACGTGCCCAGGTGGAACCGGACCCCCAGCCGACCGCATTCCTCGGCGAGCCCCACCGAGAATCGGTGCGGGTCGCCGGTGCCGTCGGTGCGGTCGTGGATCGCACCGGCGAACGTGGCCGTCCCGTGCCGGAGGGCGGGCTCCGCGGCCGCGATCTCCTCGGGTCCCAGCACGTCCTGCAGCTGTCCGTGGTCGCGGAGCAGCTGCGAGTTCACCTGCGCTTGCTCGAGTTCCGCTTCCTCCCGGTACAGGTACAGCACGCCGTTCCGTGTCTGGCAGTACTCCAGGTTCTCGCGGGCGGTGAGTTCGTCCATCAGCTGCTGGCTGTACCGGGCCAGGCGGAGCTTCGCGAGAGTGTTCGACCGCGCCCGGGAGGCCGTGCACTCGCGGAGGAATCGCACACCCCACCGGGCGAGTTCGGCGTCCGCCCGGGGACGGACGCGGATCGAGGTCGACGCGCCGAGCAACGATCGGACCAGCATGGTGGGAGCCGACGGCGACGCCCACGCGTAGGAGTGACCGGGGGCGATCAGTCCGGCGGTGCTCGCGCTGGTGTCGGACGCGACCTCGCTGCGCCGGTCGTACACATGAACCTCGTGTCCGCGTTCGGCGAGAGCGTGGGCGGTCGCGACTCCCACGACCCCTGCTCCGAGTACTGCCACCTTCATTCCGCTTCCTTTCCTTCGGTCGATCCCCGGCCCGTGACGGCGACGGCCTGTATCTCCACGAGCAGCTGCGGGTCCAGCAGGGCCGCGACCACGGTGGCCCTGGCCGGGCGGTGGTCGGCGGCGAACCAGCGCCTCCATTCCTCGTTGAAACGCGGGGCGTCGTCGGCGTTCGCGAGATACACCGTGGCCGAGGCGATGTCGTGCAGGGTGGCGCCTGCCGCGGCGAGGACCCTGTCGAGTCGTGTGAGGGAGTGACGGGTCTGCTCCACCACGTCGGTGCCGACGACGTTGCCGGTGTCGTCGAACGAGACCTGGCCGGAGACGAACACGAGGTCGCCGACCCTGCGCGCCGACGGGTACGGGCTGGTGCCGGTGGTCACCCCGGGCACGTCCACGATGTCACCCATGGTCGGGCTCACCCGCTGTGGTGTCGCCGCGGTCGCCGCGCAGCACTTCCTTGACGTAGAAGCGCCAGCCGAGAAATCCGACCCAGAGGGTGACGGTGACGACGGCGGTGGGTACCCCGTAATAGAGGAGGGTGGGAATCATGCGAATTCTCCTTCGGTGACGCGGACAGCAGGCTGCTGTCGGCGCGGATAGCGGGACGAGGTGGCCATGGCGACCGTGACGAAGACGAGCAGGTTGGCGACGACGCCGGGCACCAGCCCGTCCAGTCCGAACGGAGCGTCGAGGCCCCACTGCCACACCGCGGTGACGATCGCGCCCGCCGTGATCGCCGACAGTGCCGCCGGAGCGGACCGCACGCCGAACAGCACGGCGCCGAACAACGGGACGATGACCGTCGGAGCCCACAGGGTGTAGCTGTAGAGAAGGGCGTCGACGATGGACGGGACGCTGAGGGCGAAGATGGTCGCTCCGGCACCGACGACGACGCTGGTGGCCCGCTCGACGGTGAGCCGCCTCGACGGTGGCAGCTCGGTGGGGCTGAGCGGCTGGTAGATGTCCTTGGTCAGGACGACGGCGGTGGAATTGAGGTAGGAACTGGCCGTCGACATCACGACCGCCATCAGCGCCGCCACCACCAATCCGAGAACGCCGACCGGCATCAGATTCATCACCACGGTCGGAAGCGCCTGATCGCTTTCGATGTCCGGGTACAGGACGAGTGCGATCAACCCGAGAGACGCCGAGGTGAAGAAGAAGAAGAACGAGAAGAACCCGGCCAGTGCGTAGCCCTTACGGGCGTGCCGCGAGTCGGGGGTGGAGAACGTCCGCTGCGCGTACGGCGGGACCAGCGTCTCGCCGAGCAGTAGTGCCGCGAAGAGCGTGAGGAACTGTGCGGGGGAGTAGTCGCCCATGAACGAAAGATGCTCGGCGGGAACGTTGTCCAGGAGAGCCGACGGTCCGCCGACGGCGTCGAGCCCGATGAGGAGCGCCACCGGCAGGAGCACTCCGAGGAAGACGAACTGCAGCAGGTCGGTCTGGATCACCGCCCACGCCCCACCGAACGAGGAGTAGAGAATGACCACTCCCATCCCGATGATCACCGCGGGCACGGTGGGCACGTCGAGGGTGGCGTTGACGACGGTGCCGATGGCCAGGGCCTGGGCGCCGAGGATGCCGGCGCACAGGACGACGGACAGTACGCCGGTGACCAGTCTCGCAGGCCGGCCGTAGTGGGTCTCCATGATGTCGCCGAGGGTGTGGGCGCCGATGTAGTTCTTGAGTCTGGGCGCGACGAAGTAGCCGACGAGCACCGTCTGAACGCCGAACGCGCAGAAGGCGAACATGTACACGTATCCGTCACGCATGGCGGCGCCGGCGACGCCGAGCGATGCTCCGCCGCCGAGGAAGGCTGCGGCCAGGCTGCCGAAGAAGACCGGCCAGATGATCCGGTTGCCTGCCACGGCGAAATCGTCCGGCGACTTGACGCGTCGCATGGTTTGGACGCCGATCAGGACGAGTAGCAGGAAGTAGGCACCGAGAAGTATCCAGTCGAGGATTGCCATGTGAACTCCTAGTTGGGATGAACCCATCGTAGGAACGTCATGTGACCGTAGTCACTAGGCGAGTTGCCCTTGATCTACACTGAGATCGATACCCAATTGTGCGATGTGCACAACTCCCACAAGCGTTCGGAAGGGCAGTCGATGCTGAGTGAGGCTCTGGCGCAACAGATCGCGAACGAGATCACCGACGTCATCGGGTTCAACGTGCTCATCACGGATGCGGCCGGAACGGTGGTCGGCAGCGGGGACGAACGTCGCATCGGCCAGTTCCACGAGGCATCGATCGAGGTGATCCGTGCACGGCGCATGATCGCGCACTCGGCAGCGGACGTCCGCGACCTCGTCGGCAGTCTGCCCGGCGTCACCATTCCGCTCGTCATCGACGGTGACGTGGTGGGCACCATCGGGCTGTCCGGTTCACCCGAGCAGGTCGAACAGTTCGGGCTGGTGGTCAAGCGGCAGACCGAAATCCTGATGCAGGAGGCCTCGCGGATCGGTACCCGGCTGACCTACGAGCGGGCAGCGGAAGAATTGCTCCGCGACATCTGTGACTGGCATCGCTCCACGTTCACCGAGGCCCAGATCTCCCGGCGGGCAACGGGTCTGGGATACGACCTGCGCCGTCCCCGGGTCATGGTGCTGATCAGCTACGACAGTCACACCGACGACGCCGCCGTGGAGGGACGGCCCGTGTCCCTCGAGGTCCTGCGCGCCGTGCAGGACACCTTCGACTCCGCGACCGATCTGGTCGCACCGCTCGCCCGACAGGTCATCGCGGTCACCACCGTGGTGACCGCACCGATCCCGGCTGCGGATTCGGCTTTGACGGACCGGTGCCGGAAGTATGTGTCCCAGATCCGGGAACGAGGATGGGACACCCGCGTGGGGATCGGCTCGATCGCGCACGGGGTCGAGCACCTCAATCTGTCGTCCCAGGACGCGTACGACGCGCTCCGGCTCGGCGCGGTTCTCGACCCACGCGGCCAGGTCTACGACATCGACCGGTTCCGCCTCCATCAGGCCGTCTCGGTGATACCTGCGGAGACCCGTGACAGGCTGTCACGGGCCGTGCTCGGCGCGTTGGCCACCGACAACGACTGGCCGCAGTTGCAGGAGACGCTGATCGCCTGGGGGGAGTGCGGGTTCAACTCCAGCCGGGCGGCGAAGCGGCTGCACGTCCACCGCAATACCCTCGCCAACCGGCTCGACAAGATCGCCCGGCTCCTCGGTCGCCCGCTGGACGAACCGGGTCTGGGCATGACGCTCTACCTCGCCTGTGTGGTGGCGCGGCGGGCCGGCTGAGCCTTCAGCCGGCGTGTGGGTGAACACCACCGGCGCGCCGATCGCCGTGTCGCCGCCGATCGGCGGCATTCTCGATGCATACTCGACACTCTCGAGTGGTTGCTGCACTGGATGCGGCAGACGAACCGGAGGAATCCCTTGAACGACCACCACGTGCAGCTCTTCTCCGAGCTGCACACCACCGCAGGATCCCAGGCAGGCGGCGAGGACGCAGGCGAGGCGCTGCGCCCCGTCGACCCGGAGCATCGCACCGCCACCGAGGTGCACCGCGCGCTGTTCAGCGACCAGTAGCGAGGCGGACGGTAGCCCCGTCGTCGGTCGTCCGTGCGTTCATTAGACTCGACGGGTGACCAGTGCAGCTCCAGAAAATCCCCAGAACCGTGCCGATGCCCTCCCGAAGAGCTGGGACCCCAGTTCCGTCGAGGACGATCTGTATCAGGGCTGGGTAGACGCCGGTTACTTCCGCGCGGACCCTCACAGCGACAAGCCGGGCTACTCCATCGTCCTGCCGCCGCCCAATGTGACCGGCAGCCTGCACATGGGTCACGCGCTCGACCACACGTTGATGGACGCGCTGAGCCGCCGCAAGCGGATGCAGGGCTACGAGGTGCTGTGGCTGCCCGGCATGGACCACGCGGGCATCGCGACGCAGACCGTGGTCGAGAAGCAGCTCGCCGTCGACGGCAAGACGAAGGAAGACTTCGGCCGCGAGCTGTTCATCGACAAGGTGTGGGACTGGAAGCGCGAGTCCGGTGGCACCATCGGCGGCCAGATGCGCCGCATCGGTGACAGCGTCGACTGGAGCCGCGACCGGTTCACCATGGACGACGGGCTGTCCCGCGCCGTCCAGACCATCTTCAAGCGCATGTACGACGACGGCCTGATCTACCGGGCCGAGCGTCTCGTCAACTGGTCGCCAGTGCTGCAGACGGCGATCTCCGACATCGAGGTGAAGTTCGAGGACGTCGAGGGCGAGCTGGTCTCGCTGCGGTACGGCTCCCTGAGCGACGACGAGCCGCACGTCGTGGTCGCGACCACCCGTGTCGAGACGATGCTCGGCGACACCGCCGTGGCCGTCCACCCCGACGACGAGCGCTACAAGCACCTGATCGGAACGACGCTCGAGCACCCCTTCACCGGGCGCGACATCCCGATCATCGCGGACGAGTACGTCGATCCCGAGTTCGGCACCGGCGCCGTCAAGATCACGCCTGCGCACGACCCCAACGACTTCGAGATGGGCCTGCGGC
The DNA here is from genome assembly GCF_030056875.1 of Rhodococcus sp. IEGM 1351. NCBI lineage: Bacteria > Bacillati > Actinomycetota > Actinomycetes > Mycobacteriales > Nocardiaceae > Rhodococcus > Rhodococcus sp. IEGM 1351. Next base: position 450,596 of record NZ_JASHKU010000002.1, on the reverse strand, counting down.
ACAACCTGCCCATGCCGACCATCATGGACAAGACCGGCAAGATCGCCGACACGGGAACGCAATTCGACGGTCTCGACCGCTTCGAGGCACGGGTCAAGGTGCGTGAGGCGCTCGCCGAGCAGGGTCGCGTGGTCGCGGAGAAGCGGCCCTACCTGCACAGTGTCGGACATTCCGAGCGCACCGGTGAGTCCATCGAGCCGCGCCTGTCGTTGCAGTGGTGGGTGAAGGTCGAGTCCCTCGCGAAGGCCGCCGGCGACGCGGTGCGCAACGGTGACACGGTCATTCACCCGGCCAGTCAGGAACCGCGATGGTTCGCCTGGGTCGACGACATGCACGACTGGTGCATCTCGCGTCAGCTGTGGTGGGGTCACCGGATCCCGATCTGGTACGGCCCCGACGGCGAGGTCGCATGCTTCGGACCGGACGAGACCGCGCCCGAGGGCTGGGTGCAGGATCCCGACGTCCTCGACACCTGGTTCTCCTCCGGGTTGTGGCCGTTCTCGACCATGGGCTGGCCCGAGAAGACGCCCGAGCTCGAGAAGTTCTATCCCACAAGTGTTCTCGTCACCGGTTACGACATCCTGTTCTTCTGGGTGGCGCGGATGATGATGTTCGGCACGTATGTGTCGGAGGACGACGCCATCACTGGGCGGGGCGAGCGAAGCGACGGGGTGTTCAGCGAAGGCAAGTCCGGACCGCAGATGCCGTTCCAGGACGTGTTCCTGCACGGCCTCGTCCGCGACCAGTTCGGCAAGAAGATGTCGAAGTCGCGGGGCAACGGCATCGACCCGCTCGACTGGGTCGACCGCTTCGGCGCCGATGCGCTCCGCTTCACGCTGGCCCGCGGCGCCAACCCCGGCAGCGACCTGTCCGTCGGCGAGGACCACGCGCAATCGTCGCGGAACTTCGCGACCAAACTGTTCAACGCGACCAAGTTCGCCCTCATGAACGGGGCCGCGCCGGCACCACTGCCCGGACGCGGCGAACTGACCGACGCCGACCGGTGGATCCTCGACCGCCTCGAGCAGGTGCGCGGGGAGGTCGACGCCGCATTCGACCGGTACGAGTTCAGCAAGGCGTGCGAGGCACTGTTCCACTTCGCGTGGGACGAGGTCTGCGACTGGTACCTCGAGCTGGCCAAGGTGCAGTTCGCCGAGAACGACACGGTCGCGGCGAACACGCGGGCCGTGCTCGGCAACGTCCTCGACGCCCTGTTGCGCCTGCTCCACCCGGTGATCCCGTTCGTCACGGAGACCCTGTGGAAGGCGCTCACCGAGAACGAATCCGTCGTCGTGGCGGAGTGGCCGCAGTCGAGCGAGACCGCCGCGGATGCGGTTGCGGCGCAGCGTGTCGAGGACATGCAGCGACTGGTGACCGAGGTGCGCCGATTCCGCAGCGACCAGGGGCTCAAGCCCTCGCAGCGGGTGCCCGCGCGGATCAGCGGCATCGCCGAGGCCGATCTGGACACGCAGCTCGCCGCGGTCACGTCGCTGGCGCGTCTGACGGACCCGGAGGACGGTTTCGCGGTGTCCGCGTCGGTGGAGGTGCGCTTGAGCAAGGCGACCGTCACCGTCGATCTCGACACGTCGGGCAACGTCGACCTGGGCGCCGAGAAGGCGCGGCTGGAGAAAGATCTCGCGGCCGCGCAGAAGGAACTCGCCGGAACCACCGCGAAGCTGTCCAACGAGGCGTTCCTGGCCAAGGCCCCCGACGCCGTCAAGGAGAAGATCCGTACGCGTCAGCAGATCGCGACGGAAGAAATCGAACGCATCACCAAGCGATTGAAGGAGCTGGAAGGCGCGTGACCTCGCCCGACTTCATGCCGGAGGAAGTCAGTCCTGTCGACCTCGCGGAGCTGACACTGGTCGAGGCGGAACTCGACAAGCGGTGGCCCGAGACGAAGATCGAGCCGTCCCTCACCCGGATCGCGGCCCTGATGGACGTGCTCGGTTCGCCGCAGCACGGCTATCCCGCCATCCACGTCACCGGCACCAACGGTAAGACGTCGGTGACGCGGATGATCGACGCGCTGCTCACGGCGCTGCACCGGCGCACCGGCCGCACCACCAGCCCGCACCTGCAGCTCGCCACCGAGCGCATCAGCATCGACGGGCGCCCGGTGTCGCCCCGCCGGTACGTCGACACGTACCGGGAGATCGAACCGTACGTGCAGATGATCGACCAGCAGTCGCAGGCGGCCGGCGGCCCGGCGATGAGCAAGTTCGAGGTGCTCACCGCGATGGCGTACGCCGCGTTCGCGGAGGCACCCGTCGACGTCGCCGTCGTCGAGGTGGGTCTCGGCGGGCGTTGGGACGCAACCAATGTCATCGACGGCGAGATCGCGGTGATCACCCCGATCAGCCTCGATCACGCCGAGTATCTCGGCGATGACCTGGCCGGGATCGCCGAGGAGAAGGCCGGCATCATCAAGAAGGGCCGCGAGGACGCGCTCGTGCCCCGCGACGCCGTCGCGATCCTCGCCGAGCAGACGCCGGAAGTGATGGAGGTGCTGCTCCGCCGGGCCGTCGAGGTGGATGCCGCGGTCGCGCGGGAGGGCTCCGAGTTCACGGTGCTGGCCCGGCAGATCGCGGTCGGCGGCCAGCAGCTCGAACTCCAGGGCCTCGGCGGGGTCTACACCGACATCTTCCTGCCCCTGCACGGGGAGCACCAGGCGCGTAACGCGTCGCTCGCGCTCGCGGCCGTGGAGGCGTTCTTCGGTGCGGGCCCGGAACGGCAGCTCGACCAGGAGGCCATCCGGGAGGCGTTCGCCTCGGTCGTCAATCCGGGCAGGCTCGAACGTGTGCGCAGCGCCCCGACCGTCTTCCTCGACGCCGCGCACAACCCGGACGGGGCTCGTGCGCTCGCCGCCGCCCTGACCGCCGAGTTCGACTTCCGCAAGCTGGTCGGCGTCGTCAGCGTGATGGGGGACAAGGACGTCGACGGCATCCTGTCGGCGCTGGAACCGGTGTTCGACGAGCTCGTCGTGACGAACAACGGTTCGGCGCGGGCCATGGACGTCGACGATCTCGCCAATCTCGCGGTCGCCAAGTTCGGCGACGAACGCGTCGTCGTGGCGCCCACACTCGCGGACGCGCTGGAAACGGCCATCGGACTGGCCGAGGAGGTCGCCGAGCCGGGTGAAGCAGTATCGGGGGCGGGCGTCGTGGTCACCGGATCCGTGGTGACCGCCGGTGCGGCCCGCACCCTCTTCGGAAAGGACCCAGCGTGAGCGAGCCAGACTCGAGTGCTTCGGAACCGGAGTTCGGGCCGCCGACCAAGGACCCGTGGAAGGGATTCCGCGGTGTGGTCGCGGGATCTCTGATTCTGGAAGCGATCGTGGTGCTTCTCGCCCTGCCGGTCGTCGCGACGGTCGGCGGCGGACTGACCTGGTGGTCCGGAACGTACCTCGTGGGGCTGGCGGTGCTCATGATCCTCGGGGCGGGCCTGCAGGGCCGCCCCTGGGCGATGAAGTACAACCTGTTGTTGCAGGTGGGGCTCCTGCTCGGGTTCTTCGTCCACGTGTCGATCGGCTCGGTCGGAGTGGTCTTCGCCATCCTGTGGGGATACCTTCTCTACTTCCGCCGGAATGTCCGCCAGCGAATGGAGCGGGGCCTGCTGCCGGGGCAGCGGGGCTGACCATTTAGGCTGTGCGCCGTGACTGAGCGCACCCTTGTACTGATCAAGCCCGATGCCGTTGCCCGCGGATATGTAGGAGAAATCCTCGGTCGTATCGAGCGGAAAGGTCTGACGATCTCCGCGCTCGACCTGCGCACCGCTCCCGGCGACATCGCAGCCGCCCACTACGCCGAGCACGAAGGCCGCCCGTTCTACCCGGGCCTGCTGGAATTCATCACGGGCGGCCCGCTCGTCGCGGCAGTGCTCGAAGGTCCGCGGGCGATCGCGGCGTTCCGTCAGCTCGCCGGCGGCACCGACCCCGTCGAGAAGGCCGTTCCGGGCACGATTCGCGGTGACTTCGGGCTCGAAGCCCAGGAGAACCTGGTGCACGGCTCCGACTCGGTCGAGTCCGCCGAGCGCGAGATCGCCCTCTGGTTCCCGCACCTCGCCGCCAACTGATCTACCTCTCCACCCACCCCTCGACCCACCGGCCTGCCCTCCGGGCCGGCGGCGCCCTCGCGTGCGGAACATGTTCCAGACCGATACGTGCGCCGCTGGCACGGACTGCGGCACACGTGTGGGATACTGAGGGTGGTCGGACCGCAATTTGTGCACCACGTGGCTTCGACCGGATGACACCACGGCTCGATGCCCTTCATCGCTGCCCCTGCGTCAACAGGAAATACCTGGGCGTTTCGGCACGCTGGATGATCAGGCGCTCGCGCCGCGGACGACGGCCATCCGCAAGGCACTACATGGGTGTGCAGTGAAAACGGACACTGCACGCGCTGTGTGGAGCGAGACCAGACAATCTCGCGCTCACATCTGGGGCGCGAGTACACACACTGCGCCCTCGCGTGGCCGCGTGACACCCCCAGACACGGGAGTGGACGCGCCCGGGGGCTGAGGAGACTACGTGGCCGATCAAGCGCCGCCCACAAATTCAGAGCCGAACGAATCGGCCACCGCCGGGAGCGCGGTTCCCGCTCTTCCGGAGAAGATTCGCGTTCACGCCCTCGCGAAGTTGCTGGGCGTGACGAGCAAGCAGGTTCTCGCCGAGGCTGCGGCCCTCGGAACCGAACTGCGCAGCGCGCAGTCGAGCCTGCAACGCGACGTCGCCGAGCGTGTGCACGCAGCTTTCACCGCTGCGCAGAACGCTCCCACCGAGCCACCCGCAGCGGCCGAACCGGCCGCGGAGACCCCGGCCGCCGAACCGGTCGCGGAAACCCCGGCCGCCGAACCGGCCGTCGAGGTCGCGCCGGAACCGGTCGCGGCTGCCGACGTCGAGGAAGCGGCGGTCGAGCAGACTCCCGCTCCGGCGGTTCCCGCCGAGGAAACTCCCGCCCAGGAACCCGTCGCGGAGGAGGCCGCGGTTTCCGAGCGCGACCTCGGACGTGACCTGTTCACCACCGCGTCCTACCAGGTCGAGGCGCCCGCCGCCGAGCCCGCCGTGGAGACCCCGCCCGCCGTCTCGCAGGTCCCGCTCTTCCTGCAGCCCGACCTCGCGGCGGTCGAGACCCCGCCGCGTCGCCGCCGCAGTCGCCGGGACGCCGGGACCCCGGAACCCACCACCGAGCAGCCGCCCGTCGTCGAATCGCACGACGAGGTGCCCGAGACCGCGAAGGCCACGGACACCGGAACCGCCGAGACCGAGACGGACGAGTCCGACGTCGACGGCGACCAGCCGCGTCGTCGTCGCCGCGGCCGTCGCGGCCGTGGTCGCGGACGGGGCGAACAGCAGAACGAGCAGGACACCGACACCGACACCGAGGGTCCCGAGGCCGAGGAATCCGCGCGGGAATCCGCGCGCGAGGAGAAGGTCGCCGAGACACCGGCTCGGGAGCTCGAAGAGAAGCCGAAGAAGGAATCCGAGGAGAAGCCCGCTGAGGCCGAGCAGGCCGAGGCGGAGTCCGGTGACGAAGAGGCCGGTGAGGGCGACTCCGACGGGTCGAGCCGTCGCCGCCGTCGCCGTCGTCGTCGCAAGTCCGGTGGCGAGGGGGCGGGAGAGGCCACGTCCGAGGACGATCCGCCGAACACCGTCGTCCACGAGCGTGAACCTCGCAACAAGAGCCGCTCGAAGGACGAGGTCCAGGGCATCACCGGTTCGACGCGGCTCGAGGCGAAGCGTCAGCGTCGCCGTGACGGCCGGGATGCCGGCCGCCGGCGTCCGCCGATCCTCACGGAATCGGAGTTCCTGGCCCGCCGCGAGGCCGTCGACCGCGTGATGGTGGTGCGCGACCGCATCGCCACCGGGCAACCGCACGCGACGACGCAGGTCGCCGTGCTCGAGGACGGCGTCCTCGTCGAACACTTCGTGACCACGTCGGCGTCGGCATCGATGGTCGGCAACGTGTACCTCGGACGCGTCCAGAACGTGCTGCCCAGCATGGAAGCCGCGTTCATCGACATCGGCCGCGGCCGCAACGGCGTGCTGTACGCGGGTGAGGTCAACTGGGAGGCCGCCGGGCTCGGCGGCAACTCCCGCAAGATCGAGCAGGCTCTCAAGCCGGGCGATCAGGTGCTGGTTCAGGTCAGCAAGGACCCGGTCGGGCACAAGGGTGCGCGGCTGACCACGCAGATCAGTCTCGCGGGCCGCTTCCTGGTGTACGTGCCGGGCGGCACGTCCACCGGCATCAGCCGCAAACTCCCCGACACGGAGCGCAAGCGCCTCAAGGACATCCTGCGCGACATCGTGCCCTCGGACGCCGGAGTCATCATCCGGACCGCGTCGGAGGGTGTGAGCGAGGAGGAACTCGCTCGCGACGTGAAGCGCCTGCAGGACCAGTGGGCCGGGATCGAAGCGCAGGCCGCGAAGGCGGAATCCGGCAAGTCCGGTAACCCGCAGGCCCTGTACGAGGAGCCCGACCTTCTCGTGAAGGTCATCCGCGACCTGTTCAACGAGGACTTCTCCAAGCTCGTCATCGAGGGCGAGAAGGCCTGGTCGACGGTCGAGTCGTACATCAAGTCCGTGGCCCCCGATCTCATGCCGAGGCTCGAGCAGCACACGTCGGACAACGGTGTCGACGTCTTCGTGGCGCACCGCATCGACGAGCAGCTGGCGAAGGCGCTCGACCGCAAGGTCTGGTTGCCGTCCGGCGGCACGCTCGTGATCGACCGCACCGAGGCCATGACCGTGGTCGATGTCAACACCGGCAAGTTCACCGGTGCCGGCGGAAACCTCGAGGAGACCGTCACCCGGAACAACCTCGAGGCGGCCGAGGAGATCGTCCGGCAGATGCGCCTGCGCGACATCGGCGGCATGATCGTCGTCGACTTCATCGACATGGTGCTCGAATCGAACCGCGACCTCGTGCTGCGACGGCTGACGGAAGCCCTGGGCCGGGATCGCACCCGCCACCAGGTGTCCGAGGTCACGTCGCTCGGTCTGGTCCAGATGACGCGGAAGAAGTTGGGCACCGGACTGGTCGAGGCGTTCTCGACGACGTGTGAGCACTGCCACGGCCGGGGCATCCTCGTCCACGCCGAGCCGATCGAGGTGAAAGCCTCCGAGGACAACGGTGCGCGCGGCGGGTCGTCCCGCGGCGGCGACTCCGGTGGCTCCCGCAAGAAGCGGGGACGCGACAAGTCGTCCGGCGGGGAGACGTCGCAGCCTCCCGTGCACGAGGAGACCCCGACGGTGGACGCCACCGTCAAGCGGGCCCACCCGGTCGCTCTCGCGATGGCACACCACCATCACGAGGAGGAGGCCGCGCACGCACACAGCGGGCACGAGGCGGAATCCGCCGCGCAGCCCGCGGCGGCGGTTCCCGAGCCCGAGCAGCCGGTCGCCGTGGAGGCGGAGACGCCGGCGGCTGACCTGCCCGGCATCGAAGAAGCCGTGGCCGAGGCCCCGGCAGCGGTCGCCGCGGAAGCCGTCGTGGCACCCGAGGCGGAGGAAGTCGTCGTCGAGGAAGCTGTCGTCGAGGAAGCCGTGGCCGAAGAGCCGGTCGTCGAACCTGCGCCGGCCGAAGAGGCTCCGGTCGCCGAGACCCCGGAACCCGTCGTGGAGCGCGAGCCCGAGCCCCAACCGGAGCCGGTGGCCCCGCCGCGGCGCAGGAGTCGTCGGGTGTCGAGGGCAGCGGCCGCGCCGGTGTCCGAAACCCCGAGCGCCGGGACCGTGTTCGTGATCCCGACATCGGAGACCGGCGCGGAGCACGCACCGGAGCCGGAACCGGCCATGTCGGCTTCGGCCGTGAGCGGACCGCCCGCGTCCTCGCCCGACGGCGCGGATGCGCAGGCAGCGCCGCGCAGGCCGCGGCGCCGCCGGGCGGCGGCACGTCCCGCCGGCCCGCCGGTGGACGCCGACAACTGACGAGGGAGCGCGGGAAGGCAATCGACGCCGGTTTGTACGGAACGGTTGCCTTCCTGTAACCTTGACCAGTCGCTACTCGGCGATGAAGGTCAGCTGTGCCCTCACCTGTGAAGGCTGCGCGATCTCGACCGAGCTAGCCGTCACACCAGACCAGTCGCGCACACTGTGGCGCGAGCAAGTTCGAAGAAGCAAGGGGTAGCCCTCCGATGGCAACGTACGCGATCGTCAAGACCGGCGGAAAGCAGTACAAGGTCGCTGTTGGTGACCTCGTCAAGGTCGAGAAGATCGAGGGTGAGCCCGGCACTGCTGTCTCGCTTGCTCCCGTTCTCGTCGTCGACGGATCCGATCTGACGACCGACGCCGACAAGCTGGCCAAGATCTCGGTCACGGGTGAGGTCGTCGAGCACACCAAGGGCCCGAAGATCCGGATCCACAAGTTCAAGAACAAGACCGGCTACCACAAGCGTCAGGGCCACAGGCAGAAGCTGACGGTCCTCAAGGTCACCGGCATCAAGTAGCTAGAGCTTCAGAGCTGATTTCACCCGAGGAGGGTCAAGAACATGGCACATAAGAAGGGTGCATCCAGCTCCCGTAACGGTCGCGATTCAAATGCTCAGCGACTCGGCGTGAAGCGTTTCGGCGGCCAGTCCGTCAGCGCCGGCGAGATCCTGGTGCGTCAGCGCGGAACCCACTTCCACCCCGGCGTCAACGTCGGTCGTGGCGGCGACGACACGCTCTTCGCGCTCTCTGCCGGTGCCGTCGAGTTCGGCACCAAGCGTGGACGCAAGACCGTGAACATCGTTCCGGCGGCGGCAGAGGCCTAGTCCTGCCGCGAGTATGCATCGTCCCGTGAGGGACGTTTCAAGCTCCCAATAGGGGCGGACCTGGGTCGAGATACCCGGTCCGCCCCTATTGTTTTTTTCAAGAGTGAGATCAACACAATTGGCTGAGGAAGGATCCGGCAGTCATGTCCCGATTCATTGACCGCGTCGTGCTGCACGTCAGCGCCGGAAAAGGCGGCAATGGCTGCGCCTCCGTACACCGGGAGAAGTTCAAACCACTCGGTGGCCCGGATGGCGGCAACGGCGGGCGTGGCGGTGACGTCGTGCTCGAGGTGGACGGCAACGTCCACACCCTCCTCGACTTCCATTTCCACCCCCACGCGAAGGCCACCAACGGCAAGCAGGGGATGGGGAGCAACCGTGACGGCGCCCAGGGCGACGACCTGATCCTGAAGGTCCCCGACGGCACCGTCGTCCTCGACGAGGACGGGCGTATCCTCGCCGACCTCATCGGTGTCGGCACCCGCTTCGAGGCCGCCCAGGGTGGCCGCGGCGGACTCGGCAACGCGGCCCTGTCGTCGAAGGCGCGCAAGGCGCCGGGCTTCGCGCTCCTCGGTGAGGACGGTGTCGAGCGGGAACTGGTCCTCGAACTGAAGTCCGTGGCCGATGTCGGGCTGGTCGGGTTCCCGTCGGCGGGTAAGTCCTCGCTCGTGTCCGTGCTGTCGGCGGCGAAGCCGAAGATCGCCGACTACCCGTTCACGACGCTCGTGCCGAACCTCGGTGTGGTGTCGAGCGGCGACACCACGTTCACGGTGGCCGACGTGCCCGGGTTGATCCCCGGCGCGAGCGACGGCCGCGGGCTCGGACTGGACTTCCTGCGCCACCTCGAGCGGTGCGCCGTGCTGGCCCACGTCGTCGACTGCGCGACGCTCGACCCGGGCCGCGACCCGATCTCCGACATCGACGCACTCGAGGCGGAACTCGCCGCGTACAAGGGCGCGCTGTCCGGCGACGCCGGGCTCGGTGACCTCGCGGACCGGCCCCGCATCGTGATCCTGAACAAGGCGGACGTGCCGGAGGCGGCCGAGCTGGCCGAGATGGTCACCCCCGATCTCGAGGCCCGCGGGTGGCCTGTCTTCACGATCTCGGCTGTCAGCCGAGAGGGATTGCGCCCGTTGACGTTCGCGCTGGCGAAGCTGGTTGCGGACTACCGTGAGGCGCACCCGAAGGCCGAGCCGAAGCGTCAGGTGATCCGCCCGGTGATCGCGAACGAAAACAGCTTCAGCGTCGTCGCCGACCCCGAGATCCCCGGTGGGTTCATCGTCCGCGGCACGCGGCCGGAGCGCTGGGTGCGGCAGACGCAGTTCGACAACGACGAGGCCGTGGGCTACCTCGCCGACCGCCTCGCGCGACTCGGCGTGGAGACCGAGCTCGTCAAGCAGGGTGCGGAGCCGGGAGCGTCCGTCACGATCGGCAACGTGAGCTTCGACTGGGAGCCCCAGACACCGGCCGGCGTCGATCTCACCCGCACCGGCCGCGGTACCGACCCGCGTCTGGATCAGGTCGAGCGCATCGGCGCGACCGAACGCAAGCACGCATCCAGGGTCCGTCGCGGTCTCGAAGGCCTCGACCCCGAAGACCAGTGAGCGCCACCCGGCGCACGATCGCGTCGGCGGGCAGCATTGTCGTGAAGATCGGATCGTCCGCGCTGACCAGTCTGGTCGGCGGGCTCGACGTCCGTCGCCTCGACGAGCTGGCCGATGCGATCGAGGCACGGATGCGTGCCGGTTCCGACGTGGTCGTCGTGTCGTCCGGGGCCGTGGGCGCGGGTCTGGCTCCGTTGGGGCTGACCAAGCGGCCGCGGGACCTGGCGACGAAGCAGGCCGCCGCGAGCGTCGGCCAGCTGGCGCTGGCCCACGCCTGGGGCACGTCGTTCGCCCGGTACGGGCGCACCGTCGGGCAGGTGCTGCTCACCGCGGACGACATCGCCCGCCGCGCGCAGCACCGCAACGCGCAACGCACTCTCGACCGCCTGCGCGCGCTGCACGCGGTCGCGATCGTCAACGAGAACGACACCGTCGCGACGGCGGAGCTGCGCTTCGGCGACAACGACCGGCTCGCGGCGCTGGTCGCGCACCTGGTCGGCGCCGACGCGCTGGTCCTGCTGTCGGATGTCGACGGGCTGTACGACGGCGACCCCCGCAAGGGCAATGCGACGCTGATTCCCGAGGTGAACAGCCCTGAGGATCTCGACGGGGTGGTCGCAGGCTCGGGCGGCGCTCTCGGCACCGGCGGGATGGCGTCCAAGCTGTCGGCAGCGCGCCTCGCGGCCGATGCCGGCGTGCCCGTGCTGCTCGCCGCCGCCTCGGACGCCGGGGCAGCGCTACGGGACGCCGGGGTGGGGACGGCATTCGCGGCCCGGCCGTCCCGGTTGTCGGCGCGCAAGTTCTGGGTACGCCACGCCGCGGACGAGCAGGGGATCCTGCACATCGACGAGGGCGCTGTGCGTGCCGTCGTCACCAAACGGCGGTCGTTGCTGCCCGCGGGGATCAGCGCGGTGTCGGGGCGGTTCTACGGCGGCGACGTCGTGTCGCTCCTCGGCCCCGACGAGCGTCCCGTGGCCAGGGGTGTCGTGGCGTACGACTCCGCCGAGATCAGCGACATCCTGGGCAAGTCGACCCAGGAACTGCCCGCGGAGATGCAGCGCCCCGTCGTCCACGCGGACGATCTGGTGCCGCTCTGACGGTCACGCGGGCAGCGCGGAGGACGCGTCGAGCAGTGCGGTGAGTGCCTCCGAGCAACCGGCGTGGAGGGTGAGGGTGGCGAACTCGTCGCCGCGTGTCGTCCCCCTGTTGACGATGACGATGGGGATTCCGCGCTTGGCGGCGTGCCGGACGAACCGCAGTCCCGACATGACGGTGAGCGACGAGCCGGCCACCAGGAGCGCCTCGGCCTCGTCGACCACGTCGTAGGCGGCGGCGACCCTCGGTTTCGGGACGGATTCGCCGAAGTACACGATGTCGGGTTTGAGAAGTCCGCCGCACGCCTCGCAGTCGACCATCCGGAAATGCCCGGTGCTGGTGATCACCGCGTCGGCGTCCGGTGCGATCTCCACTCCCCGTGCGGCAGAGACGGTTTCGGCGAAACCGGGGTTCGCACGCTCGAGCCGGTCGGCGAGCGTCGCCCGCGAGATCAGGGCGTCGCACGCCAGGCACCGGACTTGGGCGTACGTGCCGTGCAGGTCGATCACCCGGCGACTGCCGGCCTTGGTGTGCAGCAGGTCGACGTTCTGGGTGATGACGGCACGCGCGACACCGGCCCGTTCGAGCCCCGCCAGCGCGCGGTGGCCCGTGTTGGGCCGGGCGGCGTCCATGTGCCGCCAGCCGAGGTGGTTGCGCGCCCAGTAGTGGCGGCGGAAGTCGGGGTCCCCGGTGAACTGCTGGTACGTCATGGGATTGCGCGGCGGCGACTCCGGACCCCGGTAGTCGGGAATTCCGGAGTCGGTCGAGATGCCGGCGCCGGTGATCACACACAGGCGCCGGCCACCGAGTACGTCGATCAGTCGGGCGAACACGCACTCCAGGGTAGCGCCGGCTCAGTACCCGACGACAGGATCGATCAAAGCGGTGAGATTCTCACCTGCGACGAAGCGGGCGACGTTCAGCGCCACGTGCTCGGCGAACGCCGGGGGCCGGACCGCAGGCGGGTTGGAATCGTGCGGGGTGATGATCACGTTGGGCAGATCCCACAGCGGGTGGCCGTCGGGAAGCGGCTCGGGATCGGTGACGTCGAGTCCCGCACCGCCGATCGTTTTGTCCCGCAGCGCTTTCACCAGTGCGTTGGTGTGCACGAGCGAGCCGCGCGCGACGTTGATCACCCACGCGGTCGGCTTCATCTGCGCGAACTCCGCCGCCCCGACCAGATGGTGCGTGGCGTCGGTGGCGGGAGCCCCGATCACGAAGTGGTCCGCGCGGGCCCACACCTCGCCGAGACGGGTGGTGGGGAGCGTCTCGATCGCGCCCGGCACCGGGCTTCCGGAGCGATTCACCGCGATGACGTCGGCCCCGACACCCGCGAGCATCGGGATCAGTGCCCGGCCGATTCCGCCGGCACCCACGATCGCGACCGTGGTGCCCCGCAGGGTGCCGATCTTCGAGAAGAACTCCTGCTGACGCCAGGTCTTCGCCTCGAGGTGCTCCGGTAGTGCCCGCACCCCGGCCAGCAGCAGCGTCAGAGCGTGCTCGGCGACGGTGGCGGCGAACGCGCCCGCCGCCGACGTCCACAGCACGGTGGTGTCAGGTCTGATCACCTTCGCGGCGAACCACTCCTCGACACCCGCGGAGTTCAACTGCACCCAGCGGATGTTCTCGGGAAGCGGGTCCGGGAACCCGATCGGACCCGCGGTCCAGACCAGGGCGTCCGCGGACTCGAAGGGTGCCACACGGGCGCCGCCCCGGCGCACCGCATCCTCGAGGAGCGGGTCCGGGGCGGGTCCGATGGCTATAGCTGGAACAGCAGCGTCGTCGGCCATGGGGTCGAACTTACGCGGGAACCTCGACCAACGGGTAGACACCGTTTTCGTCGTGGACCTCACGCCCGGTGACGGGCGGGTTGAACACGCACAGCATGCGCATTTCGGTGTCGGGCTCGACACGGTGACGCTCGTGACCGTTGAGCAGGTACATCGAACCGGGGCCGAGTTCGTAGACCTTGTCGTTGTCGAGGTCGATCAACTTGCCGGTTCCCTCGACGAGCCAGACGGCCTCGACGTGGTTGGCGTAATGGAACTCGTTGACCGAGCCCGCCTTGATCGTGGTCTCGTGGAACGAGAAGCCCACTTTGTCGCCGCCGAGGATGATGCGCTTGCTGCGCCAGTTTCCGTCCTCGCTGGTGATGTCGCGCTCGGTGTCGGTGATTTCTGCGGTGGTGCGAACGATCATGTGAGTGTCAGTCCTCTCTCTAGCTGCAAACCTTGCCGGTGGCGTCGGCGAGAATCGCGAGTCCGTGGTCCAGTTCCTCGTCGGTGATGGTGAGCGCCGGCAGGAGCTTGACCACCTCGTCCGACGGTCCGGAGGTCTCCGCGAGCAGGCCCTCGTCGAAGGCGAGCTTGCAGACCTTGCCCGCGTTCTCCGGCTCGTCGAACACGAGGCCCTGGACGAGGCCGCGACCGCGGGTGGAGATGGAGCCCTCGAACTGGTTCGCCAGATCGGTGAACGCCTGGTGGATCTTCTCGCCCTTTTTCAGCGTCGACTGGTGAAGGGTGTCGTCGGACCAGTAGTGGTCCAGCGCCACCTTCGACGTGACGAACGCCGGGTTGTTGCCGCGGAACGTGCCGTTGTGCTCGCCCGGTCCCCACACGTCGAGCTCACGCTTGAACAGCGTCAGCGCCATCGGCAGGCCGTAACCACCGATCGACTTCGACAGGCAGACGATGTCCGGGGTGATGCCGGCGATCTCGAAGGAGAAGAACGGCCCGGTGCGTCCGCAGCCCATCTGGACGTCGTCGACGATCAGCAGGATCTCGCGCTCGGCGCACAGGTCCGCGAGGGCGCGCAGCCACTCGGCGCGGGCGACGTTGACGCCGCCCTCACCCTGCACGGTCTCGACGATCACGGCGGCCGGACGGTTCAGGCCACTACCCGAGTCGTCGAGCACGCGGCGGAACCAGTGGAAGTCCTCGGTGACTCCGTCGAAGTAGTTGTCGAACGGCATCGGGGTGGCGTGCACCAGCGGGATTCCGGCGCCGGCGCGCTTCATCGAGTTACCGGTGACAGACAGGGCGCCGAGCGTCATTCCGTGGAAAGCGTTGGTGAAGTTGATGATCGACGAACGACCCGTCACCTTGCGCGCCAGTTTCAGTGCGGCCTCGACCGTGTTGGTGCCGGTGGGTCCGGGGAACTGGACCTTGTAGTCGAGACCGCGGGGTTTCAGGATCTTGTCCTGGAACGTCTGGAGCAGGTCGCGTTTGGCCACGGTCGACATGTCGAGACCGTGCGTGATGCCGTCGCTGACGATGTAGTCGACGAGCGCCGACTTCAGGACCGGGTTGTTGTGGCCGTAGTTCAGCGAACCGGCACCGGCGAAGAAGTCGAGGTAGTCGCGACCGTTCTCGTCGCGGATCCACGATCCGGACGCCGACTCGAAGACGGCGGGCCAGCCGCGGCTGTAGCTGCGAACCTCGGATTCGAGGTTGTCGAAAATGTTCGTATCGAAGTTAGTCATGTTGCTGCATTCCTCCGGGGCATGCTCTTAGCCGATCGTGTACAGATCTTCGGCTTCGTGTCCATCGGGAAAATCGTTTGGGGAGAACAGTTCTTGCTTGTTGATCGCCGTGTCTCGGCGACGCGCCAATGCTGTGAACAGCGCGATCGAGGCCTCGTTGTCGGGGCTGATCGTCGTTTCGAGATGGGTAATCCCTTCGGGTGCAAGTCGGTCGAGCAGCGCGCTCAGCATGCGACCTGCAATTCCCTTGCCGCGCTGGTCTGCGTCTACGGCTACTTGCCAGACGAACAGCGTCGCTGGGGCTTCGGGGCGGATGAACCCTGATACGAAACCCACGACGCGCTCGTCAACGACTGCGACGACCGACGAGCGGCTGAAATCTCTACACCACAACAGGTATGCGTAGCTCGAATTGAGATCGAGCACTTCCGTGTTCCTGGCGATCTCCCAGAGCCGGACTCCGTCAGTGATCTCTGGACTTCTGAACAACACCGCGTCCGGCGCGGTGGTCGGGATGGCACTCTTCTGAACAGGCGTCATTGGAAATTCGAACCTAACAACCATCCCCTTCGATTTCACGTGCCTCGCGAAATTGGACAGTTCAGGTGGCGGAGCCTTGCAGGTGAGACGTGCAAAGTGATGCTCATCACATTATGTAACTTTTGGGTGAATCGCAAGCGACACACTTCGCCTATTTGAGACTCGCGAGCGCGAAGGGGAGGACCGACGCGGCACCCGCCGCGCGCAGCGTCCTGGCGGCCATCGTGAGGGTCCAGCCGGTGTCCGTGAGGGTGTCGACGAGCAGCACCGGACCGGCGCCGTCGGGAAGGCCGGGGACCTCCCAGGCGTCGACGAGCCCGGCCACCCGGTAGGCGGAGTTGGCCGCGGACACCGGCGGATGCTCCGGGCGCAGCCGCAGAACTCCCAGGTCGGTGAGGCGTCCGACGGCGGCGAGTTGCCCCGCGATCGAGGCCGACAGGAGAGGATGGGTGGCGGATTCGACGGCCATGACAGCGGTGGGCCGCTCGGTCCAGTCCCAGGAGGCCAGCACCTGGATGCAGGCCTTCAGGACGGCGTCGGGGGCGGGCCCGTCCGGTTCGTCGAGCAGGGAACGCAGCCGCTGACCCCAGCCCAGGTCGGACAGCCGGCCCAGGACGCGCCCCGGTTCGGGGCCATCCGTGATCTTCCCGGACAGCGTCACGCCGAGCTTCGCGAGGCCCGTGGGCCACTGTTTACGGGGCGCCAGGTCCACGCCTGGGCGCTCGAGGCGCGTTCTGGTCTGTTGCACCGCCTCGGCGTCCACGGTCGCGTCGTGGCGCACTCCGGTGCAGTTGTCGCACCGCCCGCACTCCGAGGCGCCCGCCGCCAGACCCGGATCGTCGAGCTGCTCGCGCAGGAACGCCATCCGGCACGTGGTGATCCGCTGGTAGTCGATCATCGCCTGCTGCTCGGACTCGCGGGCGCGTTCGAGGCGTTCGTACCGGTCGGCGTCGTACGTCCAGGGCTCCCCGGTGCCCACCCAGCCGCCACGCACCCGGCGTACGGCACCGTCCACGTCGAGGACCTTCAGGACCATCTCGAGCCGGGTGCGGCCCAGCTCCACCAGCGGCTCGAGCGCCTGCGTGGACTGCGGCCGCTCGGTGTCGAGGACCTCGATCACCCGCCGCACCACGTGCTCCCGGGGGAACGCCACCGAGGCGAAATAACTCCAGATCTGCCTGTCCTCGGATCCGGGCAGCAGGATGACCTCGGCGCGGTCGGTGGACCGTCCGGCACGCCCGACCTGCTGGTAGTAGGAGATGGGGGACGACGGCGCACCGAGGTGCACGACGAACCCCAGGTCGGGCTTGTCGAACCCCATGCCGAGCGCGGACGTCGCCACGAGGGCCTTGACCCGGTTGCCGAGCAGGTCCTGCTCGAGGGTCTCGCGCTCGGCGGCGTCGGTTTGCCCGGTGTATGCGGCGACCGTGTGGCCCTGCTCGGACAGCAGGCTCGCCAGATCCCGGGCCGCCGACACGGTGAGTGCGTAGATGATGCCCGAGCCGGGCAGGCTGTCGAGCTTCTGGGCGAGCCACGCGGCCCGGGCGGTGGCCTCCGGAATCTGCACGACCGACAGGTGCAGCGACTCGCGTTCGAGGCCGCCGCGGAGGACGAGGGTTTCGGCGCCACCCACCCCGAGCTGCGTGGAGACGTCGGAGACGACGCGGTCGTTCGCCGTGGCCGTGGTGGCCAGGACGGGGATTCCCTCGCCCAGTTCGGCGATCAGCGTGCGGATCCGCCGATAGTCGGGACGGAAGTCGTGACCCCAGTCCGACACGCAGTGCGCCTCGTCGACCACGACGAGGCCCGCGTCGGCGGCGAGGGAGGGGAGCACCTGGTCGCGGAAGTCGGGATTGTTGAGACGCTCGGGGCTGACCAGCAACACGTCGAGTTCGTTGTCCGCGACCCGGGCGTGGATGTCGTCCCACTCGGTGACGTTGCCGGAATTGATGGTGGCGGCGCGCACGCCCGCCCGCTCGGCGGAGGCCACCTGGTTCCGCATGAGGGCCAGGAGCGGCGACACGATGACCGTGGGGCCGTGCCCGTGCGCCCGCAGGAGCTTCGCCGCGATGAAGTAGACCGCCGACTTGCCCCAGCCCGTCCGTTGGACGACCAGCGCCCGTCTGCGGCCCACCACGAGCGCCTCGATCGCCGTCCACTGGTCGTCGCGGAGGGTGGCGTGCTCGCCTGCCAGCTCGCGGAGCAGCCGTTCGGCCTCGTCACGTAGTGCGGGTTCGGTGGCGGTCGTCATGCCCCCATGGTGCCCGACACGGGTGACACGGAGGATCCGGGCGGCGGCAGGAGCGCTCAGCCGGGCAGTGCCGCCTCGATCTCGGCCAGGGTCGGTGACGACGTGGACGCGCCTCGGCGGGTGGTGGCGAGCGCGCCCGCCGTGCATGCGAACGGGACGGCGGCCGCGGGCCCGCGCCGCCACGAGATGGCCAGGGCGCCGGCGAACGCGTCGCCCGCCCCGGTCGTGTCGACGACCTCGACCTCGGGGGAGTCGGCGTGGATCGCGGTGCCGTCGCTGCCCGCGTAGTCCGCGCCGGACGACCCCCGCGTGGTCACGACGTGGGCGAGGGCGCCGATGACCTCGGCGCCGAGTTGCCCGGCCTCGGTCTGATTGACGAGGAGTACGTCGACCAGCTCGACGAGTTCAGGCGGAAGTGTCTGCGCCGGTGAGGGATTCAACATCACGACGGTACCGTGTGCCGCGGCGTGCGCCGCCGCGGCCAGCACGGTGCCCAGAGGTATCTCGAGTTGGCAGAGCAGGACGTCGGCGTCCGCGACGGCCGCGAGTTCGGCCGTCGTCAGGTCCACCACGGTGCTGTTGGCGCCCGCAACCACGACGATGCTGTTCTCACCGGCGGCGTCGACGGTGATCGCCGCGATCCCGCTCGGCCCGTCCACTTCGCGCAGGTACCGCGTGTCGACCTCGGCGTCCACCAGGGCCTGCCGCAGGTCGAGAGCGAACACGTCGGAGCCGACGGCGCCGATGAACGTCACGGCGCCACCGGCCCGCGCCGCGGCGATCGCCTGATTGGCGCCCTTGCCACCGGGGGTGGCGGCAAAGGCGTTGCCCAGGATCGTCTCTCCCGGCGCGGGCAACCGCTCGGCCGCCGTCAGCAGGTCCATGTTGATGCTGCCGACCACGGCGACCCTGGGAGCGGACATATCCCGAGACTAACCCGCGTCGGCGGCTGCCGTCTCCTGTGCGGGTGTCGCGGACGCGTCGCCCTTGGTGCGGCGGAGACGCTTCAGGATGCGGCGGGCCTCGGCGTCCGTGGCCACGGCGGGCGGCGAACCCTCCAGCGGCTTCCGGGCGGTCTCGGAGATGAGCAGAACCGCGATACCGCCGATGACGGCCGCGACCATCATGTACATCGGCGCGACGAGGTCACTGCCCGTCGCGTCCTGCAGCGCCGTGAGGACGAGGGGGGTGGTGCCACCGAAGATCGACACCGCGAGGTTGTATCCGATCGCCAGCCCGCCGTAGCGGATTCCGGTGGGGAACAGCGCGGGAAGGACCGACGGGAAGACGCCGACGAACAGCAGCAGCAGCCCGCCGAGCATCGCGAGGCCGACGAAGACGGTGAAGTAGTGCCCGACACCGATCAGCAGGTACGCGGGCAGCGACAGCGCGAAGAATCCGACGAAACCGGCCAGCAGCAACGGTTTACGACCCACCCGGTCGGACAGCTTTCCGACGAAGCTGATGCACACCATCATGATGAGCATCACGATGATCATGAGGACGAGGCCGTGCGACTCGTCGTAGCCGAGCGTGTTCGACAGGTACGTCGGCATGTAGCTGAGCAGGCCGTAGTGCGCGATGTTGTACGTGGCGACCAGGATGACGCAAAGCACCAGCGGACGCCAGTTCTCCACCAGGGTCTCGCGCAGTTTGCGTCCCGTGGATTCGTCTGCGAGCGAACGCTCTTCGGCCTGCTCCATCTGCTGGAACGCAGGCGTCTCCTCGAGCCGCAGCCGCAGGTAGAGGCCGATCAGGCCGAGCGGACCGGCGAGCAGGAACGGAATTCGCCACGCCCAGTCCACCAGCGCGTCGGCGCTGACCACGGTGCTGATGACGGTGACCAGGCCCGCGGCCGCGACATACCCCGCGAGGGTTCCGAATTCGAGGAAGCTCGAGAAGAACCCGCGGCGCTTGTCCGGCGCGTACTCGGCGACGAACGTGCTGGCACCGCCGTACTCGCCGCCCGTCGAGAATCCCTGCACGAGCCGGAACAGCACCAGCAGAATCGGCGCCGCGAGCCCGATGGATCCGTAACTCGGGATCAGGCCGATGGCGAACGTGCTGCCCGCCATCAGGATGATCGTGGTGGCGAGCACCTTCTTGCGGCCGATCCGGTCACCGAGCGGACCGAAGAACAGCCCACCGAGGGGACGGACGATGAACGCCGCGGCGAAGATCGCGAACGTCGACAGTAGCTGTGCGGTACCGCTGGCCTCGGGAAAGAACACCTTGCCGATGGTGGTCGCGAGGTAGGCGTACACGCCGAAGTCGAACCACTCCATGGCGTTACCGAGCATGGTGGCCTTGACGGCTCGTTTGACGGAGGCCTCGTCGGTGACCGTGACATCAGGTGATTCGGCCACCTCGGCCGACGTGATCGAGTGATCTGGTGCATTCATGTCGTGCGCTCCCCAGCGCAGTTATCACCCGCGCGGGGCACGTACCTGATGCACGCATCTTTTCGTCGCCCGCACGGCGATTGCTGGTCGGGTTCGGCAACCCACGGCCCTTCGGCGCGATGCGGCCCCCGCCGATCGGCTCTGGCTCGTGGCTCGGTCCCGCCCCACCGTCCGGGGTGCGGGACTACCAGCTGTAAGAGCGATTACCGTAGCAAAGGATGTGCGGGCTTGTCGGCCCGAGCCTCAGTACGCCCGTGCGTACTGCGCCGGAATCTGCGGCGTCACCTGGGCATTCAATACCAGTGCGGCTTTTCGCGGCCAGTACGGGTCGCGCAGCAGTTCGCGCCCGAGGAACACGGCGACGGCTTCTCCCGACTCCACGATCCGCTCGGCCTGCTCCGGCTCGGTGATGAGCCCGACGGCGGCGGCCGGGACCGTGGTCTCGTTCTGGATGCGGCGGGCGAACGGGACCTGGTAGCCGGGCCCGATCGGGATCCGGGCGGACGCGACGCCACCGCTGGAGACGTCGACGAGGTCGACGCCGAGGTCGGCGAGGGCCTGCACGAGGGAAACGGTCTGATCCGGCGTCCAGCTGTCCGCGTCGAGGCCGGGCTCCTCGGACAGCCAGTCGGTGGCCGAGACCCGGACGAAGACGGGCAACTCGGCCGGCCACACCCCGCGTACCGCGTCGACGACCTCGAGCAGGAGGCGAATGCGGCCCGCGAAGCTGCCGCCGTACTCGTCGGTGCGGTGATTGCTGACCGGTGAGAGGAACTGGTGCAGCAGATAGCCGTGTGCCGCATGGATTTCCACCACCTTGAAACCGGCCCGCGACGCCCGCTCGGCGGCGGCGGCGAAATCGGCGACCACCTTCCGGATATCGGCGGTCGTCGCCGCGGCCGGCGGGGTGTGGTCGCCGAAACCGATCGCGCTCGGCGCCACCGTCTGCCAGGACAGCCGATCGTCGCCGTCGAGGCTCCCGCCCCCGCGCCACGGGACGTGCGCGGAGCCCTTGCGCCCGGCGTGACCGAGCTGGATGCCCGGGACCGCGCCGAAGTACTCGAGCTGTGCGTTGATCTCCGCGAAGGCCTCGGTCTGGGTGTCGTTCCAGATGCCGAGGTCGGCGGGACTGATGCGGCCCTCCGGGCTGACGGCCGTCGCCTCGGTGAGGATCAGGCCGGCACCGCCGATAGCGCGCGTCACGAGGTGGGTCCGGTGCCAGTCGCCCGGCACTCCCACATCGCGGCCCGTCACGTCTGCCGAGTACTGGCACATCGGCGCCATCCACACCCGATTGGGGACGGTGACTCCGCGGAAGGTGATGGGTTCGAACAACACGCTCACTACAGCACTCCTGCCTCTGATGGTCTCGACCAGTCGCAACCTGCGCGGGGGACCAAATCATTCCCGGTCGTTCCCGCTCCGCGGTGTACAGGCCCCGGTATATAGGCTGTCTTCATGACTGCAGTGACTTCCACCTCGTCGGCCGGTGCCACGGTGGATACCCGTGAAGCCGTCCACGCAGCGGCCCGTCGCGCCCGCACCGCGTCGCGGGTCCTCGCGCTGCTCACCACCGCGCAGAAGGATGCGGCGCTCCATGCGGCGGCCGACGCCGTGCTCGCCGCCTCCGCCGACATCCTCGCCGCCAACGCGGCCGATATCGAGACGGCCCGGGCATCGGGCACCGAGGACTCCCTGCTCGACCGCCTGCGGCTGACCCCGGAGCGGATCGAGGGGATCGCGTCCGGACTGCGCCAGGTGGCCGGTCTGCCCGACCCGGTCGGTGAAGTGGTGCGGGGCTCGACGCTCCCCAACGGTCTCGAACTTCGTCAGCTGCGGGTCCCGCTCGGCGTGGTGGGCATGGTGTACGAGGCCCGCCCCAACGTCACCGTCGACGCGTTCGGGCTGGCACTGAAGTCCGGCAACGCGGCCCTGCTGCGCGGCTCCTCGTCCGCGGCGAAGTCGAACGCGGCGCTGGTGGTGGCGTTGCGGGCCTCGCTGGCGGCGCAGCAGCTGCCGGAGGACGCGGTGCAGTTGCTGCCGAGCGACGACCGCTCCAGCGTGACGCACCTGATCCAGGCCCGCGGCCTCGTGGACGTCGTCATTCCCCGCGGCGGCGCCGGCCTGATCAGCGCCGTGGTGCGCGACGCGACAGTCCCGACCATCGAGACGGGCGTCGGCAATTGCCACGTCTACGTCCACTCGGCAGCCGACCTCGAGATGGCCGAACGGATCCTGCTCAATTCCAAGACGCGGCGACCGAGTGTCTGCAACACCGCGGAGACGGTGCTGATCGACGCCGCGATCGCCGAGACGGCGGTGCCGAAGCTGCTGCAGGCCCTGCAGACGCACAGCGTGACGGTCCACGGGGACCTGCCCGGACTGGTGCCCGCGACCGAGTCGGACTGGTCGGAGGAGTACCTCACCCTGGACGTGGCGCTCAAGGTCGTCGACGACCTGAATGCCGCGGTCGAGCACATCGACCGCTACGGAACCGGCCACACCGAGGCCATCGTGACTTCCGACCTCGCCGCCGCCCGCGAGTTCACCGCCCGGGTCGATGCCGCCGCCGTCATGGTCAACGCGTCTACCGCCTTCACCGACGGCGAGCAGTTCGGATTCGGCGCCGAGATCGGGATCTCCACGCAGAAACTGCACGCGCGTGGCCCGATGGGGCTCCCCGAACTGACCTCCACCAAGTGGATCGTCTGGGGTGACGGGCACACCCGCCCGGTCTAGACCTTCGCCCCCCCTTTCCCTCAGCCCCCTCTGCCCGTCACCCCTTCTGAAAGGAGCGAGCGTGGATCGCGCACTGCCCACCACGACGCCGTTCTTCGCGAGCGTCGACGACGTCATCGCTCGGCTCGCCGAAACCGGGTACCTGTCCGACAAGGGCACCGCGACCGCGGTGTTCCTCGCGGACAGGCTCGGAAAACCCCTGCTCATCGAGGGTCCCGCCGGAGTCGGTAAGACCGAACTCGCCCGCGCCGTCGCCGAGACCACCGGCGCCGAGCTGGTGCGGTTGCAGTGCTACGAGGGCGTCGACGAGGCACGCGCGCTGTACGAGTGGAACCACGCGAAGCAGATCCTGCGCATCCAGGCGGGCAGCGACCACAGCTGGGACTCCACCAAGGCGGACGTCTTCTCGGAGGAGTTCCTGCTGTCGCGGCCGCTGCTGACCGCGATCCGGCGCGAGGATCCGACGGTGCTGCTGATCGACGAGACCGACAAGGCCGACGTCGAGATCGAGGGCCTGCTCCTCGAGGTGCTCAGCGATTTCGCGGTCACCGTCCCCGAACTGGGCACCATCACGGCTACGCGGAAGCCGTTCGTCGTCCTCACCTCGAACGCCACCCGCGAATTGTCGGAGGCACTCAAGCGCCGCTGCCTGTTCCTGCATCTCGACTTCCCCGACGCCGAACTCGAGCGGCGGATCCTCGCGAGCCGGGTACCGGAGCTGCCCGAGGCTGTGGCCGAGCAGCTGGTCAGGACCATCCGCGTGCTGCGCGGCATGCAGCTGAAGAAGCTGCCGTCGGTCGCCGAGACCATCGACTGGGGTCGCACACTCCTGGCGCTCGGGCTCGACACCCTCGACGACGACGCCGTCCGCGCCACGATGGGTGTCGTCCTCAAACACCAATCCGACCAGCTACGGGCCGCTGCCGAGCTGCGACTGAACTGAAGGACTTCCCCATGGCTGCTGGTGGTCCACTCGCGTCCCGGTCGAAGCCGGGCGGTCCCGCGGCGCCGCACGGGCTGCCGGGGCATCTGGTCGACTTCGTCGAGGCGTTGCGGCGGCGCGGCATCATGGTCGGACCGTCCGAGACTGTCGACGCCGGTCGCGTGATGTCGGTCCTCGACCTGCTCGACCGCGAATCACTGCGCGAGGGTCTCGCGTGCGCGCTGCTGCGGCGACCCACCCACCGGCCCACGTTCGACGCGCTGTTCGAACTCTGGTTCCCGGCGGCTGTCGGAAGCCGGGCGGACGGGGCCATCGACACGAGTCTGCCGCGGAACGCCAAGGGTGAGATCGACTACGAGGCACTGCGCGAGCTGATCGTCGAACTCCTCACCGACGGGTCGCCGGAGGCGATCGAGCTCACCGAACTCCTGACCGCGCAGATGGTCGAGGAACTCGGGCAGTACCAGTCGGCGAACGGCCCGTCGTTCTCCGCGTACCAGGCGCTGCGGGACGTCGCACCGGAAACCCTGCTGAAGAAGATCCTCGACGGACTCCTGGGCAATCAGCAGGACGGCGAAGCCCGAACGACGGAAAGCTACGAATCCGAGGTGGCCAAGCGCACCGCCGCCCAGCGGATCGCCGACTTCCGGAAGATGATCGAGACGGAGACGCGGCGACGGTCGGCCGAGAACCTCGGCAAGGAACGGGTGGCGTCGTACGGCGTGCCCCGGCTGGCCGAGGAAGTGGACTTCCTGCGCGCGTCCGACGCCGAACTGACGGCGCTGAAACGCAACGTCACCCCGCTGGCCCGGTTGCTCGCCAGTCGGCTGGCCGTGCGGCGCAGCCGCAACCGGGCCGGTTCGATCGACTTGCGCCGGACCCTGCGCAAGTCGATGTCCACCGGCGGTGTGCCCATCGACCTCGTCCAGCGCAAGCCCCGGCGGGCGCGCCCCGAACTGGTCGTCATGTGCGACGTGTCGGGTTCGGTCGCGGGTTTCAGCCACTTCACCCTGCTGCTCGTCCACGCGCTGCGCGAGCAGTTCTCCCGGGTGCGGGTGTTCGCGTTCATCGACACCACCGACGAGGTCACCCGCTTCTTCGACGCGGGAGCCGACCTCGGCAGCGCCATGTCGCGGATGATCCGGGAAGCCGACCTGGTCGGCTACGACGGGCACTCCGACTACGGCAACGCGTTCGGGGTGTTCGCCGAACGGTTCACCCAGAGCATCACGTCGCGGACGTCGCTGCTGGTGCTCGGCGACGGCCGCAACAACTACCGCGACCCGAATCTGGAGGCCCTGGCCCGGCTCGTGTCGGTGGCGAAGCACGCGCACTGGCTCAACCCGGAGCCCCGCGGTCAGTGGGGAACGGGCGACTCGGCGGCCAAGGTGTACAACGAGGTCATCAGCATGCACGAATGCCGATCCGCTCAGCAGCTGGCGTCGGTGGTCGCCGGGTTGCTGCCGGTGTGAACACGTAAGCTCGTCACTCGTGGAACAGGGAGCAGCGGGTGCGCGTCGGCGCCGCCTGGGAGTCATGGGCGGCACCTTCGACCCCATTCATCACGGTCACCTCGTGGCAGCCAGTGAGGTGGCAGATCGATTCAGCCTCGACGAGGTCGTCTTCGTGCCCACCGGCCGGCCCTGGCAGAAGCAGGGCAAGGGCGTCAGCCCGGCCGAGGACCGGTACCTGATGACGGTCATCGCCACCGCGTCGAATCCGCGTTTCTCCGTCAGCCGGGTGGACGTCGACCGGGAGAAGGTCACCTACACCGTCGACACTCTGCGTGATCTGCGCAGCTACCACCCGGACGCCGAGCTGTACTTCATTACCGGTGCGGACGCCCTGGCGAGTATCCTGTCCTGGCAGGACTGGGAGGAACTGTTCTCGCTGGCGAAGTTCGTCGGGGTGTCGCGCCCGGGATTCGATCTCAACACCGAACATCTGGCCGGTCACCTGGACGCGTTGCCGGAGGACGCGGTCACGCTGATCGAGATCCCGGCTCTGGCGATCTCCTCGACGGAATGTCGGCGGCGTGCCAGTCGACACCGTCCTGTGTGGTACCTCGTGCCGGACGGTGTGGTCCAGTACATCTCCAAACGGAACCTGTACCGGCCACCGGACTCCGAGCGCCTCGACGGCGCGACGACGATGTCCGAACCGGCCCCGGACAAGACCAAGAGTTAGTCAGCACTTTTCGAACCGAACTGGGAGAACATCGCGTGAGCGCAACGACCGAAGCCATCGAGATGGCACGCATCGCGGCAGTGGCTGCCGACGAGAAGCTGGCCTCCGATGTGGTGGTGCTCGATGTTTCCGAGCAGCTGGTCATCACCGACTGCTTCGTCATCGCCTCCGCCCCCAACGAGCGACAGGTCAACGCGATCGTCGAGAACATCGAAGATCGACTGCGTGAGGCAGGTCACAAGCCGGTGCGGCGCGAGGGCACCCGCGAAGGCCGTTGGGCACTGCTCGATTTCGTGGACGTCGTGATCCACGTCCAGCACAACGAGGAGCGCAACTTCTACGCACTCGACCGGCTGTGGAAGGACTGCCCGACCGTGCCCGTCGAGGGTCTCGGGCTGCACGGCCCGGCCGACGCGAACGGTGCGGGCACCGCCGCCGAGGCGGAGGAGCCCGAGCTGTGACGGATGCCCCCCGCTCCCCGCGACGTCTGATCCTGCTTCGCCACGGGCAGACCGAGTACAACGCCGACAATCGCATGCAGGGTCAGCTCGACACCGAACTGTCGGAGCTGGGGCGGTCGCAGGCCCGCGCCGCCGCCACCGCGCTCGTCGGTCGCAGACCGATCTCCATCGTGTCCTCCGATCTGCGGCGGGCCTACGACACCGCGGTGGAGGTCGGCGACAACGCCGGTCTGCCGGTCCAGATCGACGAGCGCCTCCGCGAGACGCATCTCGGTGACTGGCAGGGGCTCACGCACCTCGACGTCGACGCCCGCGCACCCGGCGCCCGCGCCACGTGGCGCGGCGACGCGACGTGGGCACCGCCCGGCGGGGAGAGTCGCATCGACGTCGCCCGCCGCAGCAAGCCGGTGGTCGCCGAACTCGTCGAGAAGCACGAGGACTGGGCGGAGAAGCCGGTGGTCCTGGTTGCGCACGGCGGTGTGATCGCCGCGCTGACCGCCGCCCTGCTGGATCTGCCCGTCGACCGCTGGCCGGTGCTGGGCGGGCTGGGCAACACCAGCTGGGTGCAGCTGAGCGCGTACGGAAACCCCGATTCGCTCAACTGGCGCCTCGACGTGTGGAACGCTTCTGCGAGTGTGGCCAGTGACGTCCTCTGACGTGGATGCCGGCTCGGGGGAACGCCCCGTCCTGCTCGTGCTCGCCGATTCGCTGTCGTACTACGGACCCAAGGGCGGTCTCCCGTCCGACCACCCCGACATCTGGCCCAATATCGTTGCACGTCAACTCGGTTGGGATGTCGAGTTGGTGGCGCGGATCGGCTGGACCAGCCGCGACGTGTGGTGGGCGCTGACCCAGGACCCACGCGTGTGGTCGGCGGTTCCACGCGCCGGTGCCGTCGTGTTCGCGGTCGGCGGCATGGACTCCCTTCCGTCCCCGCTCCCGACGGCGCTGCGGGAACAGTTGCGTTACGTCCGCCCGCCCGCGCTGCGCCGCGTCGTGCGGGCCGGCTACCAGTGGCTTCAGCCCAGGCTGTCCCCGCTGGGATGGCCGGTGGCGTTGCCCCCGCGGCTGAGTGTCGAATATCTGGAGAGCTCACGGGCTGCGCTCGAGTACATGCGGCCCGAGTTGCCCGTCATCGGGACCCTGCCGTCCGTGCATCGCAGCGAGGCCTACGGCAAGGTGCATGCGGGCCGCCCCGGTGCCGTTGCCGCCATCACGGCGTGGTCGGAGGAGAAGAACGTGCCCCTCGTCGACCTGGCGGAGGCGGTGCGCGCCAACGTCTTCAGCGATCAGGGTAATCCGGACGGCATCCACTGGGGCTGGGACGGACACACCGGGGTGGCCGCGGCGATGCTGACCGCGCTCCGCGCGGCGGGAGTCGTTCCCGACTCCGCCGAGGGTGCGGTTTCGGCCGACCCGGTGTCGAGCGGAGCCGAGTAGTCCGATGCCCGTCGTCGTCGTCACCGATTCCTCGGCCTCGATCCTGCCCGAACTCGTCGAGCAGTACGGGATCCAGGTGGTCCCACTCCATGTCCTCAGCGGCGGCCAGGATTTCCGGGAGGGAATCGACGCGCTCCCCGAGGATCTTGCCGGCGTCACCACGTCGGGCGCGTCGCCGAGCGAGCTGTCCGAGGCGTACGCGACAGCGCTGGAGCTGAGTGAGGGCGCAGGCGTTCTCGCGGTGCACATCTCCCGGCAGCTGTCCGGAACGTGGGAGGCAGGTCGTCAGGCGGCACAGGAATTCGACGGCCGGGTGCGGATCGTCGACTCCCAGTCCGCCGGAATGGGATTGGGCTACCCGGTCCTCGAGGCCGCGCGGGCCGCGAAGGACGGTGCGAACCTCGAGACGGCGTACCGGCGGGCGGTCGACGTCGCGAGCCGCGGGCGTTGCCTGATCGTCGTGGACAGGCTCGATCAGTTGCGACGCGGAGGACGCATCGGCACCGCCGCCGCACTGCTCGGTACCGCACTGGCGATGAAACCGGTGCTGCATCTCGTGGACGGCCGGCTGGTTCTGAAGGAGAAGACGCGCACGTCGACCAAGGCGATGGCCAGGATGGTCGACGCCGCGGTGGAGCTGGCAGGTCTGGACAGGACGGCCGTCGCTGTGCATCACATGCACGCCCGGCAGCGCGCCGAAGCGGTGGCGCAGCAGCTGAAGGACCGGATTCCGCAGGTCAGTGACCTCGTCGTCACCGATTTCAGCTCGGTGATCGGCGCCCACGTGGGCGTGGGCGCCATCGGCATCGTGCTGTGCCCGGAACCCGCCCTGCACCACGAAGACCGCGATTCATCCACAACTTCGCACTGATCCACAGGCCGATTCGGAAAGCCTGGTCGTCGCGGCGATTCTGTGGGCGGCGCACTTTACCGTCGCCTCCATGGGCATCAGGGAAGAACGTTCGAGGGGCCGGACCCGGCTCGCGATCCTGACGTCGGGGGAACGCGATGCGGTGCCGCCCGACACACCGGCGGCGCCGGAGTGGCTGGCCGAGCCGAGCGGAACCGTCCTCGACGGCGACACGACGTGGTCCGCCGACCGCCGCCGGGGCGGATTCTCGCTGCCGGACCGGTGGCGGGACGCACGATTCGATCCCGGGCGGACCGGGGCGTTGGTGCTGATCGTGGTGGGAATCGTCGTCGCGACGGCCACCGTGCTCGGCGTGCGCAGCGATCGGCCGGAGACGCAGGCCGTTCCGTCGTTACCCGCCGCCGGAGTGCATTCCCTGACTCCGGCACCGGCGACGACGACTCCCGCCGCGGCGGCGGCGGCACCCGCCCCGGCGGAGGAGATCGTCGTCAGCGTCGTGGGACTGGTGGCGTCGGCCGGTCTCGTCCGGCTGCCACCGGGCTCCCGGGTCGCGGACGCTCTCGCCGCTGCCGGGGGAGTGCGCGACGGCGGTGACACCCTCGGATTGAATCTGGCTCAACGACTTTCGGACGGCGATCAGGTGCTCGTAGGTGCCGCGACCACCCAGGCGCCACCGAGCGCGGTGGGCGGTGCCTCCGCAGGATCACCGGGGCCCGCCGGCGCACCGGCCGCCACGGGCGGAGGGCTCGTGAACCTCAACACGGCGACGGAGACGGAACTCGATGCACTTCCCGGTGTCGGACCCGTCACGGCGGCGGCGATCGTCGCGTGGCGAACGACCAACGGCAAATTCACCGACATCTCGCAACTGGGGGAGGTGGACGGGATCGGGCCGGTGCGGCTGGAGAAACTGCGCGGCCAGGTCACCCTGTGATGCGAAACAACGAACCGCGGCTCCTCGACCTGCGGCTTCTTCCGTTCGCCGGGATGTGCTGGGCGGCAACGCTGATCGGTATCCTCGGAGGCTCCCGGGCGGCGTGGGTCCTCGTGGCGATCCTGTCGGGAGCGGCGGTTCTCCTCGCCGCGGGATGCGCCCTGCGGGGGCCGGGACGGTGGACGGCCGGGACGTTGGCGGTACTGCTGTTCGGGTCCTGCTGCGCTGCAGGGGTGGCCTGGCGGGTTCAGGCCGCGGAACGGCACCCGATGACCGAACTCGCCCGGAACGAGACGTGGGTGACGCTCGTCGTCACCCTTGCCGACGATCCCCGGGAGATTGCCGGCTTCGGACGACACGTCCTCGTGAACGCGAACGTCGTCGAGATCCGCCGGGCCACCGAGACGATCCACTCGGGCGGTGCGGTGGTCGTCCTCGCCCCGGCGGACGGGTGGCTCGGACTGCTGCCGGGACAGGCTGTGGTCCTGCGCGGGCAGGTGAGCCCTCCGCGGCACCGGGACCTGAGCCTGGCCGCGGTCCGGGTGTCCGGACCGCCCGCGGACGTCGGTCCCGCGCCACCGCATCAGCGGTGGGCAGGCGCCCTGCGTGCGCGGTTCGCCGTTGCCGCCGCCGTCCTGCCTGCCGACGAGGCAGGACTGTTGCCGGGGCTGGTGGTCGGCGACACCTCGGCGCTGCCCCGGGAGGTGAAGGACGACTTCACCGCGACCGGACTGACGCATCTCACGGCGGTGTCCGGGGCGAACGTCAGCATCCTGCTGGGAGCGGTGCTGCTCCTGGTCCGAGGGGTGGGACTCGGTCCCCGCGCGGGTGCGGCGCTGGCTGCCGCGGCGCTGATCGCATTCGTGGTGATCGCGCGACCGTCACCCAGCGTGCTGCGCGCCGCGGCGATGGGCTCGGTCGCCCTGCTGGCGCTCGTGACCGGACGGCGGAAACAGGCGATGCCCGCGCTGGCAGCGGGTGTCATAGCCCTGCTGGCGTGGTCACCGGGGTTGGCGGTGGACTTCGGCTTCGTTCTCTCGGCAACCGCCACTGCAGGGCTGATCGTGATCGCGCCGGTGGGGGTCGACGTGCTGGTGGGCCGCGGCTGGCCGCGGGCGGTGGCCGAGACGGTGGCGGTGTCCGTCGCCGCCTTCGCCGTCACCGCTCCGATCGTGGCCGCGATGGCGGGGACGGTGAGCCTGGTGTCCATCTGCGCGAACATCCTGGTCGCCCCCGTGGTCGGCGTGATCACCGTGGCCGGAGCGGTCACCGCGCTGATCGCAGGGGTCAGTGTTCCCGTCGCGGAAGTGGTGGTGCGCGTGACCCAGTGGCCGCTGTGGTGGCTCGTCACCGTGGCCGAGCGGGGCGCGCGGCTTCCGGGTGCCTCGATTCCGGTGCCCTCCGGGCCCGCCGGTGCGGCGATCGTCCTCGGTGCCGTGGTGGCGCTCGGTGTCACGCTACGCAGACGCGGACCCCGGCTGGTGCTGGCGGGAATCGCGATCGGCGTGCTGGTGCTGTGGGCGCCGATCTGGCCGTCGTCGCTGGGTCGCGTTGTGTGAGCGCGCCCGAATCCGGGAAACCTTCGCAGAACTCGAGGAAAGGGACGACGACATGCAGGTGGGGTTCAAGTTGATGGCCGAGACGTTCGATCCGCGGGAGATCGTGCGGCAGGCGGTGGAAGCCGAACGGGCCGGCTTCGACTTCGTCGAGGTGAGCGATCACTATCACCCCTGGCTCTACAGTCACGGACATTCGGGATTCGTGTGGTCGATGCTCGCGGCCGCCGCGGCACGGACCGACCGGATCGGTCTGGCGACCGGTGTCACCTGCCCGTTCGTCCGATATCACCCCGCGATCATCGCGCAGGCCGCGGCCACGACCGCCGTCCTCAGCGAGGGCCGGTTCACCCTGGGACTCGGTTCGGGGGAACGGCTGAACGAGCATGTCGTCGGTGGCGGCTGGCCGTCGGTGACCACCCGGCACCAGATGCTTCGTGAGGCGATCGACATCATCCGCCTGCTGTGGTCGGGCGGCTACCACTCGTACGAGGGCAAGCACCTCACCCTCGACGACGCACGCGTCTTCGATCTGCCCGACGTGCCGCCCACGATCGCGGTCGCTGCGGGCGGCACGGAGGCAGTCGGGATCGCCGCGGAACTCGGCGACGGACTGTTCGCCACCGAAGCGGATCCGGACCTCGTGAAGGCCTATGCCGGGGCCGGTGGGTCGGGGCCCAAGTACGGGGAGGTGCCCCTCGCGTGGGCGCGTGACGAGGAATCCGCGGTCGAGTCGGCGCATCGGTTGTTCCGGTTCGGGTTGACCGGATGGAAGGTTCAAGCGGAACTGCCGAATCCGATCAACTTCGAGGCGGCGGCGTCGTCGATCCGCACCGAGGACGTCCGCGACGCCATGGCGTGCGGTCCGGACGTCCGGCGGCACCTCGAGGTGGCAGGCACTTTCGTCGATGCCGGGTTCGATCATCTGGCGCTGATCAACGCGGGGCCGGACGTCGACGGCTTCTTCGAATTCTTCGCCAACGAGTTGAGTGAGCCGCTGCGGGCGCTGGCAACTTCCTGATATATGTTGTGCCGCTGTCACTTTCGTCTCCGGAGTGCGCCGCGCGGCACGCTCGGTGCGACGGCGGCGGAACGACGTCTGTATCGTTTCGACTTCGATTCCCGATGTGCGTATGCGACACCGAAACACCGACTACCATCCGGTGGCAGATGTTGAGGTGAACGGTCTTGGAACGCACCCGCATTGGAGGGCGAATGTCGGAATCGGAGCGGACAGATCTCGATGTGGACGACGAGCTCGACGCCGGGCAGGTGTGGAGGGCGCAGCGGGTCGTTGCTGCCCAGTCACTCGACGCCGAAGACTGCCGCATGCTCCTGTCCATGCTCGGCATCGCGGGTAACCCCGATGCGCCGGAGGTGGACTGACTGACAGCGGTCAGGTCACCTTCCGGTGATGGTGAGCGACGATTTCCTGCGCCACCTTCGCCAGTTTGAGATTCATGTCCTGCGAGGTGGTGCGGAGAATCTCCATCGCCTGAGTCTCGGGAATGTTGTGGAACGCCATCAGCAGACCCACGGCCTTCCCGATTTCACGGTTGCTGGTCAGGCCGGCCCGCAGTGTCTCGGCCTCGGCGTGCTCGTGGACGGCCGCCAGCGCCACCGCCGCGAACGATGCGAGCATGATGCCCTGCTCGACGGACGTGGTGTTGAGGGCTCCCGCCGTGTCGGAGAACAGATTGAGGGCGCCGACCTTGCGCCCGAGGATGACCATGCGAAATCCGGCCGCACCGCGCACCGGCGTGTGGGCCAGCACCCGCGCCGACAGCCGCGGCCACTGCGACGTGGTGGAGAGGTCCGTCTCGAACTGGGGCGTGTCGCTGACGATGGCATCGACGCACGGTCCCTCGTTCTCGTCGCGCTCGTACTCGTCGACGCGGGCGGCCACGTCGTCGCTGGCCGCGGCCGTCACGTAGCGGGATCCCTCCCGGAGCATCAGGCTCGCGTGGTCACAGCCCTCGACGAGTAGTGGCGCGGCGTCGCAGATGGCTTGGTGGACGTGCCCGAAATCCTGACCCGCGTAGAGAAGATCGGCGAGGGTCGCGAACGTCGCGGCCGACCTGCCGACAGCCTGCGAGCGCGTCGTATCGGGCACTGTGTCTCGCATCGGTTCCTCCAGCGTGCGGGCATGCGCCCGGCTCACTGATTCAGTCTGCCAGAGAGGGCGGTCGCTGCAGGTCCGGGGCCGGAGGAATTCCCGATCGGACTCCGGGGGCGGTCGTCCCGGGCGAAGATGACGGCATGGTTTCGCGCACCGAGGACCCACAGGTGACCATCGGCCAGGGGACGCTGCGGGGTGTCCGCCTGGACGGCGTCCGGTCATGGAAAGGCATTCCCTACGCCGCGCCGCCGGTCGGCGAGTGGCGGCTCCGCGCCCCGCGCGCGCCCGAACCGTTCACCGGGGTGCGCGACTGTTCCCGGTTCGGTTCGATCGCGCCGCAGAACGAGCACGGCCCGCTGCCCATCGACCCCGGTCTGACCATCGACGAGGACTGCCTGACCCTGAACGTCTTCGCCCCCGCGACGGACACGGAGCGAGCGCGGCCGGTGATGGTGTGGATCCACGGCGGGGCGTATTACCTCGGTTCGTCCGGACAGCGCATGTTCGATCCGACTCGTCTGGTCGAACGCGGCGACGTCGTGGTCGTCACGTTCAACTACCGGCTCGGTGCGCTGGGATTCCTGGACTTCTCCTCGTTCTCGACCGAGAAGCATCCGTTCGACACGAACCTGGGCCTGCGCGATCAGATCGCGGCACTGACCTGGGTCCGCGACAACATCGCGGCGTTCGGCGGCGACCCGGGTGACGTGACGCTGTTCGGGGAGTCCGCCGGTGGCGGCGCGGTCACCACGCTGATGACGTCCCCACCGGCGGAGGGACTGTTCCACCGTGCGATCGCCGAGAGTTCGCCCGCGACGTCCGTTTACGGCAGTGACCGCGCCGCGAGCATCGCCGAATCGTTCCTCGAGCTGCTCGACATCGCGCCCGCCGACGCGAGCCGACTCCGCGACCTGCCCGTCGACGTGCTGACCAAGGCCTGCGTCGAACTCGTCCAGCAGGTGCCCGCACGGGTCCCCGGCACCCTGGCGGTTGCCCCGACCGTCGACGGCGACGTGGTCCCGCACCACCCTGTCGCGGCATTCCGCACAGGCCTCGCACACCGAATTCCGCTGCTGATCGGGACGAACAAGGACGAGGCGTCGATGTTCCGGCTCATGAAGTCGCCCCTGATGCCCATCACCCCGGACGCCGTGCACCAGATGTTCGTGGCGATCGCCGCCGATCACCCCGACCTCCCGGCAGACGAGGAGCACGAGGTGGCGGCCGCATATCCCGACTACCCGAAGAAACGCTCGGCCATGGAGATCTCGCGGGACGCCGCGTTCCGAATGCCGACGCTGTGGATCGCGGAAGCGCACAGCCGCGTCGCCCCGACCTGGCTGTACCGCTTCGACTACGCGACACCGTTCCTGCGCGCCGCGCGGATCGGCGCCACCCACGGCACCGAGGTGCCGTACGTCTTCGGGAACTTCGGCGTGGTCCCGCACGACCCCACGTTCAAGCTCGGTGGGCACCGAACCGCCGGTCACGTGTCGGAGCGGATCCAGCGACGGTGGCTGTCGTTCGCCACCGAGGGCACCCCGGACGGAACGGGAGAGGAGGTCGGCTGGCCGCGGTACGACGAGGCGGATCGCACGACCCTGCTGATCGGCAAGAACGACGCGGTCGTCGCCGATCCCGACCGGGAACTCCGCCGGGCCTGGGGTGAGGAAGTCATCGGTTTCACCTGAGCGGCGGCCCGGTTTCGTATCCGCGGAACGGGGGGATACCTCCTGAATGAGCCCTGCAGCAACGGAATCGGGTCGCGACCTCAGTGTGGGAGTCGAGGAGGAGTTCTTCCTCGTCGACGAGTCCGGTCACCTCTCCGCCGCGGGACCCGACGTGGTGGCCGAGGCCGGCCACGACATTCACGGGCTTCAGCGTGAACTCGCCCGATGCCAGATCGAGACGGCGACGGGTGTGTGCCACACCGGGGAGGAACTGCACGAGGAGCTGCGCAGCCTGCGCCGCCGGCTGGCGAAGGCCGCCGCGGGCCGCGACCTGTTGCTGCTGCCCAGCGGGACGTCCCTGATCGTCGAGGGATTGCCCCCGGCGATCACCCCGAGCCCGCGGTACGAGGAGATGGCCCGTCACTTCGGGTCGATCGTGGACACGGTGACCACGTGCGGCTGCCACGTGCACGTGGGGATCCCGAGCCGCGACGTGGGTGTGCAGGTGAGCAACCTGGTCCGCAGTTGGCTGCCCGTGCTGCTCGCGCTCGCCGCGAACTCCCCGTTCCACAGTGGGCACGACACCGCGTATCACAGTTGGCGGCACATCATGTGGTCGCGGTGGCCGTCGGCGGGACCGCCGCCCCACTTCGATTCCGCGGACCAGTACGAGGCGACGGTCGGCGCCATGATCGGAACCGGTGCCGCCATGGATCGGGGAATGATCTACTGGCACGTCCGGCTCTCCGACAAGCAACCGACCATCGAGGTCCGGATCGCGGACGTCGCCATGACCGCCGCGCACGCGGCGCTCTTCGCGGTGGTCGTGAAGGGGCTCGTCGGGTGGGCGCTGCGGTCGCTGGAGGACGGCCTCACCGTGCCGTGGCTGCGCGGCGAGCTGCTGCGGGCGCAGTTGTGGCGCGCGGCTCGCGACGGACTCGACGGGGAATGCACGAGCCCGGCCGCGGATCGGTCCCAGCCGATCCGCCTGCAGCTGGAAATGCTGAACGAGTACGTGGCCCCGGGGCTCGGCGCGAGTGATCGGGCGTTCCTCGAGTCGGGGCTCGACACCGTATTGCGGGAGGGCACGGGCGCCGAGCGGCAACGGGCCGAGTTCGGGCGCGTCGGCACGCTGGCGGCGGTGGTCGACCTCCTGACGCGCGAAGTGGTCAGCTGACCGGGGGCGGCGGAGTCAGCTCGGTGACGCCGGCGGTGGTGGAGCCGATGTAGCCGGGATGCAGCAGTCCGGCGGGTCCGATGCCCGTGAGCAGGGCGCCTGCGCTGGTGTCCGGTCCGGTGCGCAGCGGACCGGGGTCGTCGATCAACGCCTCCACGGTCGCGGTGTCGACCAGGGTGAGGTCGATGCGCTGCCCGACGGGTTGGTAGACGGCGAGGACGACCGGATCGGGGTAGTGGGCGGCGGTGCGGCGCATGACGTGGAACGCGGGGTCGGTGCCCAGGGCGAGCACGGTGACCTCGGCGAACGACGCGAGCCGGTCGGCGAGCGCCCGGCCGGCGGTGTTGCGCCACGTACGCCCGTACAGGGTGAGCGCGTCGGACAGGTGACGTTGCTCGTTCTCACCTCGCGGGCTGCCGCCCGCCGGGTCGAGCAGGGCCCGCCACCGGTGTTCGTAGAAGTCGCACGCCGCGTCGAAGTCGCCGTCGGAGCCGGCCCCCGCAACGTCGCGATGCGAGGGCGATGCGGGTTCGAGGACGGATCGACCACCCGCGAACAGTGTCTCGGCGTGCCCGGAGGCCGAGCAGCGGGTCACCAGTTGCACCGACCATCGGAGGAGCAGCCCGTCGCGGCAGGTGTACCGGAAACTCAGCTCGTACCGGTGCCCTGCCGCGCGATCGTCGTCGAGGTCGATCATGTGCGCGTAGTCTTCGCGGGTGACGCCGTCCACCTCGGTTTCCGCGGTCATATGATCGAGTGTCCACCGCCGACGCGACCGCTGCGTGGCGATCGCCCGTGTTCGCCCTGCTCGGTCCCGGTTACGGGGTGTCGGCGACCGTGTCCGCCCCACGTGGCACGATCTTCGCGTGAGCACTCCAACTCAGCTCGAACAGCTCCATCTGGTCCTCGGTGACGAGGAATTCCTCGTCGAACGCGCGGTGGCGCAGGTCATCGGCCACGTCCGCGCGAACGCGGACGTGGCCGCGGGCGCGGAGCTTCCCGTCAACCGGTTGCGGGCGGGTGATGCCGGGGCGGCCGAACTCGCCGAACTGCTCAGCCCCTCGCTGTTCGCCGAAGATCGCGTGGTGGTGCTGGAGGCCGCGGCGGAGGCGGGCAAGGACGCCGTGGCACTGATCCTGGACGCGGCCGGCGACCCGCCACCGGGCGTCGTCCTGGTGGTCCTGCACTCGGGCGGCGGACGTGCGAAAGCGATGACCGGGGCGCTGGAGAAGCTCGGAGCCGTGGTGCACCCCTGCGCCAAACTGAAGTCGGGCGACCTGATCGGGTTCATTCGCGGCGAGTTCCGCACCCTCGGGGTGCGGGTGTCGCCGGAAGTGGTGCAGAGCGTGTTCGAAGGAGTCGGCTCGAATCTGCGCGAACTGGCCGCCGCGTGCTCGCAACTCACCTCCGACACCGGCGGAAAGATCGACGTCGCCGCCGTCCAGCGGTACTACTCGGGCAAGGCCGAGGTGAGCGGATTCGACGTCGCGGACAAGGCCGTCGCCGGCGACACCGCGGGCGCGATCGAGGCGCTGCGCTGGGCGATGCTGCGTGGCGTGCCGCACGTGCTGCTGGCGGACGCGCTGGCAGATGCGGTGCACTCGATCGCCCGGGTGGCCCCGGCGGGGCGGGGAGACCCGTTCCGGATGGCGTCGGAACTCGGCATGCCGCCCTGGAAGATCAAGAAGGCGCAGGCCCTCGCGAAGGGCTGGACACCGACGTCGGTGGGGGAGGCGCTGCGCATCGTGGCCGCCCTGAACGCCGACGTCAAGGGCGCGTCGGCCGACGCGGACTACGCCGTCGAGAGTGCCGTGGGCCGCGTCTCCCGGCTACGACAGGTCTGACGGAGACGCGACAACAGCCGCTCGGTCCGAGGATCGAGCGGCTGTTGGAGAGCCTACGACGGAAGAACCGTCAGATCTTGTTGATCGCCTGCGCGAGAGCAGACTTCTTGTTGGCAGCCTGGTTGGCGTGAATGACGCCCTTGCTGGCTGCCTTGTCGAGCTTGCGGCTGGTGGCGACGAGGAGCTCGTTGGCCTTGTCCTTGTCACCGGCCGCCGCAGCCTCGCGGAACGAGCGGATCGCCGTGCGCAGCGAGGACTTCACCGACTGGTTACGGAGTCGGGCCGCCTCGTTGGTACGGATCCGCTTCACCTGGGACTTGATGTTGGCCACGCGTAAAATCCTGTCGTCTTAAGCTGGTTACGGTCGAGAAAGCTCTGGGCGCACACATATGCACCGACAGGCGAGATTACCAGTGATCGGTGTCCGATCTCAAACCGGCGCCGGACGCGCCGACAAATCCTGCGGCTGTGCTGCTGAAGGGGTGTACATGTAGCAGCATGTCTGGGATGACGCCCCCAGCATCGAAGTCGTCAACAGTAACGAAATCGTCGGCAACCTCGAAAGCCCCCGTCCGAAAATCGGGGGGAAGCACGCAGGCGGGTGCGAAGGCATCGGGAACCCAGCCGCGGACGCGGGTGACCGCCCGGCCGCGCAAGCCCGCAGAACCCGCCCACGTGTTCGACGGGTACACCGACATCGGGCGCTACGGGCTGGCGTTCGACGAGATGTTCGACCGCGACGGCACCGTCCGCCCGCCCTACAAAGGCGTCTTCAAGGCGCTCGAGCCCGCGGACCGAGCCGATCTCGCCGCCCGATCCGACGCCCTCGGCCGGGCGTTCATCGACCAGGGCGTGACGTTCTCGCTGTCCGGTCAGGAGCGACCCTTCCCGCTCGATCTGGTTCCTCGGGTCATCGCCGCTGCCGAGTGGACGCGTCTCGAGAAAGGCATCAAGCAGCGCGTGCAGGCGCTCGAGATGTTCCTCGACGACGTGTACGGGGAACAGCGCATCCTGCGTGACCACGTGCTGCCGAAGCGGTTGGTCACCTCGTGCGAGCACTTCCACCGGGCGGCCTCCGGGATCGTCCCGCCGAACGGGGTGCGGATCCACGTCGCCGGAATCGACCTCGTCCGCGACGAGAACGGGGTGTTCCGCGTACTGGAGGACAACCTGCGTTCGCCGTCGGGAGTGTCGTACGTCATGGAGAACCGCCGCACGATGGCGCGGGTGTTCCCCGACCTGTTCATGTCACACCGTGTGCGGTCCGTCGGCGACTACGCCTCCCATCTGTTGCGGGCGCTGCGCGCTTCCGCCGCCCTCAACGAGGCCGACCCGACCGTCGTGGTGCTGACGCCCGGGGTCGCGAACTCCGCGTACTTCGAGCATTCGCTGCTCGCGCGCCAGATGGGTGTCGAACTGGTCGAGGGCCGCGACCTGTTCTGCCGCGACAACATGGTCTACATGCGCACGACCGAGGGCGAACGCCAGGTCGACGTCATCTACCGCCGCATCGACGACGACTACCTCGACCCCATGCACTTCCGCCCGGATTCCGTGCTCGGGGTGGCCGGCGTGCTGAACGCGGCCCGGGCGGGCAACGTCGTCATCTCGAGTGCCGTCGGCAACGGGGTCGGTGACGACAAGCTCGTCTACACCTACGTCCCGCAGATCATCGACTACTACCTCGGTGAGAAGCCGTTGCTCGCGAACGTCGACACATTCCGGTGCTGGCTCGACGAGGAGTGCGAACAGGTCCTGGACCGGGTCGACGAACTGGTGATCAAACCGGTGGAGGGTTCCGGCGGCTACGGCATCGTCTTCGGCCCCGACGCATCACCCAAGGAACTGAACACGATCGCCCGGAAGATCAAGGCGGACCCGCGCGGGTGGATCGCGCAGCCCGTCGTCCAGCTGTCCACGGTGCCCACCAAGGTCGGGGACGAACTGGTTCCCCGGCACGTCGATCTGCGGCCCTTCGCGGTCAACGACGGTGACGACGTGTGGGTGCTGCCGGGCGGGCTCACCCGCGTGGCCCTGCCCGAGGGGTCTCTCGTCGTGAACTCCAGCCAGGGCGGCGGCAGCAAGGACACGTGGGTGCTCGCGAGCAGGAGCTCCGACGAGGAGCGGGAACTCGCAGGTGAGGAGCTCGTGGCCGAGCCTGCGCAGTCCGCCGAGGCCGAGCAGGGACCCGAACTCAGCACGACTCAACTGCAACAACAACAGCAACAGCAGCAGCAACAGCAGCAGCAACAGCAGCAGCAACAGGGCCAGGGAGGTGATCGCTGATGCTCGCGAGGAACGCGGAATCGCTGTACTGGATCGGCCGGTACGTCGAGCGGGCCGACGACATGGCCCGCATTCTCGACGTCGCCGTGCATCAACTGCTCGACGACGCCTCGGTGGACCCGGACCGCACGTCCCGGTTGCTGCTGCGGGTGCTCGGCATCGAAGCGCCCGACACCGAACTCGACGTCCGGTCGGTGACGGAACTGGTGGCGTTCAGCCGCAACCAGGTGGGCTCGATCATCGACTCCCTCGCCAGCGCCCGCGAGAACGCGCGGGGTGCCCGGGAGGTCACGTCCAGCGAGATGTGGGAGTGCCTCAACACCACGTACAACGGCCTCGCCGAACGGGAGCGGGCGTCCAAGCGTCTCGGGCCGCACGAGTTCTTCCGGTACGTGGAGGAACGCGCGGCGATGTTCGCGGGTCTGGCCGATTCGACGATGAGCCGCGACGACGGATACCGCTTCCTGCTGCTCGGCCGCTCGATCGAACGCGTCGACATGCTCGCGCGGATGCTGTTGTCCCGTGCGGGCGACCGCCCGTCCTCGCCGGCGTGGGTGACGGTGCTGCGCTCCGCGGGAGCCCACGACACCTACCTGCGCACATACCGCGGCGCGCTGGACGCCAACCGGGTGGTCGAGTTCATCCTGCTGGACCGGCTGTTTCCGCGGTCGGTGTTCCACGCCATCCGGCAGGCGGAGTTGTGCCTCGCCGAACTCGACCACCAGCCCGACAGCCGCGTCGGACCCAGGGCCGAGGCGCAGCGTCTCCTCG
The DNA here is from genome assembly GCF_030056875.1 of Rhodococcus sp. IEGM 1351. Lineage (NCBI taxonomy): Bacteria > Bacillati > Actinomycetota > Actinomycetes > Mycobacteriales > Nocardiaceae > Rhodococcus > Rhodococcus sp. IEGM 1351. The sequence continues at coordinate 409,474 of NZ_JASHKU010000002.1, read as the reverse complement.
GCAGGGCCCGCAGCGAACTCGAGTTCCTGCCGCCCGGCGTGCTCCTCGAGGATCTCCAGGATCGGCTCGCGGGGTTGCAGGAAACTTGCCGCGAGCTCGGAGAAGCCATCGCGCTGCAGTATTTTCACGCCGCGCCGTGGGTGGCGTGGACCGATGCACGGGCCGTCGGCGGCGAAGCCGTCGTGGAGGGAGAGCTGTGAGCTGGCGTATGAGAGTCGTGCACACCACCGGGTATGCCTACGACGCACCGGTCACGTCCTCGTACAACGAGGCGCGACTCACCCCTCGCGGTGACAGCAGGCAGACGGTGATCCTGAACCGGGTCGAAACGACGCCGGCGACGCGGTCGTACCGCTACACCGACTACTGGGGCACCGCCGTCACCGCGTTCGATCTCCATGCGCCGCACAAGGAACTCGAGGTCACCGGGCTGTCCGTGGTCGAGACCGAGCCGTTCTGGGAGCCGGAGGAGAAGGTGGACTGGGACGAGCTGGTCAGCCCTCCGCTCACCGACCGGTTCAACGAACAGCTGAGCAACACGACGTTCGTGCCGCGCAGCCGCAAGCTCGACACGATCGCCCGGGACCTCCGCAAGGGCCGCACTCCCGACGAAGCCGTTGTCGCGGCGGCGGACTGGGTGCATCGGGAGATGGATTACGTTCCGGGCACGACGGGCGTCCACACGTCCGCGGTCGACGCCTGGGCCGAGCGGCAGGGCGTGTGCCAGGACTACGCGCACCTGACGCTGGTCCTTCTGCGCAGTATGGGGATTCCGAGTCGCTACGTGTCCGGCTATCTGCACCCGAAACCCGATGCGGCGGTGGACGACACGGTGGCGGGGGAGAGTCACGCGTGGGTCGAGGCGTGGACCGGTGCATGGTGGGGATACGACCCCACCAACGCCGTCGCGGTGAACGAACAGCACGTGTCGGTGGGTATCGGACGGGACTACGCGGACGTTCCGCCGCTCAAGGGCATCTTCTCCGGTGGCCGGGCGACAGATCTCGAAGTCGTCGTGGAGATCACACGCCTGGCGTAAAGTGCCAGCCAGATCTCTCTGTGGAAAGCAGGACTAACGATCCATTTCGACGAAGGTGGGTTCAATGTCTCCAACCGCACAGGAACACGTAGAAGTCGAACCGATCTCGGATCTCAAGAAATACGTAGCAGAGGCGGTCGGTACGTTCGTACTGGTCTTCGCGGCGGTGGGTACGGCGGTCTTCGCCGGAGCCAAGGTCGGAAACCTCGGTGTGGCACTGGCATTCGGACTGACGCTCCTCTTCCTCGTCTACGCCATCGGCCCGATCTCGGGCTGCCACGTGAACCCGGCCGTCACCGTCGGACACCTCGCGCTCGGCCGGTTGTCCGTCGCGAAGGCGGGGTTGTACGTCGTGGCACAGGTCATCGGCGGTCTCGTCGCCGGAGTGGTGGTCTACGCGATCGCGCAGAGCCTGCCCTCGTACAACCGGGCCGCCGACGGTCTCGGCGCCAACGGCTGGGGAGCCCACAGCCCGTCCGCCATCAAGGGGCCGCTCGGCGGGGTCATCGAGAACGGGTACGGCATCGGTGCGGCGATGATCATCGAAGTCCTGCTCACCGCGCTGCTCGTGTTCGTGGTCCTCGCATCCACCGACCAGATCTCCGACGTCCCCCTCGCCGGTGTCTCCATCGGATTCACGCTCGCCGTGATCCACCTCGTGTCGATCCCGATCGACAACACGTCCGTCAACCCCGCCCGCAGTCTCGCCGTCGCGCCGTACCAGAACGGCGCGCTCGCTCAGGTCTGGCTGTTCATCGTGTTCCCGTTGATCGGTGGCGCGGTGGGAGCGCTGGTGTACCGGTCGCTGTTCGGCCGGTACGACCGACTGCAGAGCTGAGCACCCACCGACCCGTCCCGGACCGGCGCGCCCTGCGAGCCGCAATCCTCACGTGCGTCGTTCTCGCGCTCACCGGGGTGATCCCGGCGACCGCGACCGCCGAGGACGCGCCGCGGCGGGGACCGACATATGTGGCACTCGGCGACTCCCGGGCGGCCGGGCCGCTCATCGAGTTCTCCGAGCACCGCGACCTGTGCCTGCGATCACCGGACCTGAACTACCCGGCGAAGCTGGCGCGGCTGATCGGCGCAGCCACCGTCGTCGACGTCACCTGTTCCGCCGCGAAACCCGCCCACGTGATCAGCACGCCGCAGTTCGTGGGGACGGGATTCGCTCCGCCGCAGATCGACGCGCTCCGCCCGGACACCGACGTCGTGACGCTCAGCATCGGCGGGGGCGGTTCCAATCACCTGCCCGTGTCGGTGCGATGCGGCGCCGTCGTTCCCGGCGCAGATGCCGGTTGCCGCAACAACCCACGGGCGGAGCAACTCACGGTCGAGGGGATCGCGCAGATGGCGCCCCAGGTCGACGCCGTGGTGGCTGCGATCGTCGCGAAGGCGCCGAACGCCGAGGTCTACCTGATCGGGCACGGCGGCTCCGTCGGACGACGCGGCTGCTGGCCGAACCTGCCCGTGTCCGACGCGGACGCGGTCTGGCTCGAGCAATACTTCGCACGGTTCAACCAGATCTACGCCCAGGCCGCGGCCAGGTACGGCGTGCACTACGTCGACATCGCGACGGCCGCCGTGGACGGTGGGCACGACGCCTGCGCGCCGGCGGGACAGCGATGGTTCGAGGGCATCCTGCCGCAGTCACCCGCCGAACCGGCACACCCCAACGCGCTCGCGATGACCGCGATCGCCGAGATGATCGCCGAAGATCTAGGCCGGTGACCGCGTCACTGCCAGCTGAAGTCCGCCCGCAGACGCCGCGCCACGATCTCGAACGTGTCCCGGGCCATCACGGCACCCTCGCGGCGGATCCCCGCCTCCGGCACGTCCAGCACCCGGTCCAGGCGGATCCAGCTCGGACGGCCCTCCGCATCCCACGCCCCCGTGCCGACCGCGATCCAGTCCCGGTCGCCGTCGTGCTTGCTCTGCGAGGACAGCATCAACCCCATCAGGGTGTCGCCATCGCGTCCGACGACGAGCACCGGGCGGTCCTTGCCCTGGCTCGGATCCTCCTCGTACGCCACCCACGTCCAGACGATTTCGCCGGGATCCGCGCGACCGTCCAGGTCGGGGGAGTACTCCACCCTCCGTGCCCGATGGGCTGTCGGGGCGGAGTTCGCGGTGACCGGACGACCCGGGGCCGGCTTCGGCGCGGCGGCCGTCGACCCGGTCAGGACACCGGCCGCGCGGTCCAGCGCGCCGGACTTCTGCAACTGCTGGAGAAGCTGCGGGCCCTTGTCCCGTGCAAGTCGGCCCAACGTCTTCCCGATGCTGCTCCACGTGCTCGCCATGGCCGCCGAGCTTAGTGCGTGTATGCCGCGGCAGCCGCAACGCGGTGGCTTGGATATCCTGACAGGTGACAGTGGTCCGGAACCGGGCCGGTGCCGGTCCAGGTAAGGGGTCCCCCATCAGCAGTTTCGCCGACAAGACGTTCACGGATCCTGCCCGGATCCGGAATTTCTGCATCATCGCGCACATCGATCACGGCAAGTCGACGCTGGCCGACCGCATGCTGCAGCTCACCGGTGTGGTCGAGGAGCGGCAGATGCGTGCCCAGTACCTCGACCGCATGGACATCGAACGCGAGCGTGGCATCACGATCAAGGCGCAGAACGTGCGGCTCCCGTGGAAGGTGGGCGACGAGGAGTTCGTCATCCACCTCATCGACACCCCCGGGCACGTCGACTTCACGTACGAGGTCTCGCGCGCACTCGAGGCCTGCGAGGGTGCGGTCCTGCTGGTGGATGCCGCGCAGGGTATCGAGGCCCAGACTCTCGCCAACCTGTACCTGGCGATGGAGAAGGACCTCACCATCATCCCGGTGCTCAACAAGATCGACCTGCCCGCCGCCGACCCCGACCGGTACGCCGAGGAGATCGCGCACATCACCGGGTGCGAACCGGGGGACGTGCTGCGCGTGTCCGGCAAGACCGGCGTGGGTGTGAAGGAACTGCTCGACGAGGTCGTGCGGCAGATCCCCGCCCCCGTCGGCGACCCCGACGGTCCGGCGCGCGCCATGATCTTCGACTCCGTGTACGACGCCTACCGCGGAGTCGTCACCTACGTGCGCGTCGTCGACGGCCGGATCTCGCCGCGCGAGAAGATCACCATGATGTCGACGGGCACCACCCACGATCTGATCGAGGTCGGCATCATCTCGCCCGAACCGAAGGCCAGTATCGGCCTCGGCGTCGGCGAGGTGGGTTACCTCATCACCGGTGTGAAGGACGTCCGGCAGTCGCGGGTCGGCGACACGGTCACCGCCGCGCGCGGCGGTGCGACGGAACCCCTCGTGGGGTACCGCGACCCCAAGCCGATGGTCTACTCCGGCCTCTATCCGCTCGACGGGTCGGATTATCCGGTGCTGCGCGACGCCCTGGACAAGTTGCGGCTCAACGACGCCGCCCTGGCCTACGAGCCGGAGACGTCGGTGGCGCTCGGGTTCGGTTTCCGTTGCGGATTCCTCGGACTGCTGCACATGGAGATCACCCGCGACCGCCTCGAGCGCGAATTCGGGCTCGAACTGATCTCGACCTCGCCGAACGTGGTGTACCGGGTGGTGATGGAGGACGGCTCCGAGCACGTCGTCACCAACCCGTCGTACTGGCCGGAGGGCAAGATCCGCGAGGTCTACGAGCCGATGGTGAAGTGCACCGTCATCGCGCCGAGCGAGTTCATCGGCGCGATCATGGAGCTCTGCCAGAACCGGCGCGGTGAACTCGGCGGCATGGACTACCTGTCCGAGACCCGGGTCGAGCTTCGCTACGAGATGCCCATGGGCGAGATCATGTTCGACTTCTTCGACGCCCTGAAGTCGCGGACCAAGGGGTACGCCAGCCTCGACTACGAGGAGGCCGGCGAGCAGCAGGCCGACCTGGTGAAGGTGGACATCCTGCTGCAGGGTGAGGCGGTCGACGCGTTCTCGTCGATCGTGCACCGCTCCGCGGCCGGCGCGTACGGCGGACGGATGACGTCGAAGCTGCGTGAGCTGATTCCCCGGCAGCAGTTCGAGGTGCCGATCCAGGCGGCGATCGGCTCGAAGATCATCTCGCGTGAGAACATCCGCGCGATCCGCAAGGACGTGCTCGCCAAGTGCTACGGCGGCGACATCAGCCGTAAGCGCAAGCTGCTCGAGAAGCAGAAGGAAGGCAAGAAGCGGATGAAGACCATCGGCCGGGTCGAGGTTCCGCAGGAGGCCTTCGTGGCCGCATTGTCGTCCGAATCGGTCGGGGACAAGCCGAAGAAGTAGCGCGATCGCTCGGTTGGTTCTCCTCCGTCGACGTCTGATCGAAAGTAGGTGCGGCACGTGGCCCTCGAAACCTGGCTCACCCGGACACTGGGAATCGAGGTACCGATCTTCGGCGCCCCGATGGGCGGACGGGCCGGCGGGGCCCTCGTCGGCGAGGTGTCGAAGGCGGGTGGGCTCGGCCTGCTCGGCGCGGCGCGCTACGCCACCCCGGAGTGGGTGGCGAAGGAGACGGCGGTCGCGCGGAGCATCGGCGGCGACGCCTTCGGTATCGGGTTGATGACCTGGGCGCTCGACGACGACGACGCTCTGCTCGACGCCGCGCTGGCGGAGAACCCGCGGGTCGTGTCGCTGTCGTTCGGTGATCCCGCGCCCTACGTGGAGCGGGTGCACGCCACCGGGGCGCTCGTGATGTCGCAGGTGAACACGGTCGACGATCTGCGGGTCGTGGAGGCGGCGGGCGTCGACTTCGTCATCGCCCAGGGCGCCGAGGCGGGCGGCCACACCGGCCGGATCGGGACGTTGCCGCTGCTGCAGGAGATCCTGGACGCCACCGCGCTGCCCGTGCTCGCGGCCGGCGGCATCGCGACCGGCCGCGGTCTCGCCGCTGTTCTCGCCGCAGGCGCGGAAGGCGCGATGATCGGGACCGCGTTGCTGGCCAGCCCCGAAACCATCGGACCGGAGTACGCCCGCGACAAGCTGATCGCGGCGGGCAGCGCCGACACCGTGTACACGTCGGTGTTCGACCAGGCGCGCAGCCAGCCGTGGCCGGCCCGATGGGGTGGGCGGGCCCTGAGCAACGAGTTCACGTCCCGCTGGCACGGCGCACACGCCCCCGACACCGAACTCGCCGCCGCCTACGACCCCGCGAATCCCGACCTCGGTGTCGTGTACGCCGGGGAGGCGGCTGGTCTCGTCACGTCGGAGCGGCCGGCCGGTGTCGTGGTGCGGCAGATCGCGGCCGACGCGGAGCGGTTGCTACACCGTTTCGCGGAGTAACCGCAGTCGCAGGTCCTCGGCCTGATCACACCGCGTAGTGGGCAGGGTGGAAGCCGCTCGCCGCGGCCTCCTCGGCGCGGATGACGTGAACGACCGCGTTGATCAACGCCAGATGGGTGAACGCCTGCGGGAAATTGCCCAGGTGCCGTCCCGACCCGGGATCGATCTCCTCCGCGTACAACTCGAGGGGGCTGGCGAACCCGAGGAGCCGCTCGCACAGGCGCTTCGCGCGGTCGAGCTCACCGATCTCCACGAGCGCCGACACGAGCCAGAACGAACAGATCGTGAACGTGCCCTCCTTGCCCGTCAGCCCGTCGTCCGTGGTCTCCACCCGGTAGCGCAGCACCAGCCCGCCCTCGGTCAGCTCGTCCGCGATGGCGAGCACGGTCGCGCGGATACGCGGGTCGTCGGCGGGCAGGAACCGCAGGAGCGGAGCGAGGAGGAGTGAGGCGTCGAGTTCGTCGCTGCCGTACCGCTGGGTGAGGACTCCGCGTGCGTCGACGCCGTGCTCGAGAATGTCGGCCTTGATCTCGTCGGCCAGTTCGGCCCACTGGTCCGCGTAACTCGTCTCGCCCTGCTGCTCGGCGAGTTTCGCGCCCCGGTCGAGCGCCACCCAGCACATGATCTTCGACGACGTGAAGTGCTGTGGTTCGCCGCGCACCTCCCAGATGCCGCGGTCGGGGAGCTGCCAGTGCTCGATCGCCTCCTCGACCTGACGTTTGAGCATCGGCCACAGCGTTTCCGGCACCCGCTCGCGCGATCGCACGTGCAGGTACACGGAATCGAGGATCGTTCCCCAGATGTCGTGCTGATCCTGGTCGTACGCGCCGTTTCCGACCCGGACCGGACGCGCGCCGTCGTAGCCGGACAGATGCGGCAGCTCCTCCTCGACGAGGGTCCGCTCGCCGCCGACGCCGTACATCACCTGCAGCGGCCGGTACTTGCCGTCGTCGGCACTGGACACGTCGTAGAGGAACGCGAAGAAATCGTCGGCCTCCCGGTCGAGTCCGAGGCTGTACAGACCCCACAGCGCGAACGTCGAATCGCGGACCCACGCGTAGCGGTAGTCCCAATTCCGTTCACCCCCGGGGGTTTCCGGAAGCGACGTGGTCGACGCGGCGAGCAGCGCGCCGGTGGGGGCGTACGTCAACCCCTTCAGGGCAAGGGCGCTGCGCTGCAGGTAGCCACGCCACTTGTGGTCGGGGAAGCGGCCGGTCGTGATCCATTCCCGCCAGAACTTCGCCGTCTGCCACATCTTCTCGGCAGCCTCGTCGTACGTCTGCGGCGCAGGCAGGTGCGACCAGGACAGTGCCACGAACACGTTGTCGTCCTCGACCATCCGGGTCCGGGCGCGGGCCTCGCGCCCTTCCAGCCCGAGCTTCATGTTGCTGGTCAGCCGGAGTGTCGGGTGGTCGCCCGGGCCGCTCGACGTGCAGGTGGCGGTGGCTTCCTCGTAGACCTTGCCGGTGTACTCCCACACTGCGTCGCCGCGGTGGTAGTCGAACGCGGGCTCGCAGCTCATCTCGAGGTCCACGGTGCCGTTCACGCATTTGACGGTCCGCAGCAGGATGTGTTCGGCATCCCAGTCCGTGGGGGTGCGGCGGCGGGAGCGGGACCGCTGCTCCACGTTGTGCCACGGGCCGAGCACGAGTGCGTCGCGGACGATGAGCCACCCTGTCGGGGTCTGCCACGTCGTCTCGACGATCAGTCCCCCTGGCAGGTAGCGGCGGGCGGCGGGCACGTTCTGCCCGTACGGTGCGATCCGGAAGTGGCCGGCGCTGCGGTCGAGGACGGCGCCGAAGACGCTGGGGGAGTCGGGCCGGGGGATACACATCCACTCGACCGCGCCGTTCCGTGCGATCAGGCACGTGTTCTCGCAGTCCGACAGGAATGCGTAATCGTCGATCGGCGGAAACGCGCGACGGTGACGATGCGCGGCGGAGCGGGGTTGGTCGTCCGAGTGCGCATCGAGAGACACCATCTGCTTATCATCGGCTGTCGTCGTCGCGGCGTCCACCTGTGCGCCGACTCGGTGCCGGCGAACGATAGGGTGGCAACCGTGGACCGGATGGCGAGTTGGTGGGACGGCTTCGAGCTGTGGATCGCCGGGCTCCCGTTCGTTCCGCAGGTCGCTCTCGTGCTGCTGGTGATGGTGCCGGTGTGCCGAGGACTGGCGTGGCTGCTCGATCGTGGCCTGGCCGCAGTCTTCGTCCTGCTCAGGCGGGACGTCTCGAAGGTGGAGGAACCCTGATGCCGCGCTCCCGCGTCACGCTCGCGCTGCTCGCGCTGCTCGTCCTCGTCGTCGTCGCATGGCTGGTCACCCGGTAGATCCCGTTCGATGTGGGCGGTTGGTTCAGCCTCTGCTACAGTCCACGGCGTGTCTGAAGCCGCTGTACACCAGGTCCGCCATGAATTGGCGTTGATCGCTGTCGGCATGCTCGCAGTCGCCGACATCGACTGTTGTTGATTTCTCCTCGCACACAGCAATGCGTGCGGGTGACACCGCACCCGTTCGATCGGTCTCGCGCTGCTGATTTTCGTTCGCATTCCTGATGCCCGCTCGGGCGATCCCTGCGTTCCTCCTCTCGAACCCCCTCCCACGTTTGTGCACCACCCCTCTGTGACAGATCCCCAGGAAGGTTTCTCCCATGAAACGCCGTTCTCGCAGTCTTCTCACGGCCCTCGTGACGCTCGGAGCTGTGGCGCTGACCGCGTGCAGCGGCGGCGCCAGCGACACCGTCGGCAGCGACTCGGCCGGTGCCGACGGCAGTGCGGGCACCATCAACCTGTACGCGTACGCCGTGCCGAAGCCGGGCTTCGACAAGCTGATCCCCGCGTTCAACGCCACCGACGAGGGCAAGGGCGTGGCCTTCCAGCCGTCCTACGGTGCCTCCGGTGACCAGTCCCGCAAGGTCAAGGACGGCGCCGAGGCCGACTTCGTCAACTTCTCCGTCGAACCCGACATCACCCGCCTCGTCGACGCCGGCCTGGTGGACAAGAGCTGGAACCAGGACGCCTACAACGGAATTCCCTTCGGGTCGGTCGTCACCATCGTCGTGCGTGAGGGCAACCCGAAGAACATCCGCGACTGGGACGACCTGTTGCGTCCCGACGTCGAGGTCGTGACCCCCAACCCGTTCAGCTCCGGATCCGCGAAGTGGAACCTGCTCGCACCGTACGCGGCGAAGAGCAACGGCGGTCAGGACCCGGAGGCCGGTCTGGCCTACATCACCTCGCTGGTGAACGACCACGTGAAGATTCAGCCGAAGTCGGGCCGCGAGGCCTCGGAGGCGTTCCTGCAGGGCACCGGCGACGTGCTGCTCAGCTACGAGAACGAGGCGCTGTTCATCGAGGGCAACGGCGACCCCGTCGAGCACGTGACCCCGCCGACCACGTTCAAGATCGAAAACCCGGTCGCGGTGCTGTCGAACAGCAAGAACCTGGAGAAGGCCAACGCGTTCAAGGACTTTCTCTATACCCCCGAGGGGCAGAAGCTGTGGGGCGAGGCCGGATTCCGCCCGGTCGATCCCGCGGTGGCCACGGAGTTCGCCGACAAGTTCCCGGAGCCGGCCAAGCTGTGGACCATCGCCGATCTCGGCGGCTGGTCCAAGGTCGACTCCGAGGTGTTCGCCAAGGACACCGGGTCCATCGCAGTGATCTACGACAACGCAACCAAGTAAGACCGACATGAGCGACACGACGACGGCGACGGGCGGACGCGGCACCACGGTGCCGTCTCCGCCCGTTCCGCCTACGCGCAAGAAGGTCGCCCGGGTCACCGGTGCGGTGGGACCCCTCGGCATCGGCATCGCGACGCTCTGGCTGAGCATCATCGTGGTCCTGCCCCTCGCCGCGCTCACCGTCGCCTCGTTCGGCGACGGAATCGGCGGCTTCGTGGACGCGATCACCTCGCCCGTGGCGGTGGCGTCCCTGCGCGTCACCGTCGTGGTGTCGGTGGTGGTGGCCGTGATCAACGTGATCATGGGCACGCTCATCGCGTGGGTTCTGGTGCGCGACGAGTTTCCCGGCAAGCGGGCCGTCAACGCGCTGATCGACCTGCCGTTCGCGCTGCCGACCATCGTGGCCAGCATCGTGCTGCTGTCGCTGTACGGCCCGGAGAGCCCGATCGGCGTCCACCTCAACGCGACGCAGCCCGGTCTGATCGTGGCACTGGCGTTCGTGACGCTGCCGTTCGTCGTCCGCTCGGTGCAGCCGGTGCTCATCGAGGTGGACCGGGAAGTCGAGGAGGCCGCGGCCTCACTCGGCGCGGACAACGTGACGATCTTCCGGAGAGTCGTGCTGCCCACCCTGACCCCGGCGATCATCAGCGGCGCGGGGCTCGCGTTCGCCCGCGCGATCGGCGAGTACGGATCCGTCGTTCTGATCGGCGGAAACATTCCCCGAGAGACACAGGTCGCTTCCCAGTACATTCAACAGCAGATCGAAATCGATCGGCCGGCCGCCGCGGCGGCCGTGTCGGTGGCTCTCCTGGCCATCGCGTTCGTGACGTTGTTCGCCCTCCGGGTCTTCGCCAGCCGGGGGCAGCGTCGTGAGGAGCAGGCGGAATGAAGCTCTCTGGGTCCACCCGGATCACCCTGCGCGCAGTCGCGCTGCTCTACCTGTTCGGCCTGCTGGTGGTGCCGATCGTCATCATTCTGTTCCGCACGTTCGAGAACGGGATCGGCGCCTTCATCCAGTCGATCAGCACCCCCGCCGCGATCTCCGCGCTCAACCTGTCCCTGCTGATCGTGGCCATCGTCGTCCCGGTCAACGTGGTGTTCGGGATCGTCACGGCACTCGCGCTGGTGAGGGGCCGCTTCCCCGGCCGCGGCCTGGTGCAGGCGGTGGTCGACCTGCCGTTCGCCGTCTCACCCATCGTGGTCGGTGTGTCACTGATCCTGCTGTGGGGTGCCAACGGCTGGTTCGGCGGGCTCGAATCGCTGGGGTTCAAGGTGATCTTCGGGCTTCCCGGCATGGTCATCGCCACCCTCTTCGTGACACTGCCGTTCGTGGTGCGGGAGGTGGAACCCGTCCTGCACGAGATCGGCGAGGAACAGGAACAGGCCGCCGCGACGCTCGGCGCGAGCCGCTGGCAGACGTTCTGGCTGATCACACTGCCCGCCATCCGCTGGGGCCTGACCTACGGTGTGGTCCTCACCGTCGCCCGCTCGCTGGGCGAGTTCGGTGCGGTGATCATGGTGTCCTCGGGCTTCCCCGGGGTTTCGCAGACCCTGACCCTGCTCGTGCATTCGCGCTACATCGACGACCACAACACGTTCGGTGCCTACTCCGCAGCCACCCTGCTGATGGGCATTGCGCTGATCACCCTGCTTCTGATGACTCTGCTCGACCGCAAGAGGAGCACCACATGATTACCGTGACCGGCGCCCGGAAGAACTACGGGTCCTTTGCTGCTCTCGACGACGTCACCATCGACATCCCCTCGGGTTCGCTGACCGCGCTCCTCGGGCCCAGTGGTTCGGGCAAGTCGACGCTGCTCCGGTCCATCGCCGGACTGGAGTCCCTCGACTCCGGCACCGTCGTGATCGGCGGGAACGACGTCACCGACATCTCCCCGCAGAAGCGGGACATCGGCTTCGTGTTCCAGCACTACGCGGCGTTCAAGCACATGACGGTGCGCGACAACGTCGCGTTCGGTCTGAAGATCCGCAAGCGGCCCAAGCCGGAGATCGACAGGAAGGTCAACGAGCTTCTCGAGATCGTCGGCCTCGACGGGTTCCAGCACCGCTATCCGGCGCAACTGTCGGGCGGTCAGCGTCAGCGGATGGCGCTCGCGCGGGCCCTGGCCGTGGACCCGAAGGTGCTTCTCCTCGACGAGCCGTTCGGCGCACTCGACGCGAAGGTCCGCACGGACCTGCGCACGTGGCTGCGCCGGTTGCACGACGAGGTGCACGTGACCACCGTGCTGGTCACCCACGACCAGGAGGAGGCGCTCGACGTCGCCGACCGGATCGCGGTCCTCAACAAGGGCCGGATCGAGCAGATCGGCGAACCGGAGGACCTCTACGATCGTCCGCGCAACGACTTCGTGATGTCGTTCCTCGGGTCGGTGGCCAAGCTCAACGGTCAGCTGGTCCGACCGCACGACATCCGTCTCGGCCGCGATCCCGACCTGGCCCTCGCGCGGGAGGCCGGCACGGCCGAATCGCTCGGCGTCACCCGGGCCACCGTCGAGCGCGTGGTGCACCTGGGATTCGAGGTGCGGGTGGATCTGCGTAACGAGGCGACCGGTGAACCGTTCTCCGCGCAGGTGACTCGCGGCGACAGCGCGGCGCTCGGCTTGCAGGAAGGCGAGACCGTGTACGCGCGGGCGACGCGGGCACCCGAACTCCCGGAGGCCGAAGTTCCGGTCTCCCTGTAACTCCCCGCTGATGTAGGAGGCGACTGTGGCGACCCCGGTGAATCCCGTCCGTGACAACGTTCTGATCGTGCATTGGCACGACCTGGGCCGTCACCTCGGGTGTTACGGCGCGTCGGGGGTGCGGAGTCCGAACCTGGACCGGCTCGCCGCGGAGGGTGTGCTGCTGACGGACGCGCATGCGGCGGCGCCGCTGTGCTCGCCGTCGCGTGGCGCTCTGTTCTCGGGCCGGTACCCGCACAGCAACGGTCTGATCGGCCTCGCACACCACGGCTGGCAGTACCACGACGACGTCCGAACGCTGCCGTCCCTGCTGGCGGAGGCGGGCTGGTACACGGCTCTGTTCGGGATGCAGCACGAGACCGCGTACCCCAAGCGGCTCGGCTTCCACGAGTACGACGTGACGAACTCGTACTGCGAATACGTCACCGATCGGGCGTCGCGGTGGCTGGCGCGGTTCCCTCCGCAACCGTTCCTGCTGACCGCGGGTTTCTTCGAGACCCACCGCCCGTACCCGGTCGACCGGTATGTCCCCGCCGATCCCGAGGGTTTCGACGTTCCGTCGTACCTGCCCGACCGGCCGGAGGTCCGTGCGGATCTGGCCGGATTCCACGGGTCGATCGAGGTGGCCGACGCGGCCGTCGGCAGGTTGCTGCAGACGCTGGACGACGAGGGGCTCGACGACAGCACGTGGGTCGTGTTCCTCACCGACCACGGCGAGGCGTTCCCCGGTGCGAAGTCGACACTGTATGCGCCGGGCACGGGAATTGCGACGATCATCCGGCCACCGCGAAGGCTGCGGGCGACGCCCCGCGTCTACGACGACCTGTTCAGTGGGGTGGATCTGGTTCCCACCCTCCTCGATCTGCTCGGGATCCCGATCCCCGCGGCGGTGGAGGGCGTGTCCCACGCCGGGCAGTTGCTGGGCCGGTCGGAGGCGACGGCGCGCGACGTCCTGTTCACGGAGAAGACCTTCCACGACAGCTTCGATCCCATTCGCGCGGTGCGCACCAAGCAGTTCAGCTACATCGAGAACTACGCACCCCGGCCCAAGCTCGATCTGCCCCTCGACATCGAGAACAGTCTGTCCGGTGCGGCGCTGGGCACCGAGCATCTCGGGCCGCGTCCGAGCCGGGAACTCTACGACCTGGTCGCCGATCCCGGCGAGCGCGACAACCTGGCCGACACCGAGGACCTCGCCGGGACACAGGCCGAGTTGGCGCTGGAACTCGCGACGTGGCGGCGGGCGACGGGCGACTCGATTCCGAGCGAGGCGGAGGGGACGGCCTACGCCCGGAAGGCGATGGAGGAATACCTCGCCACACTCGGCCGGGTGCCGGACGTGCGTTCGGCCTACAGTTCGGCACGCGGAATCCTCACCGAGCCGCGGAGCGACGTAACCGCCGGGTAGCGGCCGGATGATGCGGTTCCGTCGCCGCGACCTGCACGGCAGTGGTGCACTGGAAGCGTGAGCGTCGACTGCCCGCGGTGTACCCCGCCGAAGCTACTGCGCGAGATGGTGCGCCGCCTCGGCCGCTCGGCGACGCTCCGCGGGTCCGGCGAGGCAGCGGTGACGGGTATCAACCAGGACTCTCGGCTCGTCCGGGCCGGCGACGTGTACGCGGCGCTGCCGGGGCGGCACCGGCACGGGATCGAGTTCGCGGTCGAGGCCGCGGCGCGCGGTGCTGTCGCGATGCTCAGCGACCGCGGGTCGGACGTCCTGCCGACGGTCGTGGTGGACGATCCGCGTCGTGTTCTCGGTCCGTTGGCAGCGTGGGTCTACGGCAATCCGTCCGAGGCACTCGACGTCTACGGCGTGACCGGGACGAACGGGAAGACCAGCACCGCGTATCTGCTGGACGCGGGACTGCGCGCGGCAGGTGTCGCCACCGGCATGATGACGGGGATCACCGTCCGGGGACCGAACGGGTCACGCACCGCGACCCGGACGACTCCCGAGGCGTGCGAACTCCAGCAGACCCTCGCCGCGTTCGCCGAGCACCGGATCGGCGCCGTCGCGATGGAGGTGTCGAGCCACGGCCTCGCTCTGCACCGAATCGACGGAACGTCCTTCCGGGTGGGGGTGTTCACCAACCTCGCCCGCGACCATCTGGACTTTCACCCCGACATGGACGCGTACTTCGCGGCGAAGGCCAGATTGTTCGAACCGGGGCATTGCGCCGCGGCAGCCATCGGCATCGACGACGAGTTCGGACGCCGCCTCGCCGCCACCGTCGCCGTGCCCCGCGTGACGTTCTCGTCGAGGACGGCGGCGGCCGACTTCCACGCGGCCGCCGTGCATGCGGACGAGGGCGGCACGTCGTTCACACTTCACGGCGCCGGGGCACGGAAACAGGTGCGGCTCCGGCTACTCGGAGTGCACCAGGTGGACAACGCACTGGCGGCGATCGCCGCCCTCGCGGCTCGCGGTGTGGACCTCGACTCGGCGGTCGGCGGGCTCGAGAACCTCGACACGGTGCCCGGACGCCTGGAGGCGGTGGACGCGGGCCAGCCGTTCCTCGCGTTCGTCGACTACGTGCACAACACGGCCGGTCAGCGACGTCTGTTTCCGTACCTCCGTTCCCTGACACGGGGCCGGGTCATCGCCGTCGTCGGGGCAACCGGTGAGCGCGATCCCGGCAAGCGGGTCCCGCTCGGTGCGACCGCAGCCCGTTTCGCCGACACGGTCATCGTCACCGACGAGAGTCCGTACTCCGACGACGCGCAGCGCCTGCGCGAGGACGTGGCGCGAGGAGCACGCAGTGGTGGCGGCGCCGACGTGCTCGTCCTACCCGACCGCGCCGAGGCGATCGTCGCCGCCGTCACTCTCGCCGCGCCGGGCGACGTCGTGGTGGTCGCAGGCCGTGGGCACGATCGGGTTCAGGCGTACGGACCGCGCCGGCGTGTGTTCGACGACCGGATTGCGCTCCACGAGGCACTCCTCCGGCTCGTCGCAGGCTAGGCCGGCAGCGTCTCGTGCCGGGCGAGTTCGGCGAGAATCCGCGCGACGAGATCGTCGAAACCGATGTCGATGTGGTCGAGTCCCTCGGCCTCGAACCAGTTGCGCCACTGCGCATCTTGATCGCGCAGAATGCGGACGAGGTGCGCGATGCCGCCCGCGTGGTATTCGGCGCCGTCGTGCGGGGCGGGCGGCGTGGCGTCGTCGCGCCACACCTAAGTCTGCACCGCCCGCCACATCGACACCGCCTGCGCGACGACGTCACGCCGGTAGACATGGATGAAGGCGAGGTCGCGGCCCAGGATGTCGTCGAGGGCGGACCGCAGGTCGTCGCCGGACCGGTCCGTAAGTCCGGCGGCGCGGTCGAGGACGAGCGGCACCTGATTCCACATCAGCTTTCCGCCCCACACCCCGTTGGGCGTGCGACCGAGGCTGAGCAGTTGATCGCGCCACTGCTCCGCGGTGCGGGTGTCGGCGGTCCCCGGTTCGAGCGGGGCGAGCAGTGCGAGCACCGTCTCGTCGGTGACGCCCTCGAACCACTGCCGCGGCTGCGGTGATCGCTTGGTGGACGGCAGGTACTGGAAGAACTCCTCGGGGTTGCCGGCCACGGTCGTGGCGCGAAGGGATTCGACGAGCAGAGTGCTGCCGCTGCGCTGTGACGCGCACACGAGATATGGGCGTGGCTCCGACATGCCGGAAACTATAAACGCGAAATTCGGTGCCGAAATCTGGAGGAAATCGAATTGGTGTGATTGCAGCACTTGGCATTTTCTGCTGCGTGTGAGTGTCCGATATCAGCGCCGTGATGTTCTGTATGTCAGCAGGTCAGGGCAGTGTTCTGGCACAGGAATTCGGGTCGCGCCCCGCCGGGGAAATGGCGCCGCGAAGCGTGAATATGAATCAGGCTGATCGAAAAGGGGAGAAACGGATCCTGCCGGTGTTCAGCCTTTTCGGCAGATGAGCACCGGGCACCGGGCGTGGTGGATGAGGCTCTGGCTCGTCGAGCCCACGATCGACGCGGTGAACGGATTTCGCCCGTGACTGCCGACCGCGATCAACTGTGCACCGAACGAGTACTCGAGGAGTACCTTCATCGGCCCACCACGCTCGAGGCAGCGCGTGACCTCGACATCGGGATATTTCTCGCGCCACCCGGCGAGGCTCTCGGCGAGCCACGCCTCCTCGTGCTGGACCAGATCGGACCAGTCGGTGAAGCGTCTTTCCTCCGAGTACCACGCACCGAGGGTGGAGTGCTCGGCCCAGGTGTGCACCGCGACGAGGGGAGCGCCGAAGAACGCCGCGAACTCGAACGCGTGGGCCACTGCCAGGTCGCTCAGTTCGCTGCCGTCCACCCCCACCACGACGGGCCGGGTTTCGCTGACCTCGTGGCCTTGGATGCCGCGCCAGACGACGACCGGGCATTCGGCTCGATTCGACACCCGCACGACATCGGAACCGGCAACCACCGATTTCATCTCGCTCGTGGCCGCGGGCCCGAGAACCAGCATCCGGGCCGTCTTGGACAATTCCACCAACGCGTGGGCGGGCGGGCCGGGGTGGGTACTGCGCTCCACGTCCAGGTCCCGCTGCCCGTCCAGGACGGTGCGCTCGGCGGCGTCGAGGAACTCGTCCCCTTCGGGGTGACCGTCCGCGGAATTCGGATGCTTGGGTAACACGTGGACGAGGCGCAGCGGCTCCTCGAAGCGCCTCGCCGCGGATGCCGCCCACGCCGCCGCCTCCAGCGCGCCGTCCGATCCGTCGATGCCTGCCACGATGCCGCGTCGAATCCGTGCTGTGCTCATGGGGCTGCTCCTCACCTCCATTCCAGTTTGGTCCAGGACGGCGTCGACGCGCCAGAGGCAAATCGGTCGGTAGCCGATCCCGGCACGATGTGCGAGGGATACTCGAGTGACGGCGAGCGACGACAGCCAGAAGGGGAGCGACGGTCCACCATGAAGAAGCGGACGAGCGGCTCGGACGAGGGAGGCGGAGGCGACTCTCCCTCGCAGTTGATAGATGCGCGCATCGAGGAGCTGGGTGACTGGCGGGGCGAGACGCTCGCCCGGATCCGCGCCCTCGTCACGAAGGCCGACCCCGACATCGTCGAGGAGTGGAAGTGGAGAGGAGTTCCGGTGTGGTCGCACGCCGGAATGATCTGCACCGGTGAGACGTACAAGAATGCGGTGAAGGTGACGTTCGCCAAGGGTGCTTCGCTGGACGACCCGTCCGGACTCTTCAACTCCAGCCTCGAAGGCAACACCCGGCGTGCCATCGATTTCCACGAGGGCGACACGATCGACGAGGAGGCGTTCCAGGCCCTCGTCCACGCCGCCGTGGCACTGAACACCTCCTAATCTACGGGCCAAGGGTTTTCGGCCGCTGCGATCCGGCTCACCTGGGGTTTCCCTGTGTTTCGGTGGGCGGTGAACCGGAGGCGCGGTTGAACCGTGTGTACTGCTGGGAGGTGGTGACCGATGCCGGATGCCCAGACCGAGCTGATGCACGCCCTGTACGAGGAGCATGCCCCCGCAGTGTGGCGATATGCCCTGCGGCTGACCGGCGACCGCGCCCGCGCCGAGGACATCGTGCAGGAGGTACTGCTGCGAGCCTGGAAGCATCCGAACGTGCTCGACCAGTCGGAGTCGTCGGCTCGGGCGTGGTTGTTCACGGTCGCCCGCAACCTCGTGTTCGACGAGCACCGCAGCGCCCGCTCCCAGCGTGAGATCGGGATGAGCTCCACACCCGAACGCGCTGCCCCGGACAGCTCGGACGGCGCTCTCGACGCCTGGATGATGGGTGATGCGCTGGCCCGGCTCAGCCCCGACCATCGTGCGGTCCTCGTGCTCGGCTACTACCGGGGAATGTCGACCAACCAGATCGCCGACGAACTCGGAATACCGGAGGGAACGGTGAAATCCCGCATGCATTACGGCTTGCGGGCCCTTCGATTGGCTCTGCAGGAAATGGGGGTGACCCGATGACGTTCGACGACTTCGAGTCGCACGAGGATCCCTACGTCCGCTGGGACGCCGCATACGTGCTCGGCGCGATGTCCCCGAGCGATCGGCGCGAATACGAGGCCCACCTCGCCCACTGCGCACAGTGCTCGCAGGCCGTGTCCGAACTGGCGGGCATGCCCGGGTTGCTGGCCCTGATCACACCGGACGAGGCGTTCGGCACGTTGCCCGGGAACGCTGCGCCCGAGGACGAGGAGTCGCCCGCACCGCGTGTGCTGACCCAGTTGGTGGGCACGGTGCAGCGGAGCAGACGCTACCGGCGAGCGGCGACGGCCCTCGCAGCGGCGGCCGCCGTGGTCGCCGTCGCCGTCCCCGTCGGGGTGCTGGTGACGCAGGACCACCCACCGGCCGCCCCGGTGACGGCCATGCCCGTCCCGGACCGCGCGAACACCACCGAGACGGTGTTCACGCCCGTGGTCCCGACGACGATCACCGCGAGCGCATCCGTCGCGTCGACGTCCTGGGGCACGGTCATCTTCGTCGAGTGCTCCTACGAGGACACGTGGCCCGGCGACGGTCGCTACGGCGCCGACACCGAGGGGTACGCGCTGACCGTCACCGACCGCTCCGGAGTGGTCACCACACTGGCCACCTGGACCGGTGAGGCCGGCAGGACGGTGCGGCCCACAGCCACCACCAGCCTGCCCGTCGACGCGATCGCGAGCATCGACGTCCGATCCGACGACGACCATCAGGTATTGCTGACCACGGCGTTGTGAGCGGGCCGCCAGGGAGCCGGGTCGGTTTTCATACCTCCTGCTCGCTCCACCGCCGTGTTTCGTTCATCACGAACGTTTTCCGGAAAAATGTTCTGCCACCGGTGAACCCGACCGGTTCGTGGTTCGTGTGTACATCCAGTGGGTGACCGCAGGTCGCCCCGTCCGATCCACGACACGGGGGTCTGCCGATGAATCTCACGGATCACGAGCCACGGAAAACCGGTCGCACCATGCGCGTCGCCGACTACATCGTCGCGGTGCTGGCCGCGGAGGGGGTCGAGCACGTCTTCGGTGTGGGAGGCGCGAACATCGAGGACCTGTACGACGCGCTGCATCGCTCCCGCGACGTCGAGGGCGTCGTCGCCAAACACGAGTTCTCGGCGACGACGATGGCCGACGGGTATGCCCGGACCTCGAACCGGATCGGGGTGGTCGCGGCGACGTCGGGCGGGGGCGCGCTCAATGTGATCGCCGGGCTCGGTGAAGCATTCGCGTCCCGTATACCGCTTCTGGCGTTGGTCGGGCAACCGCCGACGACGCTCGAAGGGATGGGCGCATTCCAGGACACGAGTGGACTGGCGGGGTCGATCGATGCGACCCGGTTGTTCGGCGAGGTGTCCGTGTACTGTGCGCGTGTCGAGTCGCCGCTCGACCTCGAACGCCAGCTCGCCGAGGCGCTGGCCGCCGCGCGCCGCGGCGGACCGGCGGTTCTCCTGCTGCCGAAGGACATTCAGCAAGCGATCGGCGAGTTCCCGGAACCGCCTCGAACGGTCTCGACGGCACCCCGCACCACCACGACGGACGTCGCGCGGCTCGCCGAAGCCCTGCGCGACGACTACGGACGGATCACCGTCATCGCCGGCGACGAGGTCGCGCGAGCCGGCGCGCGAACGGAACTCGCGGAACTCGCGCACGTGCTCGGTGCCCGGGTCGCCGTCACGCCCGACGCGAGGGACGTGCTCGATCCCGGGGCGCCCGGGCGGCTCGGGGTCACCGGCGCGATGGGGAATCCGGATGTGGTCGACGCACTACAGGCTTCCGATGTCTGCCTCCTCGTCGGCACACGACTGCCGGTGATGGCACGGGGAGGTCTGGATGCCGTGCTCGAGAAGACGCTGGTGTACAGCGTCGGCTCGGCGAAGCCGTATCTGCAGGCCTGTCACGTGCCGACGCGGGATCTGCGGGCGACACTGCGTGGGCTCGTCACCGAAATCGGACCGGCGGCCTCGCGCGCGCCTGTCGCCCAGTGCGATCCGACCCCGATCGACGTGCCGTCGTCCGGCACGTCGGGCCTGCGCTACACGGACGCGGTGAAGGCGCTCTCCGCGGTGATGCCTGCCGGTGCCGACGTGTTCGCGGACGCCGGAAACACGGGTGCCGCTGTGGTGCATCACCTTCCGGTTACTGCCGGAGGCCGGTTCGTGGTGGCGCTGGGAATGGGCGGGATGGGCTACACGTTCGGCGCCGCGATCGGTTCGGCGTTCTCGCGCGGCCGACGCACGTTCGTGATCGCCGGCGACGGTGCGTTCTACGCGCACGGGCTCGAGATCCACACGGCGGTCGAGTACGACGTGCCGGTGACGTTCGTCGTGTTCAACAACAACGCCCACGCGATGTGCCTGACCCGCGAGCAGGTGTACTTCGAGGGCGCATACACCTACAGCCGGTTTCGTCCCGCCCGCATTGCGGCGGGAGTCGGCGCACTGTTCCCCGGCTTGCCGTCCCACACGGTCGACACGCCCGTCGGCCTGGCCGACTCTCTCCGCGCCACGACCGACTCGGCGGGGCCCGCTGTCATCGAAGTCGCCTGCGACGCCGACGAGTTGCCGCCGTTCCTGCCGTTCCTGCCCGCCCGACAGCCGACCGAGAGATCCGAATCCCGAGAAGGAGTACGCCGATGACCGCCCGAGAGATTGCCCCGCTGCCCGACCTTCCCGCCGACCTGCCCGGCCTCGTCCGCATCGAGACCTCCGACCGTCAGGCGACGACACCGCTCATCATGGACATGCTGAGGTCGGTGTATCCGCACGACCAGGTGTTCGGAAAGTACTGCACTGTCAACGAATACATCGACTGCCCGCCGGACGAGGTGTTCCGCTACCTCTCCCACACCCGCAGCCTCGAGGAATGGACGTACAGCCTCCGGGGATTCACCCCGGCCGGGGAACCCGGGCTGTGGCTCGCGTACGACCGCCTGGGCGACACCACCGAGATCTACACGCGCACCGTGGCACACCCGGCCGCGATGACCGTCGACTATCACTGCGCCTGGGACCAGGGCAAACACCTGTGGATGGTGTATCTGATGCGGGTGGTGGACGCGCGCACGGTCCTGGACGTCGACGGATCCGTCGTGTTGTGGACCAACTGCCACCATCCGTTCTACGACGACAATCCCTACCCCGAGACCGCCCCCGCGGACCGGGTTCCGTGGGTGGGCGACTTCTGGGACATGTTCGCCGCCGGACACCAACTGGAGATGAGCAATCTCAAGGCGATCTGCGAATACCGGTGGGCGAACGACCTGCCCGTGACCCCGACCTGGATGAGTGAGTGAGACATGGACACCGTCAGCCTGATCGACATTGCCGGCTACCTACCCGAGAACCGGGTGGGAGCAGACTATTTCGCCCAGTTCGCCGCCTCCGACCGGCTCGCCGAGAACATCATGTTCCGGGCGCCGAAATTCCGCCACCACATCGCGAGCGACGAGAACGCCGTCGACATGGCGGAACGTGCGATCGCCCCGCTGGTCGAGCGGAACGGCTCCGAACTCGTCGCCAACGTGGACATTCTCATCACCCACACCCAGCTGCCCGACGTCCCGATCCTGGGCACCGGCGGAGAACTCGCGCGCCGGATGGGAATCACCCCGGACTGGGTGGTGGACCTGCACAACGGCGGCTGCGCGTCGTTCGTGTACATGATCAAACTGGCCCGTCAGATCATGCAGACCGGCGACGCGTCGACCGCCCTGATCGTGTCGGTGCAGAACAGCGCCGGCCAGATCTTCACGCAATCGGACGTGCGCGCGCTGGCACAGTCGGCGGTGCCCGGTGACGGCGCGGGCGCATGCCTGCTGGTGAAGTCGGAGGCCGCGCCGGTGCTCGGGCTCGAGTGCCGGACCTACCCCGAGTTCGCCGGGGACATGACGGCCGCCGTCGATCCGCCCCGCAGGTACTGGGAGGCGGGCACCGGCCAACTGCACATCGGGTTCACCGAATCGAGGATCGCAAAGGTTTTCGCCCGCGGGAACCGGCTCGTCCCCGAGGTGGCGCTCGCGGTGTGCAAGCAGATCGGCATCACCCCGGACGCGATCGACACCCTGGTCACCAACCAGCCCAACCGGCTGTTCCTCCGCAACTGGCGGGACGCACTCGAGCTACCGGCGGAACGACACCCCGACACGTTCGACGAATGCGGGAACCTGTTCGGCGCCGCGATCCCCGTCACCCTCGACATCGAGAACCGGGCAGGCCGCATCCCCAACGGTTCGCTGGTGATGATGTCCGCGTTCGCGCACGCGGGCGACTTCGCCGGGGCCGGGGCGATTCGATGGGGCGCCGCCCCGGCGGGGGTGTGAGATGACGACGCCGACCGTCGCGGGACCCGGTGTGAAATTCGATCTCGCGCTGAGCGAGAACCCGTTCGCCCCGTTGCCCTCCGTGCTCGACGCGCTCGACGGTGTGATGCGCCGGGCGCATCGGTATCCGGAGTTCCTGCCCGACCGGCTGATCGAGATCATCGCGGATCACGAAGGGCTCGACGCCGATCAGGTGGTGGTGGGCGCCGGTGCCACCGGCGTCGCACTGCAGATCATGCGCTCGGTCGCCGGGCCGGGGGAGCGGATCGTGTTCACCGCCCCGACGTTCGACGGGTACCCGATCATGGCGCGCATCGCGGCACTCGACGCGGTGCCGGTACCGATTCTCCCGGACGGCGGGCAGGATCTGGCCGCGATGGCGGCCGCGATCGACGACCGCACCCGGCTCGTCGTCGTCTGCCGCCCGCACAACCCCACCGGGACGCTCGTCGACACCGCCGAGCTGGCGCAATTCCTCCGTCGTGTGCCGGACCGGGTGATAGTCGTCCTCGACGAGGCCTACGTGGAGTTCGTCGACCGCCGACTGGTCCTGGACGTGCATCGCATCATCGCCGAACACCAGAACGTCGTGTTCCTGCGAACGTTCTCCAAGGCGTACGGTCTGGCCGGGTTGCGTATCGGATTCGGCTTCGCGAATGCGGCTCTGGCGCGGACGATTCGAACGCTGCAATTGCCGTTCGGGATGGGCAGCGCCGCCGTTCCCGCGGTCACGGCGTCGTACGCCGCCGAGCACGAGCTCCGTGCCCGGGTGGCTGCCATCGTCGCCGAACGGGAGGAACTGTGGCGCACGGTGCGGGCGATGGGAATTCCCGTCCCGCGCAGTCGGGCCAACTTCCTGTACATCCCCGGAGAGGAAGTCGGTGACGCACTCGCCCGTGCCGGCATCCACGCGCGCACCTACCCCAATGGCGACGCGCGGATAGCGGTCGGGAGCCGGGACGCCGGGCGTGCGGTGATCGACGCGCTCAGGCCGACAGTGCCCGGTACCGCTGCAGCTCCGTGTGTGTCTGCGAGTACCGGTCGAGCATGACGTCGAGCAGTAGGGGGTGCGGTCCGATGGTGGCCGCGTAGGTGATGCCGGATCCGCAGGATTCCGCCGCACGGCTCAACCGGTCCGTGAGCAGTCCCGGAGCCAGGAACCACGGAGCGATCACGATGCGCGCGGCACCGGCCTGCCGCAGCGTCGAGATCGCCTGCTGCACCGTCGGTTCCGCCGACGTCGCGAAACACGTCACCGCCCCCGACCATCGGGTGCCCGCGGCGACCGATTCGGCCAGCTCGCGGGTTCGGTCGTTCGCGGCCGGGTCGGACGAACCGACCGCGGCGAGGACGATCCCGAGACCGGACTCGTCGACGGAACCGCCGGCCTCGCCGATGCGATGACGGACCGCCTCGACCAGCCGCGCATCGTGCCCGAGAACGTCCGCCTGCCGGACGTGCAGGTGGCGGTGACGGAGGCGGGCGGCGTCCAGGAGCGCCGGAAGGTCGACGCGTGCGTGGAACGCGCTACCCAGAAGCATCGGCACGACCACGGCGGAGGAATGCCCCTCGGCGGCGACCGCGTCGAGCACCTGGTCCACGGACGGCGCGTTGAGGTCGAGGAAGCACAACCGCACGTCGAGGTCCGGTCGCACCGCCCGGAGCGCCGACACGGCAGCCGCCACCACCCGCGCACTGCGGGGGTCGCGACTGCCGTGGGCGACAGCGATCAGCGGGGTCATCGCACTAGACGCGCTCGCCGAGCTCCACCGCTGCGATGGCATCTCCGACGAGGCCGGCCGCGAGCGTGTTGCCGCCGGCCGGGTCGATCAGCAGGAAGCTGCCGGTGTGGCGGTTCACGGTGTAGTCGTCCGCCACGATCGGCTCGGCGACCCGCACCGAGATCTTGCCGATCTCGTTGAGTTCCAACGACTCCGGGCTGGGCTCCGAGGTGAGCTCCTGCTCGTTGAAACGCTCGACGAGTGTGCCGACGATGGCCTGCGTGGTGCGGGTGCCGTGCTTGAGCAGCAGGCGCGCGCCGGGACGCAGTGGCTTCTCGGCCAGCCAGCAGACGGTCGCGTCGAACTCGCCGAGCGGTTCCGGGGCGTCGGCGGGGGAGGCAATGACGTCGCCGCGGGAGACGTCGACGTCGTCGGCCAGCACGAGAGTGACGCTGCGGCCGGCGTGGGCGCTGTCGAGTTCGCCGTCCGCGGTGTCGATGCGGGTGACCGTGGTGCGGACACCGGACGGCAGGATCACCACCTCGTCGCCCGGGGTCACCTCACCCGCGGCGACCTGCCCGGCGTACCCGCGGTAGTCCGGGAACTCCGCCGTTCGCGGACGGATCACGTACTGGACGGGGAAACGGAGACCGACCCGGTGGGGTTCGGCGTCGACGGGCACCGACTCGAGGTGCTCGATGAGCGTGGGGCCGTCGTAGTACGGGGTGTTCTCCGAACGCACCGCGACGTTGTCGCCGTGCAGAGCAGACACCGGGATCTCGACGACGTCCTCGGACGCCCAGCCGAGCGAACTGGTCAGCGAGTTGAACTCCGCCGAGATGTTCGCGAACACGGTGGCCGGATCCTCGACGAGGTCGATCTTGTTGACGGCCAGCACCAGCTTGGGGACGCCGAGCAGCGCGAGAACGGCGGCGTGCTTGCGGGTCTGCGAAATGACACCCTTTCGGGCGTCGACCAGCAGGATGACCATCTGCGCGGTGGACGCGCCCGACACCGTGTTCCGGGTGTACTGCACGTGCCCGGGAGTGTCGGCGAGGACGAACGACCGGCGGGGTGTCGCGAAGTACCGGTACGCCACGTCGATCGTGATGCCCTGTTCACGCTCCGCGCGCAGGCCGTCGACCAGCAGGGACAGGTCGGGAGTGGACAGCCCCTTGTCGACCGACGCCCGGGTGACGGCGTCGATCTGGTCTGCGAGAACCGATTTCGTGTCGTACAGCAGACGGCCGACGAGGGTCGACTTGCCGTCGTCCACGCTGCCGGCGGTGGCAAGCCTCAGAAGGTCGCTCATGATCAGAAATAGCCCTCTCGCTTGCGGTCTTCCATAGCCGCTTCGGAAACTCGGTCGTCGCCGCGGGTTGCGCCGCGCTCGGTCAGCCGGGACGCTGCGACCTCGGCGAGGATCGCCTCGTTGTCGCCGGCCTCGGAAAGAACTGCGCCGGTGGTGGACCCGTCGCCGACGGTGCGGTACCGCACCGACAGCGTCTGCAGGTCCTCACCCTCGGACGGTCCGCCCCACACACCGGGCGTCATCCACATGCCGTCGCGCTGGTACACCTCGCGCTGGTGCGCGTAGTAGATGCTGGCCAGTTCGACGTTGTCACGGGCGATGTACCGCCAGATGTCGAGTTCGGTGAAGTTGCTGAGCGGGAAGACGCGGACCTGCTCACCGGGGGAGTGCTTGCCGTTGTACAGGTTCCACAGTTCGGGGCGCTGCTTCTTCGGGTCCCACTGGCCGAAACTGTTGCGCAGCGAGAAGATGCGCTCCTTGGCCCGGGCACGCTCCTCGTCGCGCCGGGCGCCACCGAAGACCGCGTCGAAACGGTTCTCGGCGATGGCGTCGAGCAGGGGAACGGTCTGGAGGGGGTTGCGAATCCCGTCGGGGCGTTCGGTGAGCCGGCCGTCGGCCAGGTAGTCCTCGACCTTCGCCACGTGCAGGCGCAGGTTGTACTTGGACACGACGTGATCGCGGAAGTCGAGGACCTCCTGCAGGTTGTGTCCGGTGTCGACGTGCAGCAGCGCGAACGGCAGCGGTGCAGGCCAGAACGCCTTGATCGCCAGGTGCAGCAGCACCGTGGAGTCCTTGCCGCCCGAGAACAGGATCACCGGGCGTTCGAACTCGCCCGCGACCTCACGGAAGATGTGGATGGCTTCCGACTCGAGCGCGTCGAGCGTGTCGAACTGCGACCCGTCCAACTGCGGCCGGACGGCGGATTCGGCGAGGGAAGTGGAGATGTCGATGGTCATGAGGCGTGCAACCCGCATTCTGTCTTGGCCTGACCGGCCCAGCGGCCGCTGCGCGGATCGCTGCCGGGGGCTGGCTTGCTGGTGCACGGAGCGCACCCGATGGACGGATATCCCTCGTCGACGAGCGGATTCACCAGAATCGAGTGCTCGTCGATGTAGGACTGCATGTCTTCGTCGGACCACGCGGCGATCGGGTTGATCTTCACCAGACCGAACGCGTCGTCGAACGAGATCAGGGGGGCGTTCGCGCGGGTGGGCGCCTCGACGCGCCGGATGCCGGTCACCCACGCCTTGTAGCCGGAGAGGGTCTTTTTCAACGGGGCGACCTTCCGCAGTGCGCAGCACCGGTTGGGTTCGCGGGCGAACAGGTCTTTGCCCTCCGCCGCATCCTGTTCGGCGACACTCGCCTCGGCCCGCGCGTTGATCACGTTGACGCCGTACACCTGCTCGACGGCGTCGCGGGTGCCGATGGTCTCCGCGAAGTGGTAACCGGTGTCGAGGAACAGCACGTCCACACCGGGATGGACCTGGGCGGCGAGGTGGACCAGAACGCCGTCCTGCATGTTCGACGCGACGATGTAGCTGTTCCGATACCCCGTCGCTTCGCTCGCCCCGGCCCCGAACGTCTCTTCGGTCCACCGCAGCAGTTCGTGCGCGGAGGCACCCTCGAGACTTGCCGCCCCCTGCGCGGCAAGGAGCCGAAGGTCGTCCTGTGTGGCTGTGGCGAGATTCAACGCAAGTCTCCTTCGTCTGCGCGCACGACCCATTCCGCGAAGCGTTCACCCTCGTTGCGGTGCTTCACGAACTGGCGGACGACGCGATCGATGTAGTCACCGAGTTCGGTGCTGGTGACCTTGTGCTGGCGAAGCTTCCGGCCGAAGGCCGAATCGAATCCGAGGCTGCCGCCGAGGTGGACCTGGAAGCCCTCCACCTGGTTGCCCTCGCCGTCGTCGACGAGCATCCCCTTGAACCCGATGTCGGCGACCTGTGAGCGGGCGCAGGAGTTCGGGCAGCCGTTGATGTTGATCGTGATCGGCACGTCGAGCTGCGCGTTGATGTCGGCGAGCCGCTGCTCGAGTTCGGGGACGAGCACCTGCGAGCGCTTCCGCGTCTCCGCGAACGACAGCTTGCAGAACTCGATGCCCGAGCACGCCATCAGGTTCTTGCGCCAGTGCGACGGACGCGCGGGCAGGCCCACCTCGTCCAGGTCGGCGATCAGCTGCTCGAGCTTGTCGTCGGCGACGTCGAGAATGATCAGCTTCTGGTACGGCGTGAAGCGGATCTTGTCGCTGCCCGCCCGCTCCGCGGCGTCCGCGACCTTGGCCAGGATCGTGCCCGACACGCGACCCGCGATGGGGGCGACGCCGACGGCATTGAGACCGTTGCGGGTCTTCTGCACACCGACGTGGTCGATCGGCCGGGTGGGCTTCTCCGGCGCGGGGCCGTCGATGAGCTTGCGCTTCAGGTACTCGGTTTCGAGGACCTCGCGGAACCGCTCGATGCCCCAGTCCTTGACCAGGAACTTCAGGCGGGCCTTGTTCCGCAGCCGGCGGTAGCCGTAGTCGCGGAAGATCGACACGACGGCCTCCCACACGTCGGGAACCTCGTCGAGCGGCACCCAGACTCCGACCCGCTGCGCCAGCATCGGGTTGGTGGACAGCCCGCCGCCGACCCACAGGTCGAGGCCGGGACCGTGCTCGGGATGGTTGACCCCGACGAACGCGACGTCGTTGATCTCGTGCACCACGTCCTGCTGACCGGAGATCGCGGTCTTGAACTTGCGCGGCAGGTTCGAGTACTCGGGCTTGCCGATGTAGCGGCGGACGATCTCGTCGATCGCGGGAGTGGGGTCGAGGACCTCGGTCAGCGACTCGCCTGCCAGCGGTGAACCCAGGACGACGCGGGGGCAGTCACCGCACGCCTCGGTGGTCTTGAGGCCGACGCCTTCGAGGCGCTTCCAGATCTCGGGGACGTTCTCGACCTCGATCCAGTGGTACTGGACGTTTTCGCGGTCCGACAGGTCGGCGGTGTCACGCGCGAACTCGGTGGAGATGCCGGCGATGGTGCGCAGCTGCTCGACGTTGAGGGCGCCGGCGTCGCAGCGGACCCGCATCATGAAGTACCTGGCCTCGAGCAGGTCGATGTTCTCGTCACCGGTGAAGGTGCCGTCGTAACCCTGCTCGCGCTGGGTGTAGAGACCCCACCAGCGCATGCGGCCACGCAGGTCGCCCTTGTCGATGCTGTCGAAGCCCTGCTTCGAGTAGATGTTCTCGATGCGGGCCCGGACGTTGAGCGGGTTGTCGTCCTTCTTGGCCTGCTCGTTGGCGTTGAGGGGCTCGCGGTAGCCGAGGGCCCACTGGCCTTCGGCGCGTCGCCGGGCCGGCTTCGCCGTGCGCGTACGCGCGGGTGCTGCATCGACGGCAGCGGGGGAGGCGTCGGTGGTCGACGTCATGGAGCACTCCTGAATCTCAAGATGCACCGGCTGAGGCCGAGGAGGAGGGCTGGTCCTCGCTCGGGGCATTCGAATCCGGCCGGAAGTCGAGAAGAATGATGAACGGGCTGACAGGCTGAATTACTGCGCGATACAGGGCAGACAACAACAGCTGCAGACACGCTTGAGATCGACGTGACGACGCGCCACAAGTCGCACTCCGGGTCCGGTCATGCCGACCATTGTGCCACGTCAGATCGTTCACGCAGAGCCGGGCACCGATTTCCACCATTCTTGCGGGAAATATCACGAGGAGGGGCCCGCGACGGTCGGGTGGACACCGGAGGTGAGCCGACCATGGACACTGTAAGGGTGAACGGAACGAGCACTCCCACGGTCGGACGCGACGAGGCGGCGGCATTCGCGCTGCCCGGGAGTGCGCTGGCGGGGGTGGGGAGCCGCCCGTTCGGGATCTACGTGCACGTGCCTTTCTGCGCCACACGCTGCGGATACTGCGATTTCAACACCTACACGGCAGGCGAGCTGGGGACGTCGGCGTCGCCGCAGTCGTGGATGGAGGGGTTGCGCCGCGAACTCGACCTCGCCGCGCAGATGACGGGCGCCCCGGCCGTCGACACGGTGTTCGTCGGCGGTGGCACACCGTCACTCCTCGGCGGCGACGGACTGGCGGACGTTCTCGGTGCGGTCCGCTCGAGCTTCGGCCTCGCGAAGGGCGCCGAAGTGACCACCGAGTCGAACCCGGAGTCCACGTCGCCGGAGTTCTTCGAGCGGTTGCTCGCCGGCGGATTCACGCGGATCTCGCTGGGCATGCAGTCGGCGGCCCAGCACGTGCTGAAGGTGCTCGACCGCACCCACACACCCGGACGTGCGGTGGCGGCGGCGCAGGAGGCCCGGGCCGCCGGATTCGAGCACGTCAATCTCGACCTCATCTACGGAACGCCGGGGGAGCGCGACGAGGACCTCGACCTCTCGCTGGACGCCGTGCTGTCCGCCGGGGTGGACCACGTATCCGCCTACGCGCTGATCGTCGAGGACGGCACCGCGCTGGCGAGGAAGGTGCGCCGCGGGGAACTGCCCGCGCCCGACGACGACGTCCTGGCGTCGCGGTACGAGCGCATCGACGCGCGGCTCGCCGACGCGGGCCTGACCTGGTACGAGGTGTCGAACTGGGCATCGGCGGACGCCGCGACGGGGGAATCACGCTGCCGGCACAACCTGGGGTACTGGGACGGCGGGGACTGGTGGGGCGCCGGGCCGGGCGCGCACAGCCACGTCGGCGGTGTTCGCTGGTGGAACGTCAAGCACCCGGCGCGCTACGCGGACCAGCTGGCGGCGGGAAGTCTGCCCGTCGGTGGGAGCGAAAAGCTGACCACGGAGGACGTCCACGTCGAGCGGGTGATGCTCACCGCGCGGCTGCGGACGGGACTCCCGGTGGCGGAGCTGGATGCCGCGGAGCAGCGCGCGGCCGAGACCGTGGTGGCCGACGGACTGCTGGTGCGCGAGGGCGAGCACCTGGTGCTGACCGACCGTGGGCGGCTCCTCGCCGACGCCGTGGTCCGGACGGTGCTGCGCTGACGCTCAGCCCTCGACCGCTCAGCCCTCGACCGCTCAGCCCTCGAATCCTCAGGCCGTGACGATGCCGGGCATCTCGTCGTAGTCGAAGACGCGGGCGTGCAGCACGACGCGGTTTCGCAGTGCCGAGCGCACGGCCCGATGCAGTCCGTCCTCGAGGTAGAGCACCCCGTGCCACTGGACCGCGTGCGGGAACAGGTCGCCGTAGAACGTCGAGTCCTCCGACAGCAGCCGGTCGAGCTCGAGAACCTTCGTCGTGGTGACGATCTCGTCCAGCCGCACCTGCCGGGGTGGGATCTTGGACCAGTCGCGCAGCGACAACCCGTGGTCCGGGTACGGCTTGCCGTCCATGACACCTTTGAAAATCATCGCCTCGTCATCCGCCCGTGGTCGTTGCCTCTGCTCGTCTCCGGTCACCACAGTAAGGCCTGAACCGGTATCGGCGGCGCGGCGATTAGACTGGACCGAGCCGAGATGCACGTGCATCTGCACGTAGCTCAGGGGATGTGGCGGCCGATCCGAACGAAGGTTCGGTGACGCCGCTGCTCGTGATGATCGAGAACTGGAGGTGGACGGCGATGTCGAGTACGGACGACAGACGGTTCGAGGTTCTCCGCGCCATCGTCGCCGACTACGTCTCGACCCAGGAGCCGGTGGGATCGAAGGCGCTGGTCGAGCGGCACAACCTGGGTGTGTCCAGTGCGACGGTCCGCAACGACATGGCGTTCCTCGAGAGCGAGGGCTACATCGCCCAGCCGCACACGAGTTCCGGCCGTGTTCCCACGGACAAGGGCTACCGGCAGTTCGTCGACCGCATCGCCGACGTGAAGCCGCTGTCGACGGCGGAGCGGCGCGCGATCCTCGGTTTCCTCGAGTCCGGGGTCGACCTGGACGACGTTCTCCGGCGCGGTGTGCGCCTGCTCGCGCAACTCACACGCCAGGTCGCGGTTGTGCAATATCCCACACTCTCGGCGTCGTCGGTCCGGCACCTCGAGGTGGTCGCGCTGACGCCTGCCCGCCTGCTGCTGGTGCTCATCACCGATTCGGGTCGAGTGGATCAGCGCATCGTCGAACTCGGCGACGTGCTCGACGACCAGGACCTGGCGCGGCTGCGCGGACTGCTCGGGGGCGCCCTCGACGGCAAGCGGCTGGCGGCGGCGTCCATCGCGGTCTCGGAACTCGCCGACGAGGCCCCGGAGGATCTGCGCGACGCCGTGATCCGTTCGGCCACCGTGCTGGTGGAAACGCTCGTCGAGCATCCCGAGGAGCGGTTGGTCCTCGGCGGCACCGCGAACCTGACCCGCAACGCTGCCGACTTCTCGGGAATCAGCGGGTTCCCCGGTTCGCTGCGCGCGGTCCTCGAGGCACTGGAGGAGCAGGTGGTGGTGCTCAAGCTGCTGGCCGCCACGCAGGACGCGGGCACCGTGACGGTGCGGATCGGTGAGGAAACCCAGGTGGAGCAGATGCGCGGCACCTCCGTCATCTCGACCGGCTACGGTGCGGCAGGCACCGTGCTCGGCGGAATGGGCGTGCTCGGACCCACCCGAATGGACTATCCGGGAACAATCGCGTCGGTGGCAGCCGTTGCGAGATACATCGGCCAGGTGCTCGCGGAGCGCTGACGGCCGGCCCCGGCGACAGCGCCGCCGTGGGGCGAGCACAGGTACCGGTAGCGAGATAACGAAGTAGAGAAGGACGAGAGACTCAACGTGGCACGGGATTACTACGCAACGCTCGGCGTCGATCAGAAGGCGACCGATCAGGAGCTCAAGCGCGCGTACCGCAAGCTTGCGAGGGAACTGCATCCCGACGTGAACCCCGACGAGGCGGCGCAGGCCCGGTTCCGGGACATCTCGACGGCCTACGAGGTGCTGTCCGATCCGGAGAAGCGTCGCATCGTCGACCTCGGCGGCGACCCCCTCTCCTCGGGTGGTGGCGGCGGCGGTGCCGGCTTCGGCGGCGGTTTCGGTGGCGGCCTCGGCGACGTGTTCGAAGCGTTCTTCGGCGGCGGAGGCGGTGCAGGCCGCGGGCCGCGCGGCCGCGTCCAGCCGGGCGCCGATTCACTCCTGCGCACCAGGCTGACGTTGGCGGAATGCGCGACCGGCGTGAGCAAGCAGGTCACCGTCGAGACGGCGATCCTGTGCGACAGCTGCACCGGTGCGGGCACCAACGGCGATTCCAAGCCGGTGCGCTGTGAGACCTGTGGCGGCGCGGGCGAGGTCCAGTCGGTGCAGCGTTCGTTCCTCGGCCAGGTCATGACGTCGCGGCCGTGCCCCACCTGCCGCGGCGCCGGCGAGACGATCCCCGACCCCTGCCACAAGTGTGGCGGCGACGGCCGGGTGCGGGCCCGCCGCGACATCACGGTGAAGGTGCCCGCGGGCGTCGCAGGCGGAATGCGGATCCGGCTCGCCGCGCAGGGCGAGGTCGGCCCCGGTGGCGGACCCGCAGGCGACCTGTATGTCGAGGTGGTCGAGCAGGCGCACGAGGTGTTCGTGCGCGACGGCGAAGACCTGCACTGCACGATCCGGGTACCGATGATCGACGCCGCCCTCGGCACGACCGTGACGATCGACACGATCATCGACGGACCCAAGGAGATCACCATCGAGCCGGGAACTCAGCCGGGATCGGTGACGGTCCTGCGCGGGCACGGCATGCCGAAGCTGCGTTCCGGCATCCGCGGCGACGTGCACGCCCACCTCGAGGTCGTGGTTCCGTCGCGCCTCGACCACAAGGAGACGAAGCTTCTCCGCGAACTCAAGGACCTGCGCGACCGCGACGTCGCCGAGGTCGTCTCCACCCAGTCGCAGCACAGCGGCGGATTGTTCTCACGCCTGCGTGAAGCGTTCAGCGGTCGCTGACCGTGGCGGCGACGGTCTTCTTCCTCGACCCGCTGCCCGAGGTGGGGAGCACCGCGGTCCTGGACGGCCCGGAGGGCAGGCATGCCGCGACGGTGCGCCGGATCGGTGTCGGGGAGCGGATCGTGCTCGCCGACGGCCGGGGTGGTCTCGCCGACACCGAGGTGACGGGGGCCGGTAAGGACCGGCTCGAACTCACCGTTCACGAGCGTCGTCAGGTGTCGGCGCCGTCGCCGAGTGTGACTGTGGTGCAAGCGCTTCCGAAGGCGGAGCGGTCCGAGCTGGCGGTCGAGCTGGCCACCGAGGCCGGAGTCGACACGATCGTGCCGTGGCAGTCGTCGCGTTGCGTGGCCCGGTGGGAAGGCCCCAAGGTCGCGAAGGGTGTCGCTCGCTGGCGTAGCGCGGCTCTCGCCGCCGCCAAGCAGTCCCGGCGGGCGATCGTCCCCGAGGTGTCGGAACTGCACCGCACCGCCGGGATGCTCGCCGTCGTCCGTGAGGTGGTCGGCCGGGGCGGCGTCGTCGCCGTGCTGCACGAGGCGGCCACCCAGGGCCTCGCCGAGCTTCCACTGCGCTCGGCGGCCGAGATCGTGCTCGTCGTCGGCCCGGAGGGCGGTATCTCCGAGGAGGAGATCGCCGCGCTGACGGACGCCGGCGCCGTCCCGGTGCTGCTCGGTCCGCACGTTCTGCGGACCTCGACCGCCGCGGCCGTCGCGCTGGGCGCCATCGGTGTCCTCACGGACCGCTGGGGCGCGGCCCCGCTAGCCTGACTGTCCGTGGACCGCATTCGCATCGCCTACGGAAACGAACCGCAGCAGTTCGGGCACTTCTACCCGCCCGAGGAGCCCGTGGCCGCCGCGGTCCCGGTGGTGATGGTCGTCCACGGCGGTTTCTGGAGCGGGAAGTACCACCTGAACCTGGGCACGAGCTTCGCGGTCGACCTCGCCCGCCACGGCGTCGCCGTCTGGAACATCGAATACCGCAGGCTCGGTGCGGGCGGCCGGTGGGACGAGATGTCCGCCGACGTTCTCGCCGCGCTCGACGCGATCGCCGGTCCGGTCGCCGAGCAGTCGCCCGTCCCGTTCGACCTGTCGAAGGTCCGGGTCGTCGGCCACTCCGCCGGTGGACAGCTCGCGGTGTGGCTCGCCGGGGAGAGGCAGACCACGGTCCGGCCGGAGCGGGTCGTGTCCCAGGCGGGCGCCCTCGACCTCGCGTCCGCGGGGGAGCGGGGCCGGCGGATCGGCTACATCGAGGATCTCCTCGGCGTCCCCTTCGACGAAGACCCCGATCGGTACCGCGCCGCGTCCCCACGGCACCGCATCCCCACCGGGGTGCCGGTGGTGTGCGTGCACGGCACGGAGGACGCGCAGGTTCCGGCGAAGGTGAGTGTGCGGTACAGCGAGGTCGCGCGGGCGGCCGGGGACCCGGTCGCGCTGCACGTCGTCGAGGGCGAAGACCACTACGCGTTCCTCAATCCCGAGACCGACTGCTGGAAGATCTCGCGGGACGCCCTGCTGTCCGACGCCGGTGAGTGCTCGGGCTGACGCCCGACGACGGGGCCCGCGTCGGCGGGCGAGGCGCGGCAGTGACCGGGCGGGCATCCGAATGTCCCGAAGTCGTGACGGCGTCGCGTAATCGGGTGGGCGCTGTGACCTGCGAGCGATAGACTTCCCTCAGCACGACGACCGTCGTGACCAACCAGGAACCGGGAAGAAGGCCATATTCCTCACGTGAGCGAACAAGACCAGAACGGCGAGACGTTCGGCGCCACGCGTCCGGCGGAACGCACCGTGCGTTCGAGTATCGATCTCCCACCCGAAACGGTCCCGCCTCTCCTCGGTTCTTCCGACGAGAATCTGCGCGCTCTCGAACGGGTCCTGGACGCAGACATCCATGTACGCGGCAACGCCGTCACGCTGACGGGACGGCCCGGCGACGTCGCGCTCGCCGAACGGGTCATCGCCGAATTGGGCTCCATCGTCGGTCGCGGGCAACCGCTGACCCCCGACGCGGTACGTCGCACGGTCGGCATGCTCACGCAGGGGCTGAGCGAATCACCCGCCGAGGTCCTGACCCTCGACATCCTGTCGCGGCGCGGCAAGACGATCCGGCCGAAGACGCTGAACCAGAAGCGCTACGTCGACGCGATCGACGCCAACACCATCGTGTTCGGCATCGGGCCCGCCGGTACCGGCAAGACCTACCTCGCCATGGCGAAGGCGGTGCAGGCCCTGCAGACCAAGCAGGTGTCGCGGATCATCCTCACCCGCCCCGCGGTCGAGGCGGGCGAGCGGCTCGGGTTCCTGCCCGGCACGCTGCACGAGAAGATCGATCCGTACCTGCGCCCGCTGCACGACGCGCTCCACGACATGATGGACCCCGAGGCCATCCCGAAGCTGATGCAGTCGGGTGTCATCGAGGTGGCGCCGCTGGCGTACATGCGTGGCCGCACGCTCAACGACGCGTTCATCATCCTCGACGAGGCGCAGAACACCACCGCCGAGCAGATGAAGATGTTCCTCACCCGGCTGGGCTTCGGGTCCAAGGTCGTGGTCACCGGCGACGTCACGCAGGTGGACCTGCCGGGCGGTGCCCGGTCCGGGCTCCGCGCGGCCACCGAGATCCTCGGTGACATCGACGACATCTACTTCGCCGAACTCAACAGCAGCGACGTGGTCCGGCACCGGCTGGTGTCCGACATCGTCGACGCGTACGAGCGTTTCGAGGCGGACCGGGACGGCAAGGTCGAGCTCGGGAACCGCGCACAGCGGAGAGCGGCGCACTCGCGTTCTCCACGACGGTAGGGTGAGTGTCGCCGGAACCAGGAGGAAGCGACACACATGAGCATCGAAGTCTCGAACGAATCGGGCATGGACGTCTCCGAAGAGGAGCTGATCAGCGTTGCCCGCTTCGTGATCGCGAGGATGGACGTGCACCCCGCGGCCGAGTTGTCGATGGTCCTCGTGGACTCGGCCACCATGGCCGACCTCCACATGCGGTGGATGGACCTGCCCGGTCCCACCGACGTGATGTCGTTCCCGATGGACGAGCTCGAGCCCGGCGGTCGCCCGGACTCGCCCGAGCCCGGCCCGTCGATGCTCGGTGACATCGTGCTGTGCCCGTCCTTCGCCGCGGACCAGGCCGACAAGGCCGGTCACCCGCTCGCCCACGAACTCGCTCTGCTCACCGTGCACGGTGTGCTCCACCTCCTCGGCTACGACCACGCCGAACCGGAGGAGGAGAAGGAGATGTTCGGGCTGCAGAACCAGTTGCTCGAGGACTGGTACGAGGATCTGCGCAGGGCCGAACGCGACGCCGCACTCGCTGCCCGGGATCAGAAGCTGCTCGGCAAGGCCGGCTTCTTCGACTCACCCGACCAGTAACCGCCACGTGAAGGGTCTTCTGTGAGTAGCGCCATCGCGCTGATCGTCCTCGCGATCGTCCTCGTCCCGCTCGGTGGTGTCTTCGCCGCCGTCGATTCCGCACTCAACACGATCTCGTCCGCGCGCATCGAGGAGATGGCGAAGGAGGATCGCCCCGGCGCCACCCGCGTGCTCCGCATCCTGTCGGATCGCCCCCGCTACGTGAATCTCATGGTGCTGCTGCGCATCCTGTGCGAGATCACGGCGACGGTGGTGCTCGTCGGTGGCCTGTCCGATCTCCTCGAGCCGGTGTGGGCGCTCACGTTCACGGCGATCATCATGGTGCTCGTCGACTACGTGGTGATCGGGGTCGGCCCCCGGACACTGGGCCGCCAGCACGCCTACTCGATCGCGTTGATCACGTCGTTTCCCCTGCAGGTCATCGGAACTCTGCTCGGCCCGATCAGCCGCCTCCTGATCCTGATCGGTAACGCGATCACCCCGGGTAAGGGATTCCGCAACGGCCCCTTCGCCTCCGAGATCGAACTGCGCGAACTCGTCGACATGGCGCAGGAACGCGGCGTGGTGGCCGACGAGGAACGCCGGATGATCCAGTCGGTGTTCGAACTCGGCGACACGTCCGCCCGCGAGGTGATGGTGCCGCGCACCGAGATGGTGTGGATCGAAAACGACAAGAGCGCCGGACAGGCGACGTCGCTGGCTGTCCGCAGCGGACATTCGCGGATCCCCGTGATCGGGGAGAACGTCGACGACGTGCTCGGGGTGGTGTACCTCAAGGATCTGGTGCAGGAGACGTACCACTCGCGCGACGGCGGACGCAGCGTCCGCGTCGCCGACGTGATGCGGCCCGCCGTGTTCGTGCCCGATTCCAAGCCCCTCGACAGCCTGCTCGCCGAGATGCAGCGCGACCGCAACCACATGGCCATCCTGGTGGACGAATACGGCGGGATCGCCGGGCTCGTCACCATCGAGGACGTCATCGAAGAGATCGTCGGTGAGATCGCCGACGAATACGACCAGGACGAGACACCGCCCGTCGAGGATCTCGGCGACGGCATGTACCGGGTCTCCGCGCGCCTGCCGATCGAGGATCTCGGTGAACTGTTCGGCATCGAGGTGGAGAACGACGAGGTCGAAACAGTCGGTGGGCTCATCGGTTACGAACTCGGCAGGGTGCCGCTCCCGGGGTCGGAGGTCGTGTCGCACGGTCTCGTCCTGCGCGGCGAGGGCTCACCCGACGTGCGCGGACGGGTGCGCATCAGCACGGTCTTCGTGCAACGCGCCCCCATCGACGAGGACGACGACAGTGGCGACGGCGACCGGGAGGACGACGATGACTGAACTGGGCGACGAAGACGCCACACTGGTCGTGCTCGCGCGAGGAGCGTTCGGCCGCACCGGAAGTGGTCAGGGCGCCGCCGTCCGCGATCTCGACGGCCGCACCTACGCGGCGGGCGCGGTCGCGCTGGCGGCGTTGTCGCTGACCGCGCTGCAGGCCGCCGTCGCGGCGGCGGTGTCGAGTGGCGCCGAGGGATTCGAGGCCGCAGTCGTGATCGGCGGCAGCCCGGAAGACCCGGGCATCGCCGCCCTACACGAAGTCAGTGCGCAGGCGGCCGTCGTCTTCGCGCGAACCGATGGATCCGTGATCGAGGAGCAACATGAGTAAAACCGAATTCCGTTCCGGATTCGTCTGTTTCGTCGGACGGCCCAACACGGGCAAGTCCACGCTGACCAACGCGCTGGTGGGCAGCAAGATCGCGATCACGTCTTCGCGTCCGCAGACCACCCGCCACACCATCCGCGGCATCGTGCACCGCGACCACGCGCAGCTGATCCTCGTCGACACCCCCGGGCTGCACCGCCCCCGGACGCTCCTCGGCCAGCGCCTCAACGACCTCGTGCGCGACACCTACTCCGAGGTCGACGTGATCTGCCTGTGCATCCCGGCAGACGAGAAGATCGGCCCCGGCGACCGGTGGATCGTGCAGCAGGTCCGTCAGATCGCGCCGAAGACCACGCTCGTCGGCATCGTCACGAAGATCGACAAGGTCAGCAAGGACATGGTCGGGCAGCAGTTGCTGGCCGTGTCCAAGCTCCTCGGTCCCGAGACGGATGTCGTGCCCGTGTCCGCCGCCTCCGGTGAGCAGGTGGAGGTGCTGGTCGACGTCCTCGCGTCGAAGATGGAGGAGGGCCCGGCGTTCTACCCGGACGGCGAGCTCACCGACGAACCCGAAGAGACGCTGATGGCGGAACTCATCCGCGAGGCCGCGCTCGAGGGGCTCGGCGACGAACTGCCGCACTCCCTGGCCGTGGTCATCGAGGAGATCATCCCCCGCGAGGGACGCACCGAGAAGCAGGGCGAACTGCTCGACGTCCACGCCCTGCTCTACGTCGAACGCCCGTCCCAGAAGGGCATCGTGATCGGCAAGGGCGGCGCCCGCCTCCGCGAGGTGGGGACCAAGGCGCGGCTGCAGATCGAGAAGCTCCTCGGCACCAAGATCTTCCTCGAACTGCACGTCAAGGTGGCCAAGGACTGGCAGCGCGACCCGAAACAGCTGGGCCGCCTGGGGTTCTAGGTGGCTGCGCCGCCCGTGCGCGGTTGACGAGCCCTGAGACTCGTCAACCACTCACGGGGCCGGCGGCCCTCAGAAGGAGGAGCACCGACGTCGCGAAGTCCTGATCGCCGTCGCTTCCGGTCGCGAGTCTCCTGAGCTGCAGGCCGGCGATGGTGGCGACGATGGTCGGCGCGACGGACGCCGCGTCCGGGACGCCGAGGGCGGTGAGGATCGTCACCGTCAAATCGTCGTACGCGGCGAAACATTCGGCGGCAGCCTGACGCAGCTCGTGGTCACGTCCCGCCTGGATGTACAGCTCGAACGGGGCGATCCGCTCGGCGGAGAACGCCAGATCCTTCGCGACCTTCCCGGTGAGTGCCGCGGCGTCCTCGAGGCTCAGCCCCTTGTCCCGGTATCCCTCCGCCAGATCGGACAGCCGCTGCGTCTCCTCCGTCACGAACCCGGACAACGCGGCGCGCAACAGGTCGGTCTGCGTGGGGAAGTGGTACGTGATGGAGCCGAGCGACACCCCGGCCTGCGCGGCGATCCGCCGATTGGTCACGCCCGGAATGCCTTCCGTGCCGACGATGTGCAGCGCCGCCGCGAGGATGCGGTCACGGACGTCCGTCGAAGCCATCGGTCACCACCACCTCTCGGGACGTTCCAGGTCCCACCGCAGCACCGACTCGAGCTGGGCCGCGACCGACACCAGCAGCGGCTCGGCACCGTCGTGTCCCATCAGCTGGGCTCCGGTCGGCAGGTTGCCGGACGTGAACCCGGCCGGGACGTTCACGCTGGGCCAGCCCAGCACGTTCCACGGCCACGCGTACGGGCAGACCGCGGTGATCACCTTGTCCGTGGCCCAGGAGCTGATGCCGTCGATCCCCTCGACCCTCGGTGGGGGAGTCGCGGTGGTCGGGGCGAGGACGAGGTCGTACTTGTCGAAGATCGCCCCGACCCGTCGCTGCATCCTCGGCTCGGCGGCGCGGGCGGCGCGTAATGGCGCCCCGCGCAACAGTCGTCCGGTCCGGGCGTTGCCCTTCGTGCGGGGGTCGACGAGTGACGGGTCCGGGACCTTCCGCACCCAGTCGTCGATGCCGACCATCGACCGCGGGAGGAAGCCGAGCCCGAACATGATCCCGTAGTCGGGGTCGTCCACCACGACGCGATGCCCGAGCCTGCGCAGCGCCTCGGCGATCCGTGCGACGCCCTGGCGGACTTCGGGATGCAGTGACGTGGGGGTTGCGGTGAACGGGATCCGCAGCGACAGCGCGATGCGTAGCGGTCCGGGGTCGCGGCCGACGGCGTCGCTGACGGTGACCGGTGCGGGCGTGTGCAGGTCGCCCTCGTGCGGTCCCGATGCGACGTCGAGAAGCAGGGCCGCGTCGGCGACCGTCCGGGCCAGCGGGCCGTTGACGGTGAGGCCGTAGAACGCCTCGGCAGCAGGCCAGGTGGAGATTCGGCCGCGTTGCGGCTTGATCCCGACGAGGTTGGTCCAGGCGGCGGGGATGCGGATGGACCCGGCGCCGTCCGAACCGATCGCCGCGGACACCACACCGGCGGACACGGCCGCCGCGGCGCCGCCGGACGACCCTCCGGGGGTGTGGTCACCGTTCCAGGGATTGCGGGTGTACCCGAAGGCCGATCCGCCGGTGAGCGGCCACTGTCCCAGCTCGGGACTGTTGGTCTTGCCCACGACGACGGCGCCGGCGGCGCGCAGCCTTCGCACCAGCTCGGAGTCGCGCGCCGCGGGCGGGAAGTCGCCCGGGCACCCGAACGCGGTCGGCTCGCTGGCCACGTCGACGTCGTCTTTCACGGCGATCGGGACCCCGAGCAGCGGCAGGCGCTCACCGGCGGCGATCCGGTGGTCGGCCTCGGCGGCTTCGGCCAGTGCCGTGGTCCGGCGGATCACCTTGAACGCGTTGAGTGTCGGCTGGCTCGCGTCGATGCGGTCGAGGGCGGCGCGGGTGGCCGCGACCGACGTCGTGGCGCCGGAGGTCAGCGCCGTCACCTGCTCGACGAGTCCCGGGGCCCGATCCCCGTCGTCGTCGCGCTGCCGTCGATCGTCCAAGTGTTCCGCGCTCATGTCGCCCCCTCCCCGTGACTGTTCGTTCGAACGAACAGTATCAGCCGAGATGTCGCCGGACTACCCCGCCGATCGCCTCGGCTGCCCCGCGGGCCCGCGATTCGGGCAGCCGGGCATACCCGCACACCAAGCCCCGCGGTCCGTCCGGGGTGGTGCGGTAGTCGGCGAGGCTCGGGACCGTCACACCGTGGTCCCGCAGCTCAGCCGACAGGGCGACGTCGTCGACGGAACCGGGCAGCGTGAGGACGACGTGGAGACCGGCCTCGATGCCGGCGAGCCCGACACCGCCCGTGTGGACCGCGGACAGTTGGTGCTGCAGTGCCGTGACGAAGGCGGCCCGGCGGGCCGAGTAGGTGCGGGAGGCGCGGGCGAGGTGCCGTGACAGCGCACCCGAGTCGATGAAATGCGCCAGCGCGAGGGCGGTGATCGAGCAGCACGCCTCACCGCTCGCGTCGAGGGCCCGGACGAGTCCCGGCCGCAGCGCCGGAGGGGCGATCACCCACGCCACCCGGATCGAGGGCGTGAGGATCTTCGACGCGGTGCCCACGTACGCCACGCATTCGGACCCGCGGTCGATGCTGCGCAGGGCGGGCAGCGCCGACACGTCGTAGCGGAACTCGCCGTCGTAGTCGTCCTCGATGATCACCGTTCCGGACGCTGCGGCGTCGGCCACGAGCCGGGCCCTGCGGCCCACCGGCATCCGGGCACCCATCGGATACTGATGGGCAGGCGTGCAGTAGGCCGCGGCGTCGGACGCACGCAGCAGCGCGGGGTCGAGGCCGTCGCCGTCCACGGACACGCAGCGCGTCCGCACCCCCGAACCGTCGAGGACGGTGCGGGCCCGGCTGTAGCCGGGCTCCTCGAACACCACGTCCCGGCCGTCGAGTCCTGCGGCGGCAACGAGAGTGCGGAGCGCAGCGCCCACTCCGGGGACGATCACCAGTTCGTCGGGGCGCGCGGCGATCCCCCGGGTGCGGCGTAGATGCGCCGCGAGAGACCGTCGCAACTCCGGGTGTGCGCCGGGGCCCGGGAGGTCCGACGTCACGGCCGCGGCGGCGGCCGACCGCCACGCCCGGCGCCAGTCGACGGTGGAGATCAGGGCGGGATCGGGGTGACCCGGAGTGAGATCCCAGAGCGCCGCCGACTTCTCGGGGGCGGCGGAGGACGCCCGCTCCGAGGTTCGGGTGATCGTGTGCGAGGCGACGTGGGCGCGGGCCGCCACGTCGGCGCCCGGTGCGATCCGCGTGCCGGAACCGGCGCGGGCGTTCGCGTATCCGGACGAGCAGAGTTCGTCGTAGGCGTCGACCACCGACGCCCGCGCGACCGTCAGGTGTTCGGCCAGCGCCCGCGTGGAGGGCAGTGGGTCGCCGGGCCGCAGGCGACCCACGCGGATCTCGTCGAGGATCGACTCCGCGATGCGGTGCCGAAGCGGCGCGTCGGTGTCGGGGAGCCGCAACGTCAGGTGCAGTTCGGGGCTGATCCGGGGCATGGTCCTGACAATACTGGTCTGCCGATAATGGTGATTGTGGATCTGGATGGGTAATCCACATGGGGTGAGGATGGTCTCGTGGACAAGATCATGAGATACCCGGACCGTGCCCGCACCGAACGAGCGCAACTCGACGCCGTCCTCGACGCCGCCCCGATGGGCACCCTCGCCACCGTCGTCGACGGGCTGCCGTGGGCCGTGCCGATGCTCTACGCCCGCGACGGCGACAGGATCCTGCTGCACGGCTCCACCGGGGCCGGCGCGTTGCGGCAGGTGGCGGCGGGCGCACCGGCGGCGCTGTGCGTCGCGATGCTCGACGGAATCGTCGTCGCGGACACCCTGTTCGACTCGTCCGCCAACTACCGTTCGGCGGTGGTGCGGGGCAACCTCGTCACCCTCGGCGAAGACGAATCCGCCGACGCACTGAACGCGCTGTCGGACGTGCTGATCCCCGGCCGCAGCACGGAGGTCCGGGGGCACCGGCGCAAGGAACTCGCCGCGACACTCGCCCTCGCCCTCCCGATCACGGCGGGCCAGTGGACCGTCAAGGTGCGGGACGCACCACCGGGTGAACCCACCGAAACCAGCAGCGCCTGGGCCGGCGTGGTCCCCGTGCGGTCGGTCGCCGGTGCGCCCGTCCCGGCACCGTGGGTGGCGAGCGGCACACCCGTGCCCGCGTCCGTGTCGCGGCTGACCCGGACCGCGTAAGGAAAGCGTCAAGAGCCGTAGGAGCCCCGTAAGCGCTTCGTCAGCGCCGCCTCTTTCGCCGAGATCGCGCGTGATGCTGGCATGACACCCCACAACCGTGGGGTGTCATGCCTGCGCTGAACCGCAGGATCAGTACGAAGAGGGATCCTCACATGGCCGATGTGGCCTACGTCGCGCTCGTCCTCGGCGGATTCGCCTGTTGCGCGCTCGTTCTCCGTGCCCTGCAGACCGGACGCGTGAAATGACGGGCGCCGGAATACTCGCGGTCGCGCTCGTCGCGATCGCCGCCGCGCTCGTCGTGTACCTCCTGATCGCGCTCATCGACCCGGAGCGGTTCTGATGACGCCTGCCCTGGCGGCCGGACTGCAGGTCGCTTTCGTCCTCGCGGTACTCGCGGTCGCGTACGTGCCGGTGGGCGACTACATGGCGCGCGTGTACGAATCACGCCGTCACCTTCGCGTCGAATCCGTGCTGTACCGCCTGTGCCGCATCAACCCCCACACCGAGCAGACCTGGTACGGCTACGCGGGCAGCGTGCTGGGATTCTCGGCGGCGAGTGTGCTGTTCCTCTACGCCCTGCAGCGCATCCAGGGAGTGCTGCCGCTGTCCGGGGACCTCTCCGGGGTCAGTCCCGCGGTGGCGTTCAACACCGCCGTGTCGTTCGTGACGAACACCAACTGGCAGTCGTATGCGCCCGAAACCACGATGAGCAACCTGACCCAGCCGGTCGGGCTCGCCGTGCAGAACTTCGTGTCCGCAGCGGTGGGCATGGCCGTCGCAGCGGCGCTGATCCGCGGGTTCGTCCGGGTGTCGCGCGGCGGTGAGATCGGCAACTTCTGGGTGGACCTCACCCGCGGCAGCCTGCGCATTCTGCTGCCGCTCTCCTTCGTGATCGCACTGATCCTGCTGAGCCAGGGCGTGATCCAGTCCT
This sequence comes from Rhodococcus sp. IEGM 1351, assembly GCF_030056875.1. NCBI lineage: Bacteria > Bacillati > Actinomycetota > Actinomycetes > Mycobacteriales > Nocardiaceae > Rhodococcus > Rhodococcus sp. IEGM 1351. The sequence goes on along the minus strand of NZ_JASHKU010000002.1, from coordinate 364,504 downwards.
TCCACCCGGGCTTCGCGTCCACCGGTCTGGACGGCAACTCCGTCACCAACGCGCTCGCACCCGTCGCCTCACAGGAAGCGATCAAGGAACTCGGCACCAACGGCGGCGGGATCCTCGCCGCCAACTCGGCGCATCCGTTCGAGAACCCGACGCCGGTCAGCAACATCGTCGAGATCCTCGCGATCCTGCTGATCCCGGTCTCCCTCACCCGCACGTTCGGCACTATGGTCGGCGATCGCAAGCAGGGGCTGACCCTGCTCGCCGTGATGGGCATCCTGTGGGGATCGCTCCTCGCGGTCACGCTCGCGGCGGAGTCGGGTCGGCGCGGCATCGCCGCCACCGCCGCGGGCGCGATGATGGAGGGCAAGGAGGTTCGTTTCGGAATTCCCGGTACGGCACTGTTCGCCGTGAGCACCACCGGAACATCCACGGGCGCGGTGAATTCGGCGCACGACAGCCTGTCGCCGCTCGGGGGCGGAGCCGTTCTGCTCAACATGCTGCTCGGTGAGATCGCGCCCGGCGGTGTCGGCACCGGGCTCTACGGAATCCTCGTCCTCGCCCTGATCGCCGTCTTCGTCGGCGGACTCCTCGTCGGCCGCACACCCGAATACCTGGGCAAGAAGCTGCGGCAGCGGGAGATCACGCTCGCCGCCCTGTCCGTGCTGGTGATGCCGGCGCTGGTCCTGATCGGCACCGGGATCACCGTGATCCTGTCCTCGACCACCGGCTACCAGGGCAACAGCGGCGACCCCGGAAGTCCCGGATCCATCCACGGGTTCTCGGAAGTGCTGTACGCGTTCGCGTCGGCCTCGAACAACAACGGCAGTGCGTTCGGCGGGCTGACGGTGACGAGCGACTGGTTCCAGACCGCCCTCGGCCTGTGCATGCTGTTCGGCCGGTTCCTGCCGATCATCTTCGTCCTCGCGCTCGCCGGATCCCTGGCGTCGCAGAAGAAGACCGCCGCGGGCGCCGGAACCCTGCCGACGGCGGGCCCGATGTTCACCGGGCTCCTCACCGGCACCGTCGTGCTCGTCGCGGCGTTGACATTCTTCCCGGCCCTCGCGCTGGGACCGATCGCGGAGGCTCTGCAATGAGTGTGAACGTGACCAGTCGTCCGGAAACCGGGGCGGCGACCATGACGCCCGAGGCCGGCCACGACCCGGCGCCCGTGAAGGCGGGAATCTTCAGCCCCGCTCAGCTGGTGACGGCGCTACCGGGCGCCCTGCGCAAACTCGACCCCCGGCACCTCGCCCGCAACCCGGTGATGTTCGTGGTGTTCGTCGGTTCCGTCGTCACCACCGTCATGGCCGTCGCCGACCCGTCGGTGTTCTCCTGGGCTGTCGTCGCCTGGTTGTGGTTCACCGTGTTGTTCGCGAATCTGGCCGAGTCGGTCGCGGAGGGGCGGGGCAAGGCGCAGGCGGCGAGCCTGCGGAAGGTGAAGCAGGACACGGTCGCCCACCGGATCACGGTGAGCGGCCGGGTGGAGTCGGTGGCGGGTACCGAACTCACCGTCGGCGACCGGGTCGTCGTCGAGGCGGGTGAGGTGATACCCGGCGACGGCGACGTCGTCGACGGCATCGCGACCGTGGACGAGTCGGCCGTCACCGGCGAATCGGCGCCCGTCGTCCGCGAATCCGGCGGCGATCGGTGTGCCGTCACCGGTGGCACGACCGTGCTCTCCGACCGGATCGTCGTCCGCATCACCGCGGCCCCCGGACAGTCGTTCGTGGACCGGATGATCGCCCTCGTGGAGGGGGCGGCGCGGCAGAAGACGCCGAACGAGATCGCGCTGAACATCCTGCTGGCGTCGCTGACGATCATCTTCCTGCTGGCCGTCGTCGCGATCGGTCCGATGGGCCTGTACGCGGGCCAGGAGCAGGATCCGATCAAGCTGATCGCGCTGCTGGTGTGCCTGATCCCCACCACGATTGGGGCCCTGCTGTCGGCCATCGGCATCGCCGGGATGGACCGGCTGGTGCAGCGGAACGTCCTGGCGATGTCGGGGCGGGCGGTGGAGGCCGCCGGCGACATCGACACACTGCTGATGGACAAGACCGGCACCATCACGTTCGGTAACCGGCAGGCCACGGCCTTGCATCCCGCACCGGGGGTTTCCGCGATCGAGTTGGCCACGGCCGCACGGTTGTCCAGCCTCGCGGACGGCACCCCCGAGGGTCGCAGCATCGTGGACCTGTGCGCCCGCGACTTCGGGCTGGACCCGGCACCGTCCGAGGTGGAGAGAGCAGCGGAGTTCGTGCCGTTCACGGCGCAGACCCGGATGAGCGGACTCGACATCGACGGCGCCCGGATCCGCAAGGGCGCGAGCGACGCCGTGCTGACCTGGGTGCAGGCGCACGGCGGGCGCGCGGCGCCCGCGGTCACCGACAGCGTGAACCAGATCGCGCAGTCCGGGGGAACGCCGTTGGTGGTCGCCACCGTCCGCGGAGACGCGGCGACCGTCCTCGGCGTGATCGCGCTGTCGGACGTGGTGAAACCGGGCATCGCCGAGAGGTTCGCGGAACTGCGGGCCATGGGGATTCGCACGGTGATGATCACCGGCGACAACCCGTTGACGGCGAAGGCCATCGCGGCCGAGGCCGGAGTCGACGACTTCATGGCCGAGGCGACACCCGAGGACAAGCTCGCGCTGATCCGGAGGGAACAGGAGGGCGGCCGGCTCGTCGCGATGACCGGGGACGGCACCAACGACGCTCCGGCGCTGGCCCAGGCGGATGTCGGGGTGGCGATGAACACCGGCACGTCGGCGGCGAAGGAAGCCGGGAACATGGTGGATCTCGATTCGGATCCCACCAAGCTCATCGAGGTGGTCGAGATCGGCAAGCAACTGCTCATCACGCGCGGTGCGCTCACCACGTTCTCGCTCGCCAACGACCTGGCCAAATACTTCGCGATTCTCCCCGCCCTGTTCAGCGGCATCTATCCGCAGCTGGACACGCTGAACATCATGCGGCTGGCCACCCCGGAATCGGCCATCCTGTCGGCGGTGATCTTCAACGCCGTGGTGATCGTCGCGCTGATCCCGTTGTCGCTGAAAGGCGTTCGCTACCGTCCGTCGTCCGCGTCGACGCTGCTGGGCCGCAACCTGCTGATCTACGGCCTCGGCGGTGTGATCACACCCTTCGCCGGTATCTGGCTCATCGACCTCGTCGTCCGTCTCATTCCCGGAATTGGGTGATCCCGCATGCGATTTCTCATCGGCCTGCTCCGGCAGACCTGGGCCGGACTACTCGTCCTGCTCGCACTCACAGCAGTCCTCGGTGTGCTCTATCCCGCCGCAGTGTGGGGGGTGAGCAGGATCGGCGCCGGAGCGGCCGAGGGGTCTGCGGTGCGCGACAGCACCGGCTGCGTCGTCGGGAGCCGGTGGGTCGGTGTCGACCCGCAGGTGCCGGCGGGGGAGCCGGATCCGTTCTTCCACAACCGGGTCACCGGGTCGGTGGCCGATCAGGATCCGTTCGCGCCGGGAGACCCCGCTACCGCCCTGCCCACCAATCAGGGGCCGAGCAGCGAGATCCTGGCGACGTTCATCGCCGACCGGCGGGCGGCGATCGCCACCCGGGAAGGGGTGGACCCCGCCGAGGTACCGGCGGACGCGGTCACCGGTTCCGGCTCGGGCATCGACCCGCACATCAGCCCCGCGTATGCGGCGTTGCAGGTGCCGAGGGTGGCGGCGGAGAACGGCCTCAGCGAGACCCGGGTCCGGCAACTCGTCGACGAGAACACCGAGGGAAGGCAACTCGGCTTCCTCGGTGAGGAACGGGTGAACGTCCTCGGACTGAACCTGGCCCTCGGACTGACCGCTCCTGAGTGCACGGCCCCGACCGCTGGTGGATGATGGCGAGGTGAGTGGTACCGGAACCGACGGCGAGCGCCGGGACATCGAACGCCGACGCGGTGAACTGCGCATCTATCTCGGTGCCGCACCGGGCGTCGGCAAGACGTTCGCGATGCTCGGTGAGGCGCACCGCCGCCGGGAGCGGGGGTGCGACGTGGTCGCGGCCGTGGTGGAGACCCACGGCCGCGACCGCACGGCGGCGCAGCTCGGCGACCTCGAACTGATTCCGCCCAAGCTGATCGCCTACCGGGGCACGCTCGGCCGGGAACTCGATGTCGAGGCCGTACTGGCCCGCAGGCCGGCGCTGGTCCTCGTCGACGAGCTCGCGCACACGAACACGCCGGGCAGTGTCCACGAAAAGCGCTGGCAGGACGTGGAGATACTCCTCGCCGCGGGGATCGACGTCCTCTCGACGCTCAACGTCCAGCACCTCGAAAGCCTCAACGACGTGGTCCAGCGGATCACCGGCGTGGTGCAGCAGGAAACGGTTCCCGACGAGGTGGTGCGCGCCGCCACCCAGGTCGAATTGGTCGACATCACGCCGGAGGCTTTGCGCCGCAGGCTGTCCCACGGAAACATCTATGCCGCGGACAAAGTCGACGCGGCCCTGAGCAACTACTTCCGGAAAGGGAATCTCACCGCACTCCGCGAACTCGCGCTGCTGTGGGTGGCCGACCAGGTGGATGCCGCACTCGCGAAATATCGTGCGGAGAACAAGATCACCGACACGTGGGAGGCCCGGGAACGGGTGGTGGTCGCGGTGACGGGCGGACCGGAATCGGAGACGCTGGTTCGCCGCGCCGGCCGGATCGCGTCGAGATCCAGCGCCGAACTGATCGTCGTGCACGTGGTGCGCGGCGACGGCCTCGCAGGTGTCTCGGCCCCGGAGATGGGCAAGGTACGGACCCTCGCCGCGAATATCGGCGCGAGTCTGCACAGCGTCGTCGGCGACGACGTCCCGACCACGTTGCTCGACTTCGCCCGGACCGCGAACGCCACACAACTGGTGCTGGGCACGTCGAGACGCTCACGGTGGGCGCGGATCTTCGACGAGGGCATCGGCGCAAGCGTGGTGCAACAGTCCGGGTCGATCGACGTGCACATGGTGACGCACGGCGAATCCCACCGCCCGAGGCGCTTGTCGCCGGTGGGATCCCGTTCGCGCACGGCGATCGCCTGGATCGCCGCGGTCCTCGTACCGACCGTGGCCACGCTGGTGATGAGTGCCGTCGACCGTCGGCTCGGATTGGTCGGCGAGGGGGCCCTGTTCTTCATCGTGGTGCTGCTCGTCTCGCTGCTCGGCGGTGTCGCCCCCGCCGCGTTCTCCGCGCTGATCTCGGGTCTGTTCCTCAACTACTTCTTCACGCCGCCGGTGCGGAGCTTCACCATCGCCGAACCGGACAACTTCATCACCACGGTCGTGCTGCTCGTGGTGGCCGTCGCCGTCGCGGTCCTGGTCGACGCGGCCGCCAAGCGGTCGCGGGAAGCCCGCCGGGCGTCGCAGGAAGCCGAGTTGCTGGCACTGTTCGCCGGATCGGTGCTGCGCGGCGCCGACCTCGACACCCTGCTCGAGAAGGTGCGCGAGACCTACAGCCAGGATTCGGTCAGCGTGCTGCACCGGGACCGCGGTCCGGTGGGGTCCGTCGGGCCGCACCCACCGGTGAGCGTCGACGACGCCGACACCGTCTGCGAGGTGGGGGAAGGGGAATACGCGCTCGCCCTGCGCGGCAGCGAACTGCACGCCCGGGACCGTCGCGTGCTGCTCGCTGTCGCCAACCAGGCGGTGGGCATGATCCGCCAGACCGAACTCGCGCAGGAGGCGGGTCAGGCGCAGGCGCTGGCCGAGGCCGACCGGTTGCGGCGGTCGCTGCTGTCCGCCGTCAGCCACGACCTCCGGACCCCGCTGGCCGCGGTCAAGGCCGCCGCGTCCAGTCTGCGCAGCGACGACGTCGACTTCTCCCCGGAGGACACCGCCGAACTGCTCGCGACCATCGAGGAATCGGCCGACGTGCTGACCTCTCTCGTCGGCAACCTGCTCGACTCCTCCCGTCTCGCGGCGGGAGTGGTGACCCCGGCGCTGCGGCCGGTGTACCTCGACGAGGTGGTGCACCGGGCGCTGGTGGGTCTGGGAATCGGCGGCCGGACCGGGACCAGGGCCCGGGAAAGGGTGGAAGTCGACGTCGGAACGGTCACGGCGATGGCGGATTCGGGCCTGCTCGAGCGGGTGCTCGCCAATCTGATCGACAACGCACTCCGCTACGGTGAGGATTCCGTGATCCGGGTCGGTGCCGCGGCGGTGGGAGACCGCGCCGTCATCACCGTCGCCGACACGGGGCCGGGAATTCCGCGTGGGCGGGCAGACGAGTTGTTCGCCCCGTTCCAGCGGCTGGGGGACCGCGACACGACCACGGGAGTCGGGCTCGGGCTCTCCGTCGTCCGCGGATTCGTCGACGCGATGGGCGGGACCATCAGCGCCACCGACACCCCCGGCGGTGGTCTGACGATGGTGGTGGAGCTGGCCGGGGCGGGAGGGGAGCATTCATGACGAGAGTTCTCGTCGTCGACGACGAACCGCAGATTCTCCGCGCCCTGCGGATCAATCTGAGCGTGCGCGGGTACGACGTGGTGACGGCCGCGTCCGGTGCGGCCGCCCTGCGCGCCGCGGCCGAGCGGCCGCCGGACGTGATCGTGCTCGACCTCGGGCTACCCGACATGGACGGCACCGAGGTGCTGGCCGGCCTCCGCGGATGGTGCCCCGCACCGGTGATCGTCCTGTCGGCGCGGACGGATTCCGCCGACAAGGTCGAAGCCCTCGACGCCGGCGCCGACGACTACGTGACCAAGCCGTTCGGGATGGACGAGTTCCTGGCCCGGGTGCGTGCGGCCGCCCGCCGGGCGACGACGGTCGTCGACACGAGTGAACCTGTGGTGGAGACGGATTCGTTCACGGTCGATCTGGCGGCGAAGACGGTGCGGCGGGCGGGGGCCGAGGTGCACCTGACACCGACCGAGTGGGGAATGCTCGAGATGCTGGTGCGCAACAAGGGCAAGCTGGTGGGACAGAAGGAACTGCTGCGGGAGGTGTGGGGGCCGGCGTACGCCACCGAGACCCACTATCTGCGGGTGTATCTGGCGCAGCTGAGGCGCAAACTCGAGGACGACCCGTCCCATCCGCGTCACCTCATCACCGAGGCCGGGATGGGGTACCGGTTCCAGATGTGACTGGGCGACGTGATCCTGCTCACGACCGATGATTCCGGCCGGCTCCGGGAGTCCTACCTTCGACCGCAGCATCACACTCGACCGGAGGAGCCACGAATGCCCGCACCGAAGACCCCGCAACCACTCGCGCACACCTTCACGGCGCCGATCCAGAAGGACGGGGCGTTCGCAACGTACGTGACCGTGCCGGACTCCGCTGAACTTCTCGGAACGCGGCGGCCGGTGAAGGTCGGCGGGACCATCGACGGCCACCCGTTCAATGCGACCCTGATGCCCTCGGGTGAAGGTCCGCACTGGCTTCCCCTGAAGATCGCACTGTGCACGCTGATCGGTAAGGACGGTGCCGGGGAGGAGGTGACGGTGCACCTCGAGCAGCGTTTCAGGTGACGCCGGGCGGCGTCCGGGTTTGATCCGGGGAGAGTGGGGTACGGATCACCCGGAAGCGGTCTGCGTTTCCGAACGGGTTTCGAGGTGTGTCGTGCCGATGTGGCCGCGGTTGTCGGGGTGGCTCCCCACTCTGGGGGTCGTGGTGCTCGTCGCCGCGTGCGGAGCGAGCGACGACGGCGGCACGAGCGAAAATTTCGCCGGCACCGTCGACATCGGCGGGGGTAGGCACATCCATCTCGAGTGTGCGGGCACAGGCGCACCGACCGTCGTGTTCGTGTCCGGTCTCCGGTTCGGTGCCGATCAGTGGACGACGACGGCCGATCCGGCGAGCACCTCGGCCTTCGACGGGGTCGCCGAGTTCACCCGAGTCTGCTCGTACGACCGGCCGGGAGTCGTGCTGGGCGACGACGCATTGAGCCGCAGCGACCCGGTTCCGCAGCCGATCACCACCACGGACGCGGTCGCCGACCTCCAGTCGCTGCTGGGCGCCACCGGCGAGGCCGGCCCCGGCCCCTACGTGCTGGCCGCCCACTCCTACGGCGGTCAGATCGCGAGACTCTTCGCCGGCACCCATCCCGACGAGGTGGCGGGCATGGTGCTGATCGACGCGCAGTCGGAGGAGTTGCAGACACTCCTGCCGCCGGAGCAGTTCGAGGAGTTCCTGCGGCTCAACACCCCGCAGCAGGACAGTCTCGACGAGTACCCGGACCTCGAGCGTGTCGACTTCGTCCGCAGCTTCGACGAGATCCGCGCCGCCGAACCGATCCGGCCCCAGCCGCTCGTCGTCCTCTCCGCCGACCGTTCGGTGGCGCCGCAGATCGCGGAGGGCATTGCGAACGGAAGCCTCCCCGCCGACATCGATCCCGGCTACGGCCCGGCCCTCGACGCCGTGCAGCCGAAGGCGCAGGCGGATCTGGCACAACTCGTCCCGGGTGCCACGCATGTCACGAACACGAACAGCGGCCACAACATCAACATCGAGCAGCCGCAACTCGTCATCGACGGAGTCCGCGACGTCGTCGACGCCGTGCGCGACGGGCGCACCGAGCCCTGACCGTCGCACGCGGGTCGGCCTGCGGAATGCGGTCGCCTCGACGTGGGAGACTGGACCGGTGAGGTTGTATCGAGACAATGCGGTGGTCCTGCGCCAGCACAAGCTGGGCGAGGCCGACCGTATCGTCACACTCCTCACCCGGCAGCACGGTCTGGTGCGCGCGGTCGCCAAGGGGGTGCGCCGCACGAAGTCCAAGTTCGGTGCCCGGCTCGAGCCGTTCGCGCACATCGACGTGCAGCTCTACCCCGGCCGCAACCTCGACATCGTCACCCAGGTCCAGACGGTCGACGCATTCGCGACCGACATCGTCGACGACTACTCCCGGTACACCACGGCGTGCGCGATCCTCGAGACCGCCGAGCGTCTCGCCGGTGAGGAACGGGCTCCGGCGCCGCAACTGCATCGCCTGACGGTCGGGGCGCTGCGGGCCGTCGCCGAGCACAACCGCCCGTGCGAGCTGATCCTCGACGCCTTCCTGTTGCGGGCCATGGGTTTTGCGGGATGGGCTCCCGCCCTCGACGACTGCGCGCGGTGCAGCGCCCCCGGACCGCACCGGGCATTCCACGTGGCCGCCGGGGGAGCGGTGTGCGTCCATTGCCGGCCGCCGGGCGCCGCCACGCCGTCACCGGGTGTCCTCGACCTGATGGATGCGCTGATCCGCGGCGCCTGGGCGAGCACGGAGGACGTGCCCGAGTCGTTGCGGGGGCAGGCCAGCGGTCTGGTCGCGGCGCACCTGCAGTGGCACCTCGAACGGCAACTCCGCACTCTCCCGCTGATCGAACGCGCACGACCGCATGCGGCGGTAGGGGTGGAGAATTCGGTCAGGCAGGATGGGGACCGTGATTCGACGACGCGAACCTCGAGCCCCGCATAATTCCGGGGCCGAGCGCCAGATCCGGCTGCCGGACCCGCACCCCTCGGGTGCTCGCCCGCCGGGCCTGCAATCCGAACTCGTGCCCCGGCACATCGCGCTGGTGATGGACGGCAACGGCCGCTGGGCGCAGGAGCGGGGACTGCCCCGGACCGCGGGCCACGAACGCGGCGAGGCCGTGTTGATGGACGCCGTCTGCGGGTGCATCGAGATGGGCGTCGAATGGTTGTCGGCCTACGCGTTCTCCACCGAGAACTGGAAGCGCAGCCCCGAGGAGGTCCGCTTCCTGATGGGCTTCAACCGCGACGTGATCCGCCGTCGCCGCGACGAGATGCACGAGATGGGAGTGCGTGTGCGGTGGGCGGGCCGCCGGCCCAAGCTGTGGCGCAGCGTCATCAAGGAACTCGAGATCGCCGAGGAGCTCACGAAGCACAACACGGTCATGAACCTCACCATGTGCGTCAACTACGGCGGGCGCGCGGAAATCGCGGACGCGGCGAAGGAGATCGGCAGGCGGGTCGCGGCGGGGCAACTCGACCCGGAGAAGATCACCGAGGCGACCGTGGCCCGGTACCTCGACGAGCCGGACATGCCGGACGTCGACCTGTTCCTCCGGCCGTCCGGCGAGCAGCGCACGTCCAACTTCCTGATCTGGCAGTCGGCCTACGCCGAGATGGTGTATCAGGAGAAGCTGTTTCCCGATTTCGACCGCCGGGACCTGTGGGCGGCGTGTGTCGAGTACGCGTCGCGTGACCGTCGGTTCGGTGGGGTGAAATGACCGTCGACGGGGCGCCCGCGCTGCTGGCGCGCGCGGCGGACGCGCTCGAGCACTTCGCCACCGTCACCCGGGCGGAGGACGGTTCGCTGAGTTTCGAGTACGCCGGGGCGCTGTGCTCGATCAGTGCGATGACCCTCACCGAGGGCCTCGACGTGCTGTCGATGACGTGCGTGCTGGCCTGGGATCGTCCGGTCAGCGCGTCGCTGCACAAGAAGGTCGCGGAACGGAACAGCGCACTGCAGTTCGGTTCGATCGCGGTGTTCGGTCACGGCCGGCTCGCGGACGTCATCCTGCGCTACACGTTCCCCGCCGCCGGGCTCGAGGACGAGGCACTGACCACGATGCTGCTTCTCGTGCTCAGCGGCGCGGACACCGCCCGGCAGGGGCTGATCCCCTGACGCTCACTGCGTCGCGGTGCAGTCCTTGCAGAGGCCGAAGATCTCGATGGTGTGGCTGACGTCGGAGAAGCCGTGGGCGTCGGCGATCGACTGCGACCACTGCTCGACGGTCGGTCCCTCGACCTCGACGGTGTAGCCGCAGGCACGGCAGACCAGGTGATGGTGATGTCCGGACGAGCAGCGCCGGTACACGGATTCACCGGTGTCGGTGCGCAGGACGTCGACCGTTCCGGCGTCGGCGAGCGTCTGCAGGGTGCGGTAGACGGTGGTCAGCCCGATGCCCTCGCCGCGCTTGCGGAGTTCGTCGTGCAGTTCCTGCGCCGACCGGAACTCCTCGATGTCGTCGAGGAGCGCGGAGATGGCGCTGCGCTGCTTGGTAGCGCGTACTCCCACGACGACGGGCTTGCGCTGGCCGGTGTTCTGGGTCAAGGCTTCTGTCCTTCCTCGGCGTGCGCGACGGCGTCCACGACGATGTGGGCGAGGTGGTCGTCCACCAGGCGGTAGAGGACCTCACGTCCCGTGCGTTCGCCGCGGACGACGCCCGCGGCCTTGAGCACGCGAAGATGCTGGCTGATCAGTGGCTGGGTGACTCCGAGTGCCCCGACGAGTTCGTGCACGCACCGTTCCGATTCGCGGAGCTGGAGGACGATCGCGATCCGGACGGGGGCCGCGAGGGCGCGCAGGATGTCGCCGGCCGCCGCAAGGGTCTCCTTCGACGGCACGGGAGCGGGCGCCGCCGCCTCGAACGGATGCAGATCCCCGGGATCGATGACGCTCACCAGTGATCTCCTTCGGTGTGCCGGACAATGGACGGGACCGTGGCCGCGAGGCCGTCGGCCCGGGAGGATCACCCTCACCTTATTGCAAATCGATTCCATTTTGATATGCACGAATACGCATGTCAACCGGGTGGGTGAACCGACCGCGGTCGGGCAGATAGGCTGGGCTCCGAAAAGCGCACGTGAACCATGCATCTATTACCCAGATGGAGAGCACCCGAGTGGCACCGAAGTCCAAAGTCGAAACCGTCGTCAATCTCGCCAAGCGTCGTGGCCTGGTCTACCCGTGCGGTGAGATCTACGGAGGCACGAAGTCGGCCTGGGACTACGGCCCCTTGGGCGTCGAGCTCAAGGAGAACATCAAGAAGCAGTGGTGGCGCAACATGGTCACCAGCCGCGAGGACGTCGTCGGCCTCGACTCCTCGGTCATCCTGCCCCGCGAGGTGTGGGTGGCGTCCGGTCACGTCGGCGTGTTCAACGACCCGCTGGTCGAGTGCCTCAACTGTCACAAGCGCCACCGTCAGGACCACCTGCAGGAGGCCTACGCGGAGAAGAAGGGCCTCGACAACCCGGACGACGTCCCGATGGACGTCGTGGCCTGTCCCGACTGCGGCACGGTCGGTCAGTGGACCGAGCCCCGCGACTTCAACATGATGCTCAAGACGTACCTCGGCCCGGTCGAGAGCGAAGAGGGCATGCACTACCTCCGCCCGGAGACCGCGCAGGGCATCTTCGTGAACTTCGCGAACGTGCTCACCACGTCGCGCAAGAAGCCGCCGTTCGGTATCGGCCAGATCGGCAAGAGCTTCCGCAACGAGATCACGCCTGGAAACTTCATCTTCCGCACCCGCGAGTTCGAGCAGATGGAGATGGAATTCTTCGTCAAGCCCGGCGAGGACGAAGAGTGGCACCAGTACTGGATCGACTACCGCATGGACTGGTACACCGGGCTCGGCATCAACAAGGACAACCTGCGCCTGTACGAGCACGCCCAGGACAAGCTGTCGCACTACTCCAAGCGCACCGTCGACATCGAGTACCGCTTCCACTTCCAGGGCAGCGAGTGGGGCGAGCTCGAAGGTGTGGCCAACCGCACCGACTTCGACCTGTCGACCCACTCGAAGCACTCCGGCACCGATCTCAACTACTACGACCAGGCCACCGGTGAGCGCTACACGCCGTACGTCATCGAGCCGGCAGCCGGTCTCACGCGGTCGCTGATGGCGTTCCTCGTCGACGCGTACACCGAGGACGAGGCGCCGAACGCGAAGGGCGGCGTCGACAAGCGCACCGTGCTGCGTCTGGACCGTCGTCTCGCCCCGGTGAAGGCCGCGGTGCTGCCGCTGTCGCGTAACGCGGACCTGACGCCGAAGGCCAAGGATCTCGCCGCGACGCTCCGCCAGCACTGGAACGTCGAGTTCGACGACGCCGGCGCGATCGGCCGCCGCTACCGCCGTCAGGACGAGATCGGCACACCGTTCTGCATCACCGTGGACTTCGACACGCTCGAGGACCACGCCGTGACCGTGCGTGAGCGTGACTCCATGGCTCAGGAGCGGGTCGCGCTCGACCAGGTCGAGGGTTACCTGGCGCAGCGCCTCATCGGTTCCTGATCCGCCGTCACCTGCGCGCGCCGCAGGTGGCGGTCAGATAGTTCGTCAGGATTCGCCGGTTCTCCTCGGACACCGGGATGCGCGAGTATTCCGGTTCCGAGGAGCCGACGGCGATCCACAGCGGAAAGACGAAGGGCTTCTTCGCTTCCGCGAGGGCATGGGGATCGCAGCGCGCCGCGTCGATCGTGATGTCGACGCTCAGCCGGTCCTCGTCCGCCCGCATGGTGGCGGGCAGCGCGCCGTGCAGCGCATACAGGACGCTGCCGCCGATCTCGTCCACCCGGACGTCGCCCGATGCGGTTCCCCGGCTCACGACGAGCTGGGCGGGGAGGGGCGCGGTCGGCTCGGGCGGAGCCGCCGCCGGGATCAGTGTCACCGGCACGGCCCGCGCCAGATCCTGTGCGGCGCAGTCGTCGTCGTGAATACGGGAGAGGACGTCGTACGGGGCGGCGAGCGGCACCCGCACGGGCGAGCCGTCCCGATCGGCGACACCGATCAGGGCGTACGCCGGCTCCGGGGACGTGTCGCAGCGAACCGGGCCGTACTCGGTCTCGACATCGATCCGGTTGCCGGGGCCGAGTTCGACCTCGCGCCGCGTCGCGGGCGCCGCCTCGAAGCCGGGACTGTCCAACGCCACGGATGTCACGGCGACGGGCGCATCGCCGGTGTTCGCGATCCGCACGTGAATCCGCCCACCCGCCGCGTCGTCCTCCCGGCTGCGATAGGCCTCAGCGGACAGCGGGATCGCGTCGTCCTCGGCCGGGTTCCCGACCGCGCAGCCCGACAGGCCGCCGCAGGCGGTGGCCGCGACGCAGGCGAGTGCGACGAAGACTCGGGAGGACGTCAGAATCGGCCGCCCCCACTGATCCGGCCGGAGCTGCTCGGCCCGCCGAAGGACCGCGGGCCGCTGCTGCGGCCGCCGCCGGAGCCCCGGCTTCCCCAATTACCGCCGCCGCTGAATCCGCCGCGCAGGATGCTGTCGATCAGGATGCCGCCGAGGATCGCTCCGGTGGCATTCCCGCCACCGCTTCCGGGTCCGGGGCGCTGGCGGGACTCCCAGCGGCTCACGTCGTTCTGCGCCAGGCGCAGTGCGTCGGCCGCCAGGCCGGCCGCGGCCTGGGCGTGCTGAAGCGCGCGGGAGGCGTCGGTGGCGCGGAGTTGTTGCGCGCCCGCCAGGTGCCGCTGCGCCTCGGTGAGGCGGGTCCGGGCGTCCGCTCCCACCGCGCCGCGTCGGGTGCCGATGAAGTCCGACGCCGCCGTGACCTGCGACTGCGCGGCCACGATGTCCTGCTCGAGACGCTGCTGCGCACGTTCGGCCTGCTGCCGGGATTCCTGCGCCTCGGCGAGGACGGCGTCGAGTTCCGCGTCTGCCGTGACGATCTGGGTGAAGCTGCCGAGCGGGTCGGTGTCCGCGGCGGTGCGGGCCGCCGCCAGTGCTGCCTCGGCCGCGGCGCGGGCCGAGGCGAGCCGGTCCCCACCCTGCTCGGTGAACTGGGCCGCGGCCGCGATCCCGGCCTCCACGTCGGCGATCGCGGCCGGCAGCGTGGCGATGGCGTGCCGGATGTTCTCCGCGGCGTGGTCGACGGCGTCGAGTAGCGTCCGGGCCTGTTCGAGGGCGCCCTCGGCTCCGCGGATCGCCGACACCGCCGGTCCCTGCTTCCCGGGCGGCAGGGCGATCGCGTCCCGGCCGTCGGCCACGGCCCGTTCCGCGAACGCGAGCCGCTCCTCCGCCATCGTCACGTTGTGGGCGACGGAAGCGAGTGCAGCGGCCGGGAATTCGGTCTGCAGGGTGGCGAGAGTCTGCGTGGAGTCGGGGATCCGCACGGTCAGCGCGACCATGTCGCGGGTGAGCGCGTCGAGCCGGTCGGGGGCGTTGATCAGCAGGTCCCGGAGTCCGTCGAACTCCTGGACCCGCTCGTTGAGTTCGCGGTCGGCGCGCCCGCACGAGGTGATGATGTCGATGAGCATTTCCCGCTGCTGCTGCGGGGTCTCGGGGATCGCGTCGTCGAGTCGCTGACGGACGGTGAACGCGGCCGCGAGTGTCGCCTTCGCCGTATCGAACGCCGCCGTGAACGACGCCGTGGCCTGCTCGCCGAATTCGCCGCGGGCCAGTTCGAGTTCCTCCTGGCTCGTGCGCAGCGCGTCGTCGGTCTCGACGAGCACCTCCTTGGCGCGCTCGTCCAGGGTCGGCAGCGGGAGCGCCGTCAACGCGGCGGTGTCCTCGGGGCTGATGCTGCGCGCCGCCTCGACACCGGCCCGGGTGTGGTCGTGCTTCTTCTTCCGCGAATACAGCACGACACCCCCCGCACCCACGACGACGACACCGCCGCCGATCAGCAGTGTGCGCACCGACATTCCTTCGCCCGGAGTCATCGCGTCGCCCAGGCCGCCCGCCGCTGCGATGGCGCCTCCGGCCCAATCCTCCTCGCGCAGAGCGGGTTCCACCGCATCCACCCGGATCGACTCGGCCTCGTCACTGGTGATCTCCGACAGTCCGTCCGGCGCGATGAGGGCGTACTCGCGGTCGACCGTCGCGACCGCGAGCAGGGCGTCGCGGTCGCCGAGCGAGGAGGCCTGCGCAGTCTGATCCGCCCACGGACCGGCGCCGAGACCATTGAAGTCGGGCACGTACACCACCCACAACCGCACCTTGTGCTCGTCGTACAGCTGGTCGATCGCGGCCTGGACGTCGCTCTGCTGGTCGGCGTCGAGCACTCCGACGGTGTCCGTGATCTGACCGGGAAGACGGAACGGTGCGTCCGCCGCGGCGATCGCGGGAGAGAACAGGATCGCCACGAGAGTCAGGAGCGCGGAGACGGCGCCGAGGGCGGCGAACCGCCGAGCACGGGGCTGTCGGGGGCGGGACGACGGCGTCTGCTCGAGGCGCGGTGCGAGTGGCATGGCAGCAAATCTATCGGGTGTGGCGAGTCGTCATCGGGACAGTTCGGCGACAGCTGGCAGAATCAGGGAGTGAATTCTGCACCGAGCCGTGAACGCCACGACCTCCCGCGCCGTCCTGCGCGCCTGGGGTTCGCCGGCACGCTGGCCCGGTGGACCCGCCGGATCATCGCCGGCGTGGTCCTCCTCGCCGCCGCGCTGGTGCTGGGCACCGCGGTCCGGGTGTGGCAGGTCGCGCGGATCGACGACACGTCGGCCGCCGACGCGATCGTCGTGCTCGGCGCCGCCCAGTACTCGGGAACACCGTCGTCGGTGTTCGAGGCCCGGCTCGAGCAGGCGTACAAGCTGTACGAGCGAGGGGTGGCCCCCGAGGTCATCACGGTCGGCGGCAAGCAGGAGGGCGACGAGTACACCGAGGCGGCGTCCGGCAAGAACTATCTGATCTCGCGCGGCGTCCCCGCCGACAGCATCACCGCGGTCGAGGAGGGGTCCGACACCCTGCTCAGCATCGAGGCGGTGAGTGAGGCGATGGGGGAGCAGGGCATCGACTCGGCGGTCCTGGTCAGCGACCCCTGGCATTCGCTGCGGACGCGGACGATGGCACGCGACGCCGGACTCGACGCCTGGACGGCGCCCACCCGGCAGGGGCCCGCCGTGTTCACCCGCGAATCTCAGTTGCACGGAATTGCCCGGGAGACAGGGGCGTTGATCTGGTACCAGCTCACCCACTTCTCGGCCGACTTCCCCTACACGGCGGGACAGTAGACATTCGATGACAGCACACACGACACCCCTCGGCGACGTGTACTCCGCGCACGACGTCGCCCGCCGGGTCCGCGAGGCACCGAAACGGGCGGGAATCCCGGGCAGCCAGATCGCGGCCGCGCAACACCGATCCGTCTTCTCCCGGGACCGCGCCCGCGTCCAGCACTCCGCTGCGCTCCGCCGACTCGCGGACAAGACCCAGGTGGTGGGCCCCCGGGACGGTGACACTCCGCGGACGCGGTTGACGCACTCGATCGAGGTGGCGCAGATCGGCCGCGGAATCGCCGACGGTCTCGGCTGCGATCCCGATCTGGTGGACCTCGCGGGCCTCGCGCACGACATCGGTCACCCACCGTACGGTCACAACGGGGAGAAGGCCCTCGACGAGGTTGCGGAAAGCTGCGGCGGGTTCGAGGGCAACGCCCAGAATCTGCGCATCCTCACGAGCCTCGAACCGAAGGTGCTGTACCCCGACGGAAGCAGTGCCGGGCTCAACCTGACCCGCGCGTCGCTGGACGCGGCGATCAAGTATCCGTGGACCCGGCCGCGCCCCGGCGCGAAGTTCGGGGCCTACGACGACGACGCCGACGTGCTCGCGTGGATCCGCGAGGGCGCCCCCGACGGCCACCAGTGCCTCGAGGCTCAGGTCATGGATTGGGCCGACGACGTCGCCTACTCCGTGCACGACGTCGAGGACGGCGTGATCGACGGGCGCATCGATCTGCGTTCACTGGCCGATCCGGTGGACCAGCGGGCACTCGCCGAGTTCGGTGCGTCGGAGTTCCCGGGACTCGACGTCGAGGAACTGGTCGAGGCCGCGACGCGGTTGAGTCTTCTGCCCGTCGTCGTCGAGGTGGGCAGCTACGACGGCACGCTCACCAGTTCGGTTGCCCTGAAGAACCTCACCAGCGAACTGGTCGGCCGGTTCGCGACCGCCGCGATCATCGGGACCCGCGACGTCCACGGCGACAAGCCGGTCGCCCGGTACGACGCCGACCTGGTGGTCCCGCCGGTGGTCGCGGCGGAGGTGGCACTGCTCAAGACGTTCGCACTGAACTACGTGATGTCGGATGCCGGCCACCGGGCGCGGCAGGCACGCCAGCGTGACCGCGTGCACCGCGTCGCGGAATGGCTGCTCGCGACCGCACCCGCCGGTCTCGACCCCATCCTGGTTCCCGCCTGGAACGCGGCGGCCGACGATCCCGCACGGGTCCGGGTCGTCGTCGACCAGATCGCCTCCTACACCGAGAGCCGGCTCGAACGCGTCGACAAGTCCAGTCTCGGAGCCCAGGCGAGCTGGGGCTGACAAAGTCGGAAGTCGGACCCGTCCGGCCGCCGCGGTGCTACGAATAGGTCTACAGACAGCTTGCACCCAATGGTCAGGGAGCCCGGATGAAGTCTGCAGTGCGCAAGATCATCGGTTCGACGTCCGCAGCGCTGGCGGTGGCGGTCGGTGCCGCCCTGCTGGCCCCACCCGCGGCACAGGCCGCGCCCGTGTACCCGTTCGCGGACCCCGATCCGTTCTACGGTGCGCCCGCCGACGTCGGGACACGCGCCGACGGTGACGTGCTGGCGAGCCGACCGGTCGCGGCCACCGGTTTCCCCACCGCCGACGCCTGGCAGGTGAAGTACAAGTCGACCAACTCCGCGGGGGCGCCCATCGCCGCAGTCACCACGGTGCTGGTACCTCGCGGCACTCCCGCGAACCGGCCGCTCGTGTCCTATCAGCCGTTCGTCAACGCTCTCGGGCTCGAGTGCGCGCCGTCGCACCAGCTGTTCAACGGCGGAATCCAGGAGGGGCCCGCCCTCAACGCCCTGCTCGCGCGGGGCTGGGCCGTCGCCGTGCCCGATCACCTCGGACCGACCAGCGCGTACGGGGCCGCGAAACTCGGCGGCCGGCTCGTCCTCGACGGCGTCCGCGCCGCGCAGCGGCTCCCGGAGGCCGGACTCGGTGGCAGTCCGGTCGGGCTGGCCGGCTACTCGGGCGGCGCCATGGCGACCAACTGGGCCGCGGCGCTCGCACCCACCTACGCCCCGGAACTGAACATCGTGGGCGCCGCCCAGGGCGGCACACCGGTCAACATCGGTGAACTGGCCGACCGCCTGGGCACCACCCGCTCGCAGGCGTTCGGCCTGGGTTTCGCGGCCGCCATCGGGCTCGAGCGGGAATACCCGACGCGTTCACCGCTGGGGGACGGCCTCAACGGCGCCGGACTCGACCTGCGGACGCAGATGAGCAACATGTGCACCGATTCGATCCTCGGCGCCGGTGCGGGGAAGTCGCTGCCCGACCTCACCAATGGTCCCGGGATCCTCGCCGATCCGTCCGGCCGCTCGGTGATGGACGAGAACAGCGTCGAACTGTATCCGGGAGTCCCGAGGACGCCGATGTTCGTCTGGCACGGCAGCGCGGACCCCCTCGTCGCCATCGGGCCGGTGCAGAACACCGTCGCCCGGTACTGCTCACAGGGTGCGCGCGTGCAGTTCGACGTGATCCCGGGCGCCGACCACGGCACCGCCACCATGCTCGGTGCCGGTCCCGCATTCGGCTATCTCGGCGACCGATTCGCCGGGATTCCCGCCCCGTCGAACTGCTGACACCGAGGCGGAAGTTCGGGCCGCGGAAGAGCGCCTAGACTGTCCTCCGTGGCTGGCAGAATCCCTGATCGTGACGTTGCGGCCATTCGCGAGCGCACACGGATCGAGGACATCGTAGGTGAGTACGTCTCCCTCAAGCGCGCGGGCGGCGACTCCATGAAGGGGCTGTGCCCGTTCCATGACGAGAAGTCGCCGTCGTTCCACGTGCGGCCCAACCACGGGCACTACCACTGCTTCGGGTGCGGCGAGGGCGGCGACGTATACTCGTTCCTCCAGAAGATCGACCACATCAGTTTCGTCGAGGCCGTCGAGCAGCTCGCCGACCGGTTGAACTACACCATCTCGTACGAGGGCGGCGGCACCTCGGTGCAACGCGACCGCGGCACCCGCTCCCGGCTGGTCGCGGCCAACGCGGCCGCGCAGGAGTTCTACTCGGCGCGCCTGCAGGAACCCGACGCGCAGGCGGCCCGCGACTACCTGACGGAACGGAACTTCGACGCGCAGGCCGCGCAGCAGTTCGGGTGCGGGTATGCACCCGACGGCTGGGACATCCTCACGAAACACCTGCTGGGCAAGGGTTTCGACGTCAAGGAACTCGAGGCCGCGGGCCTGTCGAAAGCCGGGCGGCGTGGTCACATCGACCGCTTCCACCGGCGCCTGCTCTGGCCGATCCGGAACCTGTCCGGCGACGTCATCGGTTTCGGCGCCCGCAAGTTGTTCGACGACGACACCATGCCCGGCAAGTACGTCAACACGCCGGAAACCATGCTGTACAAGAAGTCTCAGGTGCTGTTCGGGCTCGACCTCGCCAAGCGCGACATCGCCAAGGGGCATCAGGCCGTGGTGGTCGAGGGATATACCGACGTCATGGCGATGCACCTGGCCGGGGTCAAGACCGCCGTCGCCGCCTGCGGCACCGCCTTCGGTGAGGACCACCTCGCGATGCTGCGGCGACTGCTGATGGACGACAGCTACTTTCGCGGCGAGATCATCTACACCTTCGACGGCGACGCCGCCGGCCAGGCCGCGGCGATGAAGGCGTTCGAGGGTGACCAGAAGATGGCCGGGCAGACCTTCGTCGCCGTGGCACCCGAGGGCATGGACCCGTGCGAGCTGAGGCAGAAGTCCGGTGACGCCGCGGTCCGCGACCTGGTGGCGCGTCGCACACCGATGTTCGAGTTCGTGGTCAAGTCGATCCTCACCGAGCACGACCTCGAGACCGCCGAGGGCCGGGTCGAGGCGCTGCGGCGCACCGTGCCGGTGGTCGCCCAGATCAAGGAAGCGACGCTGCGTGACAGCTACGCCGTCCAGCTGTCCGGCTGGGTGGGCTGGGACGACATCGCCGCCGTCCGGCAGCGGGTGCGGGACGAGGCGCGCAAGCGGGCGTCCACCCGCGGGTCGCTGCCTGCGCCGCTGAAGAAGAAGGCCTCCCGGGACGAGGACCAGGACGCCCCGCAGTTGCCGGTCGGCCTCTCCCGGCCGCGGCCGAACGATCCGACGCTGTGGGCGCAGCGCGAGGCGCTGAAAGGCGCGTTGCAGTACCCGGCGATCGCGGGCACCGTGTTCGACTCGCTGCCGGTGGAGACGTTCACCCATCCGACGTACGTCGTGATCCGTGAGTCGATGATCGCGTCCGGCGGTACCAGCGCAGGACTCGGTGGCGGCGAGTGGGTCGACGCGGTCAGCCGCGGTGTCGACGACGTCACCGCGGCGTCCCTCGTGTCGGAACTCGCCGTCGAGCCGTTGCCCGCCGAAGAGGACACCGTGCCGCGATACATCTCCGGCGTGATCGCACGCCTGCAGGAGGTGTGGGTGGGAGAGCAGGTGGCGGAACTGAAGTCCAAGCTGCAGCGCATCTCACCGGCGACGGCGTCGGACGAGTTCCATTCACTGCTCGGCGACCTCGTCGCCCTGGAGCAGTACCGCCGCAGCCTGCTCGATCAAGCGATCGGCGACACCAAACGGGATGGGATGGCCGGCTGAACCGGCCGCTGCCCGGCTACTTCTTCTTGAGCTGATCCTGGGGAACCAGGATGGTCGTTTCCTCGTCGAGCGGTTTCATGGGCTCGAGCTTCGGCTGAGTGTTCAGGGAGTCGGACAGCTTCTGACGCGACATCTGCAGCACCTTCTTCGTGGCCGGGCTGGTGGCCACGGCCTTGGTGGCCCGGCTGATCTGTTCGTAGCGCGCACGTCCTGCTCGCGTACCCAGCACGTACCCCGCAGCGATACCGATCAACAACCGCATCATTCCCGCTTCCTCCCGACGCACAACGACCTGCACCCATCCTGCCTGATGCGTCGACAGGCAGGCGATTTGGTACTGGGGTGGGGCTATGCGCTACAGTTTCTCTCGCATCGCCGGGAACGGCGAAGCACAGCAGAATAATCCCCTGTAGCTCAATTGGCAGAGCTTCCGACTGTTAATCGGACGGTTGCTGGTTCGAGTCCAGCCGGGGGAGCACCGAAACCCCGTCCGGTTGATCCGGGCGGGGTTTTCTGCTGCGCCCGGCCAATTCGAACAGGTGCACCGTCTGGGGCGAGTACATTCCCGCTGTATCGGCAGCAATCGATCGCGGGGTGTGCGATGAGCGAGGACGGCCGCGAAACCGGGCGGACAGGGTCGATCGGGCGCTTCGGCACGAACGACGCCCCCCGGTGGCTGCTGCCCTCGATCCTCTACGTCCTGCTGGCCGTCGCCGCCTACCAGTTGTCGGGATGGCTGTTCGTCAACCTGCGGAGCTTTCTGGGTTTGCTGTTCCTCGCGTGGTTGTTCAGTATCACCATCGAACCGGTCGTCGACTGGCTCGAGCGCCGGGGGTTGCGGCGCGGCGCCGCCACCGGGCTCGTCCTGTTCGCGCTGTTCGTCTTCGCCATCGGCTTCCTGGCCCTGTTCGGGACCCTGCTCGCCCAGCAACTCGCCCAGCTCCTCAAGGCCCTGCCGGACGCGCTGTCCTCGGTGACCGACTGGTCCAATCGTGTGTTCGACACCGACTTCGCGACCGGTGAGGACCTCATCCACCTCACGCCCGAAACCATCCGAGACCTCGCCGAACGATTCACGCCGGGAGTGCTGGGCGTCTTGTCCTCGCTGCTCGGCGTCGTATTCCAGATGCTGACGCTGCTGCTGTTCGTCTTCTACATGTCCGCGCAGGGGCCGGCGCTTCGCCGCACGATCTCGAGTTGGTTTCCGGCTCGGCAACAGCGAGTCATCTCGGTGGTCTGGGAGATCTCGGTCGAGAAGGCCGGCGGATACGTGGTGTCGCGGCTGATCCTCGCTGCGGTGAGTTCGGTCGCCACGGGCATCTTCCTCGTGGCGATCGGCGTGCCCTACTGGCTGCCGCTGGCGCTGTGGACCGGCATCGTCTCGCAGTTCGTCCCCACCCTGGGCACCTACCTCGCGATCGCGCTCCCCGCGATCATCGCGGCGGCATCCCAGCCGATGGACGGTGTGTGGGTGATCGTGTTCGGGACCGTCTACCAGCAGATCGAGAACTATGTGCTGCACCCGCGCATCACGTCCGCGACAGTCTCGATCCACCCCGCGGTCGCGTTCGGATCGGTGATCGTGGGCGCCTCACTGTTCGGCCCGGTCGGCGCCCTGGTGTCGGTGCCGGTGGTCGCCGCGATCGAGGCCCTCGTCGAAACGTACGGGCGACGGTACGAACTCGTCGCAGACGCACCGGCGCCGGTCACCTCAGTCGAACAACGCAAACACGCGGGCGACGAAGAAAGCCGCGACCGCGAGGACGAGTAGCCCGACCACGATGAACGCGAGGATCGGCACCGTCCGGCCCGGCATCGGCTGCGGATGCGACAACCCCGAGGTCTGGCCGGCATCCGGTGGCGTGTCACCCGGCTGAACGCTGCCGCCCTCGTCGAGCGCCGGTGCATCTTCCGGTTCCGGTCCTGGTCGTTCGACGCTCATACTCTGCTCCCATCTCGTGGTCCTCCGCAGTGCGGATCACACCCGCGTACCCCGGGAGACGCGTTCGCACACACGGTGACGAGGCAGCGTCCACGTCGGGGCACCGATGTGGTCCGCCGACCACGAAAAGTCCTGTCACGGCGGGCTTCGTCCCGGCTACGCGCCCACGGCGGGCGCACGGTAACATCGGCACGCCGCGATCGCGAGAACTGCGGCGATGGGGCGGTAGCTCAGTCGGTTAGAGCCGTGGACTCATAATCCATTGGTCGCGGGTTCGAGCCCCGCCCGCCCCACCGTCTTCCGCGGATCCCCGATGGTCGAACGCCCGCTCCGTCGTTGTTCTCCGTGCCGGAGCGGGGCAGACTGAATGGCATCCGAGGAGGCCATCGTGGACCTGCAGATCGTGGCGATCGACAAGCCCGACGACATGAACGTGATCGTCGGACAGTCCCACTTCATCAAGACCGTCGAGGACGTGCACGAGGCGCTGGCGGGAGTGAGCCCCCACCTCCGGTTCGGTATCGCGTTCTGCGAAGCCTCGGGGCCTCGCCTCGTTCGCTGTTCCGGCAACGACGACCGTCTCGTCGAGTTGGCCACCCGCAACGCTGTTGCCGTCGGCGCGGGACACTCATTCTTCGTGTTCCTGGAGGACGGCTACCCGGTGAACGTCCTGAACACTCTGAAGCAGGTGCCGGAGGTGTGCGGCATCTTCTGCGCCACCGCCAACCCCGTCGAAATCATCGTGGCCGAGACGGAACTCGGCCGGGGCATCGCCGGCGTGATCGACGGGCGCTCACCCGCCGGTGTCGAGACCGACGCCGACGTCGCTGACCGCAAGGCGTTGCTCCGGACGATCGGTTACAAGCTCTGAGCGAGCGGAACTCGGACTACACCAGCGGATCGACGCGTTCCCAGGCAACGGGGAGTTGCACGTCGACACCCTCGGACCGGCCCTTCTCGGTGAGGAACCGCAGGGACCGCCGGAAGTTGTCGGCGAAGCGGGGGAGCGGCGTCAGCGGCCTGTCGAGTGGCTTCCAGAAGTTGTCCCAATGGATCGGGATCACGCGGCGTGCGCCGGTCCGGGTCACGAGTGCGTCCCAGTAGTCGCGGCGGAACTGGTCGGATTGCTTGCCGAGTGTGCCGATGCCGAGATAGACGGTGTCGGCGTCGTATCCGTCGAGCGCACCGGGCACGAAGTTCGCGCTGGCGTGGACGAGGACGCGGCCGTCGGGGTGCGCGAAGTGGAACGAGAAGCAGTCGCCCTGCGCGTATTCGCCGATCGATGCCGGCGGGTGCACCGCGTGTTCGATCGTGCCCGGGAACTTCGCCCGGGGGCTGTGCTCGGCGGGCAGCGCCGTCACCTCGTATGCGCCGTATCTCAGGGGAGTTCGCACCTGGATCGTTCGGAACCGGTCCATCGCGAACCCATAACCTTCGGCGATGTGACGCGTCGACGGCGAACCGACGAGCTCCGCACCGGTGCGCTGCGCCACCGTCGGGGAGTCCATCGCGTGGTCGTAGTGCGAGTGCGCGACGAGGACGGCGGCGAGGCGGTCGGTTCGGGTTCGCGTGAGGGCGCGGTCGACGGCGGCACCGTCGGGGCGCAGCGGACGGAGTACCGATCGCAGGAGCGGCGGTCTGGAGAAGAACCCGTCGGTCATCAGCGATGTCTCGCCGTCGGACAACAGGATCGTGGAAACACCGAGGAAGGTGGCGTGCATGCTCGCGACCGTACCGGTGGGCGGCACTCGCACGTCGGGATCTGTGGTCGCTCTACGATGACGGCCATGGCGATCACTCCCGACACGAAGAACTGGACCTGGGTCCTCGACCGGGCGTGTCCCGACTGCGGGTTCGACTCGGCGGCAACCCGGTACGAGGACATTCCGGCGCTGGTCCGGGTGAACGTGGAGGCATGGTCGCCGGTCCTCACCCGCCCCGACGTGACAGTCCGGCCGGACGAGCAGACGTGGTCGGCGCTCGAGTACGCCGCACACGTTCGCGACGTGTTCCGGATCTTCGACGTCCGGCTCCGGCTCATGCTCGACGAGACGGATCCACTGTTCCCGAACTGGGATCAGGACGAGACCGCGGTCGCCGAGCGCTACAACGAGCAGGATCCGGCCGTCGTGGACGCCGAGCTGCGTGCGGCCGGTGCGGCGGCGGCGGACGACTTCGAAGCCGTCGCGCCGGAATTCCGGGTGCGGACCGGGCGGCGGAGTGACGGCGCGTCGTTCACGGTGGAGTCGCTGGCCAAGTATTTCGTCCACGATCCGATCCATCACCTCCACGACGTGTCGGGGTAACAGTTTCGGATTCCCGGACCCGATTCGGTAGAACGTGTTCCAATTCAGCCCGTTTGTGTCTATCGTCACATCAGCAGATGCGCAGACATGAATGAAGGGTTGGGAGTCACATGAAGACCAAGGGTGCGATCCTGTGGGGCCTGAACGAGCCGTGGTCGGTCGAGGAGATCGAGATCGGCGATCCGGTCGCGGGCGAGGTGCAGATTCGCATGGAAGCCGCCGGAATGTGCCACTCCGACCACCACATCGTCACCGGTTCGATGCCGATGGCCTCCTTCCCGGTGATGGGCGGGCACGAAGGGTCCGGCGTCATCACCAAGCTGGGGCCGGAGGTGAAGGACCTCGAAGTCGGCGACCACGTCGTGCTGTCGTTCGTGCCTGCCTGCGGGCGCTGTCCGGCGTGCTCGGCGGGACACCAGAATCTCTGTGACCTCGGGATGGGACTTCTGAGCGGGCTGGCGATCAGCGACGGCACCTTCCGCATCCACGCGCGCGGCGAAAACGTCATCCCCATGTGTCTCCTCGGGACGTTCTCGCCGTACATGGTCGTGCACGAGACGTCGGTCGTGAAGATCGACAAGGACATTCCGTTCGACGTCGCCGCCCTCGTCGGCTGCGGCGTTCCCACCGGGTGGGGTTCGGCCACGCGGATGGCAGAGGTGAAGCCCGGCGAATCCGTCGTCATCATGGGCGTCGGCGGCGTCGGCATGAGCGCACTGCAGGGCGCAGTCGCGTCCGGGGCGCGTCAGATCTTCGCCATCGACCCGGTGCCGTGGAAGCGGGAACAGGCGCTGAAGTTCGGGGCCACCCACGCGTTCGAGAGTGCCGCGGCCGCAATCGAGCCGATCATCGCGCTCACCAACGGGTTGATGGCACAGAAGACGATCATCACGGTCGGGGAGATGCACGGCGAATACGTCGAGGAAGCACTGTTGCTCACCAGCAAGTTCGGCACGTGCGTCGTCACGGCCATGGGCGCGATGACCGACATGGACGTCAAGCTGAACCTGTTCCTCTTCTCGATGCTGCAGAAGGACCTGAAGGGCACCATCTTCGGCGGCGGAAACGCCCGGGTCGAGATCCCCAACCTGCTGGCCATGTACAAGTCGGGGCAGCTGAACCTCGACGACATGATCACCCGCACCTACACCCTCGAAGGTGTCAACGACGGGTATCAGGACATGCTCGACGGCAAGAACATTCGCGGCGTCATCCGGTACACCGAAGCCGACTGGTGACGGCTCGCCGCAGCCGACCGCGGGCCGCTCTCGTAGGCTGACCGGGTGCAGAGTCTCGATCAGATTGCCCGATGGCCCGTGGACAACGCTGCGGCGGTGGTCCTGTCGCGCGACGAAGGGGTGCTCGGCGAGTACGGCGACCAGCAGCGCGTCTTCCCCCTGGCCTCGGTGACCAAACTGCTCTGCGCGTACGCAGTCCTGGTGGCCACCGAGGAGGGGGCCGTCGAACTCGACCAGCCCGCAGGTCCGGAGGGCTCGACCGTGCGTCACCTGCTGGCGCACGCGTCGGGTCTCGCGTTCGACGCGAATCGTGTGCAGACGGCACCGGAGCGTAAGCGGATCTACTCGAGCGCCGGCTACGAGGTGCTCGCCGACTTCCTCACCGCCGAGACGTCGATCGATTTCGCCGACTACGTCGCGGAATCCGTCTTCGCCCCGCTCTCGATGGGCGGGTCCGCTCTCGTCGGGCCCGCCGGCCACGGCGCGCAGGCGTCGGCGGGCGATCTCGGCCGGTTCGCTGCGGAACTGTTCCGCCCGGCCCTCATTTCGCCTCAGACGTTCACGGACGCCACATCCGTGCAGTTTCCCGGCCTGGACGGAATCCTGCCCGGATACGGCTCACAGCGGCCCAACGACTGGGGTCTGGGGTTCGAGATCCGTTCGGGCAAGAGCCCGCATTGGACGGGCACCGCGAACTCGCCGCAGACCTTCGGCCACTTCGGGCAGTCCGGCACCTTCCTGTGGGTCGATCCCGCCGCCGGACTGGCGTGCGTCGCGTTGACGGACCGGGATTTCGGCGACTGGGCCAAGCCCCTGTGGACCGAGCTGAGCGACGGTATCCTCGCGGAACGCAGAGGACGATGACACACCGATTGCTCGAATCACTGGCGCAACACAGGCATCACAAGGCACACTGGTCAACCGAGCGTGCTGCACACACCGACTGAGGCCGTTGGGGAAGACGTCCCTCGTCGAAGCAGGAGGCTCGAGTGCGCGCATTGAATCAGTTCGCGGACGCGACGGCTGGTGTTGTCTACATCCACTCGTCGCCCGCCGCGTTGTGCCCCCATATCGAATGGGCGTTGACCGCGACCCTCGACTGCCGAGCCAACCTGAAATGGACCTCGCAGCCGGCCTCCAACGGCGTTCTGCGCGCGACCACCAGCTGGGTAGGGCCTGTGGGCACCGCCTCGCGCCTGGTCAACGCACTCCGCGCCTGGCCGATGCTGCGGTTCGAGGTCACCGAGGACGCCAGTGAGGGCGTGGACGGTGAACGGTACAGTCACGTGCCCGGCATGGGTCTGTGGCACGGGTCCACCAGCGCGAACGGCGATGTCGTCGTGGGGGAGATGCGCCTGCGGGCACTGATGCAAGCGGGGGGCGACATCGCCGCCGAACTGGAGTACGCACTCGGAACCGCCTGGGACGAGGCTCTCGAGCCGTTCCGCAGCGGCGGAGAAGGCGCCGAGGTCACCTGGCTGCGCCGGGACGTCGGCTGACACCCCGCTCACGAACGCGAAAAGGCCCCCGCCACAACACCGGCGGGGGCCTTCTCTCGACCAGAGCTCAGATCACAGCGGGATGTTCTTGTGGTCGCCGCGGCAGGCGGGAGCGGCGGCGAGGGCTGCGGTGATGACACTGCGCGTCTTGGCGGGATCGATCTCCTCGTCCACCACCCCGATCGCGACGGCACGGTCGACGCCCCCGGCGATGCTCTCGTGTTCGACGGCCAGACGCTCGTGCAGGGCCTCGCGCTCTTCTTCCGGCGCTGCGGCCAGGGCGCGCTTGTGCAGGATGCCGACGGCGGCCTTGGCGCCCATGACAGCGACCTCGGCATCGGGCCATGCGTAGACGGCGGTGGCGCCGAGCGCGCGGGAGTTCATGGCGATGTAGGCGCCGCCGTAGATCTTGCGGGTCACGACGGTCACGCGGGGGACGGTGGCTTCGGCGAACGCGTGGAGGAGCTTGGCCCCGCGGCGTACGACGCCTTCCCATTCCATGCTCACACCGGGGAGGTATCCGGGAACGTCCACGATCACCACGAGCGGGATGCCGAATGCGTTGCACAGCCGGACGAAACGAGCCGACTTCTCGGCGCTCTCCGAGTTCAGGCAGCCACCCAGGCGGAGCGGGTTGTTGGCGATGACTCCGACGGTGCGGCCACCGAGGCGTCCGAGACCGGTGACGATGCTGCGGGCGTAATTGCCCTGCAGTTCCTCGAAACTCGACTCCCCCTCGACGTTGTCGAGAAGTTCGTGAACGATCGGACGGACGTCGTAGGCGCGCTTCGCCGACTCGGGCATGAGCGCGCGGAGATCGGTGTCGCCGTGCGCGGCCGCGGCCTGATCGAACTCGCCCTGTTCGCAGAACATCGACACCAGGCGGCGTGCCCGGTGCAGGGCGTCGCCCTCGTCGTGGGCGGCGATGTGCGCTACACCCGACTTCTTCGTGTGCGTGTCGGGACCGCCGAGGGACACCATGTCGACCTGCTCACCGGTGACACTGCGGACCACGTCCGGTCCGGTGACGAAGACGCGGGCCTCCGGCGCCATGATCACGATGTCGGTCAGCGCGGGACCGTACGCCGCACCGCCGGCTGCGAAGCCGAGGACGACGGAAATCTGTGGGACGCGGCCGGACGCGCGGACCATGGCCTCGAAGACCAGTCCGACCGCGTGCAGGGCCTCGACGCCCTCGGCGAGACGCGCGCCACCCGAGTGCCAGAGACCCACGATCGGGGCGTCTTCCTCGAGGGCGGTATCGATCGCCGTCACGATGTGCTTGCAGCCTTCGACGCCCATGGCGCCGCCCATGACGGTGGCATCGGAGCAGTAGGCGATGGTGCGGACACCGTCGATGTTGCCGGACGCGGCCAGAACACCGGACTTGTCCCGCGGATGGAGTGGGACGACTGTCCCGGCGTCGAACAGCTTCTCCAGGCGCGCAAGGGGATCGCGCGGATCGATCGACGCATCGGACTTAGTCGCGGGTGCCAAGATTGTCATCGCGTCCTCCTTGTGGCGGGCCCGGGTGGGCTGTCGATGGGTGGAGACCCCTTCAGAGAAGGGGTCTCCACCCGCGATCTAGCAGGACCGGCTGTCAGGCCCGGCCGAAGGCGAGCGCGACATTGTGCCCACCGAAACCAAACGAGTTGTTGATCGCGAAATCGATCTCGCCGTAACGGGCTTCGCCCTTGACGACATCCAGGTCGATCTCTGGATCCTGATTCTCGAGATTCAGCGTGGGCGGAATGACTCCGTCACGCAGACTCAGGACCGTGAGCACCGCCTCGAGCGCACCGACGGCGCCGATCGAGTGCCCCAACGCGGACTTCGGTGCGTACACCGCAGCATGGTTGCCGACGGCAGCCTTGATGGCGTTCGCCTCTGCCGTGTCACCGATCGGCGTGGCCGTGGCGTGCGCGTTGATGTGCTGGATGTCCGTCTTCGTCAATCCAGCAGTCTCGATCGCCCTCGTCATGGCCCGCGCAGCGCCCGAACCCGAAGGGTCGGGAGCGACGATGTGGAACCCGTCGGAGGTGATTCCCGCGCCCAGCAGACGGGCGTGGATGGTGGCACCGCGAGCCTTGGCGTGCTCCTCGGTTTCGAGGACCATCATCGCTCCGGCCTCACCGAACACGAAGCCGTCACGATCCTTGTCGAACGGCCGCGAAGCCGCCTTCGGATCGTCGTTGCGGGTGCTCAGCGCGCGCATCATCGCGAAGCTCGCGATCGGCACGGCGTCGAGGTATCCCTCCACACCACCGGCGACGATGATGTCCGCGTCACCCATCACCAGCATGCGGTACGCATGGGCGATGGCCTCGGAACCCGAGGAGCAGGCCGACACGGGAGTGATCACTCCGGCGCGGGCCCCGAGCTCGAGTCCGACGGTGGCCGACGGACCGTTGGGCATCACCATCTGGACGGCGAACGGCGACACCTTGCGGTACCCACCGGCCTTCATCTTCTCGACGGCGTCGATCAGAGCTTCGCCGCCGCCCAGTCCGGTGCCGATGACGACGCCGAGGCGATCCTTGTCGACCTCCGGGCTGCCGGCGTTCTCCCAGACCTGACGGCCCAGGACGAGCGCCAGCCGCTCGACGAAGCTCATCCGGCGGATCTCGACCCGGGACAGCGACTCGTCGGGCGACACCTTGAGCTTGCCGCCGATCGTCACCGGAAGGTCGTTCTCCGTGACGAAGGCTTCCCGTATGGTGTCGATGCCGCTCTCGCCGGCCAACAGGCCCTTCCACGTGGCATCCACGTCACCAGCGATCGACGTCGTGGCCGCGAGGCTGGTGACGACGATGTTGGGGAACTGCTTCCCGTTGGTCGAGGCGGAAGTCACGGCTGAGCTCACTCCTCGTCGTTCTTGGCAGCTTCGAGCTTCGCCTTCACGGCCTCCGCGTCGGCGCCACCTTCTGCTTCGAGCTTCTGGATGTAGGACACGGCGTCACCGACAGTGCGCAGTCCGGCGAGATCCTCGTCGGGGATCTTCACGCCGTACTTGTCCTCGGTCTGGACGGCGATCTCAACCATGGAGAGGGAGTCGATGTCGAGGTCGTCGACGAAAGACTTTTCGATGGTCACCTCGGACGGCTCAATACCGGTGACCTCCTCGATGATCTCCGCGAGTCCGGCGATGATGTCTTCCTGGGTGGCGGCCACTGAGTGGCTCCCTTCTGATTCGGTGTAGATGTATCTGGAGTTGTGCAGGCACGTCCCCATCGGCCGCGCCTGCGGGCCCTGCACGCACCGAGGTGCGCGCAGCAAACTAGCCGAGTTCTGTCAGTTCGGCTAGCGCGGAGATATCCCCCGGGGTCTTGAGTGCCAGAGTCGGCGTACCGCGCATTTCACGCTTGGCGATACCGACGAGGGTTCCGGCTGGTGGAAGTTCCGCGATCGCGGAGACCTGAGCGGTCCGCAGGCTTGCGGTGCACAGGTCCCAACGCACAGGTCGGGTTACCTGCGCGGCCAGTTTAGTCAGTGCGTCGGCTCCGGATGCGACCGGTGCGCCGTCGGCGTTGGAGAGCAGAGTGCGGGTGGGTTCACCCGGTGTGATCTTGGACGCAGCCTCGGTGACGGCCTCCTGCGCGGGAGCCATGAACCGGGTGTGGAACGCGCCTGCGACGGGAAGTGCGCGCACCCGCGCCTTCTCCGGCGGGTTGGCCGCGAGTTCCTCGAGCGCCGACAGCAGACCTGCCGCGACGATCTGGCCCGCCGCATTGCGGTTGGCCGGCTCGAGGCCCAGTTCGTCGAGGCGGGCGAGCACCTCGGCCTCGTCGCCCCCGAGGACCGCGGACATGCCGGTCGGTTCGAGTGCGCAGGCCTTGGCCATCTCTGCGCCGCGGACGGCGGCGAGGGCGACGGCGTCGTCGGCGGAGAGGACTCCGGCGACGGCGGCTGCGGCGAGTTCACCGACCGAGTGCCCGGCCGCGATGGTGTCTGCGGGAACCAGGCCACGCGCGTCGAGTTCCTCGAAGGCGAGGAGTGCGGCGGCCACGACGAGAGGCTGAGTCACCGACGTGTCGGTGATCTCCTCCGCTGTCGCGGTGGTACCGAGGCGGACGAGGTCGAGGCCGGCAGCCTTCGACCACAGTGCGACACGGTCATGAGAACCCGGCAGCTCCAACCAAGGGATGAGCATGCCGGGAGTCTGAGAGCCCTGACCCGGGGCGAGCAACGAAATCACTCTTCAAGAGAACACCGTCAACGGCGTGCTGCGAGATGTCGTTGCGGATGAACCTTTGTCGGCGGATTTGTTGGGTTCCCACAAAATTGCACGTGGGGTCCTCGCATCGAATCTGGACAGACGTTCGTTACAGCCCTGCTTCTCCGAATGGGAAGGGTGTGACTGGTGTTAAACGTGATATGGGTTCGTTATGGGAATGTGTCAATCGACCCACTGTGGCAGCCACTCTGAGCACATACGCATCCCGCGGATTCGTCGGATCGCGACCGGTGACTTCGGCGATTCTCTTGAGTCGATACCGCACAGTATTTGGATGAACAAACAGCTGCCGCGCACAAGTCTCAACCGCACCTCCACAGTCGAGATATGCGTCCAAAGTGTCGGTGAGAACACCTCCGGCGGCCGCCAGCGGCGCGACCAGATGATCGTTCAGAGCGGTGACCGCGGCGTTGTCCCCGAGCAGTGCGCGCTCGGGTAGCAACTCGGCGGCGTGGACGGGCCGAGGGGCTCCCCGCCAGCCGGCGACCGCCTGCATCGCGGCGAGCGCCTCGACGGCACTGAAGTGCGCCGCGCCCAGCGTCGGCGTGGTCGGCCCGATGATCACCGGCTCGTCCGAGAACTTGCCGAGCAGGTCGGTCATGAAGCTCGAGTGCCCCGACCCCTCCTGGAGTTCGCCGCTGACGACCATCACGAGCCGCGAACCCTGCACCACGGCGAGGGCGGCGCGGCCGTGTTTCTGCGCGATGGTGTGGACCGTGCCGACCACGGAGACCCGTTCGTCCTCGGGGGGAGTGCCCACGATGACGGTGGCGGGGGCGGTGGCGTCCCAGTTGAGGGTCGCCGCCCGCGACAACATGTCCGAGCCCGTGTCACCACGGACCACGGCGTCGACCACCAGTGCCTCGAGCCGGGTGTCCCAGGCGCCGCGGGACTCCGCGGCACTCGCGTACACCGAGGCGGCCGCGAAACCCAATTCGCGACCGTAACGGAGGACGGCCTCGGTGAGGGCGATCAGTTGCTGGTCGTTGCGGGCGAGCGCCGGGAGCCACTGCTCGAAGAACTCCATCGCCACGCGGACCATGTCCACCGTCTGGCTGAGGGTGAGCCTGCGCGCGAGATCCTGCGGAATCACCTGGAACGCGTCCAGGCTGAACCGGATGTCACTGTCCGGATTCTTGAGCCACTCGAGGAAGTTGACGACCGCCGTCTGAACCAGCAACTGCACGTTGGAGCGTTGAGCGGCGTCGAGGTCGTCGAAGAACGGCAGTTGATCCTGCATCGTCGTGACGGCCTCGGTCGAGAGGCGACCGGAGAACTGTTTGACGCGACGCAACAGTGCGTCGGGCAACGGATCCCGGGTTTGTCGTCTGCGGGAGACCAACGGACTCTGCTCGACCATAGTCAAGAACCTACGCCCACCGCCGCCCGTGTTGTCCGACGGACACACGGGCGGCGGTGGGTGAGGATGTCGGCGTTACGCGCTACCGGTATCCGTGTAGGAGACGGCCGCGGCGCGGACGTCGTCGATGCGGTACCGGTTGGCGGCCTCGACGGCCTTGGAGCGGTCGAGGGTGCCTTCGCCGGCGAGGGCGGACAGCACGGCGACGACGATGGATTCGGCGTCGACGTTGAAGTACCGGCGGGCGGCGGGGCGGGTGTCGGAGAAGCCGAACCCGTCGGTGCCGAGGGTGGTGTACGAGCCGGGGACCCACTGGCGGATCTGGTCGGCGACCGCACGCATCCAGTCCGAGGCCGCCACGAACGGGCCGGCGGCGTCGGACAGGGCCTGCGTGACGTACGGCAGCGGGGCGTCGGTGCCGGGGTCGCGCAGGGCCTGGCGCTCCGATTCGATGCCGTCGCGGCGCAGTTCACCCCAGGAGGTGACCGACCACACGTCGGCGGCCACACCCCACTCGTCGGCGAGCAGCTGCTGGGCCCGCAGCCCCTCGGGCATGGTGACACCGGAGACCAGGATCTGCGCCTTCGGGCCCGATGCCTGCGACTTTTTGAACAGGTACATGCCCTTGAGCAGGCCCTCGACGTTCAGGTCGGCGGGTTCGGCGGGCTGGGAGTAGGGCTCGTTGTAGAGGGTGATGTAGTAGAAGATGTCCTCGCCACCGAACCCGTCGACGCCGTCGGTGCCGCCGTACATCCGGCGCAGCCCGTCCTTGACGATGTGCGCGATCTCGTAGGAGAACGCCGGGTCGTAGGCGACGGCGGCCGGGTTGGTCGAGGCCAGCAGCAGCGAGTGCCCGTCGGCGTGCTGCAAACCTTCGCCGGTGAGGGTGGTGCGGCCGGCGGTGGCGCCGAGCACGAAGCCGCGGGCCATCTGATCCGCGGCGGCCCACAGGCCGTCGCCGGTGCGCTGGAACCCGAACATCGAGTAGAAGATGTACAGCGGGATCATCGGCTCCCCGTGGGTGGCATACGAGGTGCCGACCGCGGTGAACGAGGCGGTCGAGCCGGCCTCGTTGATGCCCTCGTGCAGGATCTGCCCGATCTCCGATTCCTTGTAGGCGAGCATCAGGTCCGCATCCACCGCGGTGTACAGCTGGCCGTTGCGGTTGTAGATCTTCAGCGAGGGGAACCAGGAGTCCATCCCGAAGGTGCGGGCCTCGTCCGGGATGATCGGCACGATCCGCTTGCCGATCTCCTTGTCCCGCAACAATTCCTTCATGATCCGCACCAACGCCATGGTGGTCGCGACCTGCTGCTTGCCGGAGCCCTTGCGGACCACGTCGTAGGTCGAGTCCGCCGGCTGCGGCAACGGCGCCGGGCTGGTGCGGCGCTGCGGCAGGAACCCACCCAACGCGCGGCGCCGGTCGAGCATGTACTGGATTTCCGGGGCATCGGGGCCGGGGTGGTAGTACGGCGGCATCTTCGGGTCCTTCTCCAACTCGGCGTCGGAGATCGGGATGCGCTGCAGGTCCCGGAAATTCTTCAGATCATCGAGGGTCAGCTTCTTCATCTGGTGGGTGGCGTTGCGGCCCTCGAAGTGCTTGCCCAGGGTGTAGCCCTTGATGGTGTGCGCCAGGATCACCGTCGGCTGCCCCTTGTGCGCCATCGCCGCCGCATACGCGGCGTAGATCTTGCGGTAATCGTGGCCGCCGCGCTTGAGGTTCCAGATGTCGCGATCGGACAGGTTCGCGACCAGTTCCTTCGTCCGCGGATCCCGGCCGAAGAAGTGCTCCCGCACGTACCCGCCGTCGTTGGCCTTGTAGGTCTGGTAGTCGCCGTCCGGGGTGACGTTCATCAGGTTGACCAGGGCGCCGTCGCGGTCCGCGTGCAACAACGCGTCCCACTCGCGGCCCCAGACCACCTTGATCACGTTCCAGCCGGCGCCGCGGAAGAACGACTCCAACTCCTGGATGATCTTGCCGTTGCCGCGGACCGGGCCGTCGAGGCGCTGCAGGTTGCAGTTCACCACAAACGTGAGGTTGTCCAAACCTTCGGTGGCCGCCACATGCGCCAGACCCCGCGATTCGGGTTCGTCCATCTCGCCGTCACCCAGAAACGCCCACACGTGCTGATCGGAGGTGTCCTTGATGCCGCGGTCGTGCAGGTAGTGGTTGAACCTGGCCTGGTAGATCGCGTTCATCGGGCCCAACCCCATCGACACGGTCGGGAATTCCCAGAAATCCGGCAGCAGCCGCGGGTGCGGGTACGACGGCAACCCGCCGCCCTCGTCGGCGTGCGAGTGTTCCTGCCGGAACCCGTCCATCCGCTCCGCCGGGATCCGCCCCTCCAAAAAGGCGCGGGCGTAGATGCCCGGCGAGGCATGCCCCTGAATGAAGATCTGATCCCCACCACCGGGATGATCCTTGCCGCGGAAGAAGTGGTTGAACCCCACCTCGTACAGCGCCGCCGACGACGCATACGTCGAAATGTGGCCACCGACCCCGACCCCCGGCCGCTGCGCCCGGGTCACCATCACCGCCGCGTTCCACCGGATGAACGCCCGATACCGGCGCTCGGTCTCCTCGTCACCCGGGAACCACGGCTCGTTCTCCGTCGGGATGGTGTTCACATAATCGGTCGACGTCAACGCCGGCAGGGCGACGTGCTTCTCCCCGGCCCGCTCGAGCATCCGCAACATCAGATACCGGGCACGGGTCGGTCCGGACCGGTCCAACAGTCCGTCGAACGATTCCAACCACTCCGTGGTCTCGTCCGGGTCGATATCCGGCAGGTAAGACGCAACACCCTCACGGATGACGCGAACGCGGCCGTCGGAACCCGGGGTCGCACTGGGGTTGGAAGGTTGGGCCGCTCCGGCGCCGGGTGTGGCGGAATCCGGTTGAGACGCGGGTCCCTGGATCAGGTCTGACAACGTTGCTCCTCATTGTGGTGGGACGCGCGGTGTGGCGTCCTCTCCATGCGATCGCGGCCTTGTTAGGCCCGACCCATCTCCTTTATGAATATGGCGCGACCCTTATCTTTCACCATCGCGGCGCAGTCGGCACACTGTGTTCGGGTTACTCTCCGGTAGCGTTTGCGCAGATCCGGGGCCGAATGTTGAACTTGTCGATGTCGTCGAAAACATGGGGGAGACGAATGCGCACGTCGAGGCGCCGCTGGGGGCCGGCGAGTGCTGCCGTCGCGGCGATCGTCGGTGTGGGCGTCATCGCCGGATGCGGCGGCGCCATCGAGGGGACCGCGCAGCAGAACGATTCTCAGGCCGCCGAGTACGCCGCGGAGGCGACGTCCTCATCGGTGGCCGCGTCGTCCTCACAGAAGGCCGCAGCCGAGCGGGAGGCGCTCGTGGAACAGTGCACGATGTTCGTGAACCGTGCCGGCGACACCATCGACACCTACAACGCCTTCATCGACGCCGCCAACGCCGATGCCGCGGATACCGGCGCGAAGGCGAGCGCCGCGGCGGCGGCCCTTCGGGCGGCGGCCGACGGTGCGAACGCCGCCACACCCACGCTTCCTACCGAACTGACCGGATTGCTCACCGATTACGCGAACAACTATCGGGAACTCGCGGCCGCCGTCGACGGCGGGCAACGCGGCGACATTCTGAACACGCTCGCCAGCCGTGGAGACGAGCTCAGCGACGCGATTCGGGCAGCCTGCCCCACATCGTGACTCCCGCACCGTAGGCTCGGTCGATGACCACGCATCACTACTTTCTGAGAAAAATTCGCGTGGTCGGCTTGCGCGAAAGCGTTCGAGCATGTTCGCTTTCACCTAATTGATCTTCATCCGGCAGGTGTTCGGGTATCCGAGCACCGTCAACAAAAGGAGGACCCCACCGTGGTCGCCGCGGCGGACGCCCAAAACTACGCTCAGAAACTCGGGATCACTGCCGACATGGCGGTACAGGAACTGGGCTGGGACGAGGACACCGACGACGACCTGCGTGCCGCGGTCGAGGACACCATCGGTGGAGAACTGCTCGACGAGGATTCCGACGAGGTGATCGACGTCGTGCTGCTGTGGTGGCGCGACGAAGACGGAGACCTCGTCGACGCCCTCATGGATGCCATCGGCCCCCTGGCCGACGAGGGATTCGTGTGGGTCCTCACCCCCAAGACCGGTCAGCCCGGTCACGTCGAGCCCAGCGAGATCGCCGAGTCCGCACCTACAGCCGGTCTCACCCAGACGTCGGCGGCTAACCTCGGGGACTGGTCGGGAAGCCGTCTGGTTCAGCCGAAGTCGCGTCCCGCGAACAAGCGCTGAGCAGTCTCACTTTTCGTTCACTCACCTAAGGATCACGTCATGCCGCTCGAGGTGGGCACCACCGCCCCCGATTTCACTCTCAAGGATCAGAACAATCAGGAAGTGACGCTTTCCGATTACCGCGGAAAGAAGAACGTCCTGCTCGTGTTCTACCCCCTCGCGTTCACCGGAACGTGTCAGGGTGAACTCTGCAAGGTTCGCGACGAACTGCCGAAGTTCGAGAACGACGAGACTGCGATTCTCGCGCTGTCCGTCGGTGCGTCGCCGACACACAAGATCTGGTCCGCCGAGCAGGGATATACCTTCCCGCTGCTCGCCGACTTCTGGCCGCACGGTGCGGTCGCGCAGCAGTACGGCGTCTTCAACGAGAAGCTGGGCTTCGCGAACCGCGGCACCTTCGTCATCGACAAGGAAGGCGTCATCCGGTTCGCCGAGATGAACGGGCCCGGAGAGGCCCGTGACCAGGGAGCTTGGGAGAAGGCTCTCGCCACGCTAGAGTCCTGATGCGCATCCGGCGAGGTTCTCGCCGGATGTTCGGGCGTGTAGCTCAGTGGTAGAGCTCTGGTTTTACACACCAGCGGTCGCAGGTTCGACCCCTGTCGCGCCCACCAAGATTTATGCAGGTGAGAGGTGTTATTTCGCCTCTCGCAGAGTGTCACACGTTGTCACGATGCCACCGAGTTGTCACGGATTGTCACATCTCCCGATAACTCTGTGTCGTTCTTTGTACTGACCAAACCCGCCAGAGTGGTCGAAGCGGCCGTCAGCGCGTACGGCTGGTTGTGGACGTAGCGCGCCATCGTGAATGCTGCCGTGGCATGGCCAAGCCATTCCGACACGGTCGGGATCGGCACACCGTTCAGGATCATCAGTGTCGCGCAGGTGTGACGTTCATCATGCAGGTTGATTACTGGCACGCCAGCACGCCCACAAGCGGCCTTCCAGCGGTCGGTGAGGTAGTCGGGGTACACAGGCCGTCCAAGCGCATCCACGAAGACGTAGCCGCTCTCCTGGTAGTCGGTACCGGCTTCCAGGCGCTCGCGGTGCTGTACGGCTCGTGCGTGGAGTAGCGATGAGTAGACGGGATCAGGGATCGGTAGCTCGCGCCGTGAGCGCTTAGTCTTGGGCTTTCCGATGACGACCTTCCCGTCAGCGATCGTTCGAGTCCTCACGATCTGGATGGTGTGGGCCTCCATGTCGATGTGCTCCCACCCGAGACCCGCTAGCTCTTGTTTCCTGAGGCCGAGTGATCCGAGCCAGTGCTGATGTCCGTCGCGATCGCTCGCCGTGATATCGAGCACCCGTTGTAGCTCCTCAACCGTGAGCGTCGGGCGTTCCTCGCTATCAAGCTTGGGTGCGTCGACTAGTTGCGCGACGTTGCGGGGAATGTGTCCCTGCTTCATCTCGCTAGCCAACAGCTCACGAATTGAGCTGAGAACGTTGCGTCGGGATTGGCCGTTGGACGGGCGTCGGCGTCTCTCATCTGGTCGCGGGATATCCCCCAGCCTCAAACGTTCCATCAGGTTGTCGAGGTGTGACTTCTTTAGATCCTGGACTGGGAGATCACCGTAGAGAACGATGAGCGGTTTGAGTCGGTTGCGGTGGGTTACTCTCGTGACCTCGTTCCACCCCGGGCGACCCGCGATCCATCGTGCGACGGTCTCGCTCACCGTGTCTAAGCGCTTCGCTACGTACGTACCGGATGCTCTTTGATCGATCACCTTAGCCAGCTCAGCACGTGCCTCAGCCTCGGTATCAAAGCGTTTCCGGAGCTGCTTGCGTTTTCCGTCGACTATGCCTGTGTCGACCGTCAGCTGATACTTGACGATAGGCCGGCCATTTCTACGGCCCTGCAAAGTGACAGGTTTAATCTGTGGCGGTAATTGTTGCCTAGGCATGGGAGTCCTCAGTTCGATTTACGAGCGGAAACTCCCATTTTACGCCGAAACCTAAAAGCGTGTTTTCAATAGTCTGTGCCATCGCATTAAGTGTCCAGGGAATCCCAGTCGTCGCCGAGCATCCATCGGATCGCTGATAGCTTTCCGTTTGTCATACCCCAATCGAAGTCATCTTTAGCCGGTAGGTTTTCCTTACCATACTGCGCCTCTATACGTCGCATACCGGCTGTCATGCCGTCCATGATGTCTTCCGGCGGCATTTCTTCGATACCTTCTTGAATATTTGCCAGCATGACCAGCTTTCGTTCGTACCAGACAATGTCCGAATATTTCTTTTCTTCTTCTTGTAACTCTTTGACTGAGCGTAAACTCATGTAATTCTCCTATTCCCGATAGGAGCCATCTACTTTATAATCGAGGATGACCTCCGACTCGTACTCGGGGGTTATTTGTTGTACTTCCATTTTACTATATTTAGCATTGTAAATAAATGCTGAGTATGTCATTAATAGAGGCATAGAACGACGCCCGTCTTCTATCGCATCTAGTTGAAAGTTGGTGAGAGCAATGGGTTTCAGAAGCGTTCGTGTATCTGATCTGACCGGTGTCGAGCTCGACGACGCTCAAGTGGTGAACGTCGTCGTTCGCCATCCGGAGCACGAGGAGGCACGACAATTCGACGCCTCGCAGGAAGAACTGAAGGCTCTGAAAACGGTGGGAAACCTCGTGAGTCTCGAACTTCGGTTTGCCGATGGCACTTCGCAGGAGGCGTTCGCCACTGCTGCCGAGTTCGCGAAGTTGGTTCCTGCGGAGAAGTTGACGACCTTCGACCAGCTCAGGGGTCGTCGCAAAGGCTACCGGCCGAACGCTGACTGATCTGTTCTCGCCCGTAAAACGGCTGACTTCTGTCCCTACTAAACAACTTCATAGCCCGTCGCATCCAGCGGCGGGCATTCTATTTCACCTGTGATTTTGCTATAGTAGTTATTACGTGACAGGCGTACGCATTTGGAAAGTAACGAACACCCTCGGGTGTTCTTTGCATTCTCTAGGCATGAGAAGAGCCCGTCATTCAGACGGGCTAGTTCCCACGATCTAATCGATCCTGGTCAATGTGAACGTCACTCCACGGTTCTGCCCGGAGTACTCGCCGTACACGGACGGCGTCACATGGTGCGGGTACTCCTTGCCGCTGAGTTCATCGGCCTTGTCTCCGTTGACGGTGAAGATCGATCTCCACTCGCCAATCAACAACTCGATCGTTCCGTTTACGAAGTCCATTGAACCTGAGTATCGCCCAGGCTTGTACCACTCGACGTATGAATCAGCGGACCAACTTCCACCCCAGCTCTCGGATGGGTTGTCGTCCCGGCACTCATTGAGCGTCCCATCCTCGTAGAACGTCACGATGAATCGCTGGCCGTTGCCGACCTTGAGCCATCGACCTACGGCGATCTCCCGCGCTTTATCCCGCATCTCGTTCTGACGCTGTTCGATCATTTCCGCCTCCGAGTTCATGAAGTGAGGGTAGTCGGACAAAGAAAGTCCCCCGCTACGTTTCGGTAGCGGGGGCATTGCCTTCACGATCTACGCAGCTACGACGCGGCACTCGGTGACGAGCATCCAGCGCGAGGACAGTTCGAGCACGCCGTGGGCGGCATCCCAGTAGTCGTCGTATCGCAGACCGTTGCCGTTCCACGATGGACTACCTGTCTGCACCTCGTACTTGTACTCGTCTGTCTTGAACAGCAGATCGATGATCTCCTGCGGGACTGACGTGGTGCGGCCCTCTTCGTCCGGTTGACCGGTGATGAAGGCGTTGCCAGCAACGAAGTCCTGGAAGCGCCACCGGCCGTCTGAAAGCCACAGCTCCATCGTCGCGCGCTGGTTCTTCGGGAGACCTATGTTCTTACCTTCCTCGTTCACCCAGAGAGTTGCCTTCTGAGCTTCCAGGTCGATGGCCTGGTAGAGACCGCCGACAATGCCCTGCATCGCCGAGAGGTCGCCTTCATAGAACTCCATGTGACCCACCTCGACATTGATGTCGGCGGGGATCACGATGCAACGGATCTTGTTCATGACTGCTCCTAAATCGCGGAAAGTACTTGCGTCCGGTTGGGCGCAAGATTCTGTCCGCGATTTAGAACATGATTTCTTCGGTGTACGTCCCCATAAGGTACTGGTCGATGAGCTTCTTGCAGCTCGCGTAGCTGATCCCGAACGCCGCGTAGTAGCCGGGCCGCGTTGAGCCGCTTGATCATCTCGGCCTGGTCCCTGATGTGCGGATCGGCGACGAGTGATCCGTCCTTC
The DNA here is from genome assembly GCF_030056875.1 of Rhodococcus sp. IEGM 1351. Taxonomy (NCBI): domain Bacteria; kingdom Bacillati; phylum Actinomycetota; class Actinomycetes; order Mycobacteriales; family Nocardiaceae; genus Rhodococcus; species Rhodococcus sp. IEGM 1351. The sequence goes on along the minus strand of NZ_JASHKU010000002.1, from coordinate 322,232 downwards.
TTTCGGATGCGCGTACCAGGCTTCTTGACCTCGATGAACAGCCCAAGGTAGTCGCCGAAGTCTGGGTGCGAGCGCGCGGCGACATGAAGGTCGGGCCATCCTGGATCGCCGTTCAACGCCTTGTAGAGCGCGCGTGAATAGTGGCTGGTGTTGTTGACGCCAGACGTGTCGAAGTGGAACACCACGCCCTGGTAGTTGATACGAAGGTGCTGTGCGATGAGCCTGTAGATGTCGTTCTCTACGTTGCTACGCATCACCAACCTCGCGGTTGAGCACCGCCTTGAGCGCGCCGATCAATCTCCCGTAGAGGTACTCGTCTTGCTTCGCAAGCTGCTTGCGCACAGCGATCTCAAGTCCGCTGACTGGCTTTCGCCCAACGTGGTAGTACTTGCACTGAGGACACACGTAGACATTGACCTCGTGGTTTTTGGCGTTAGGCAGCCAGTCCTTATGTTCTCTCGCTGCATGCGCAGTGAGATATTGCTTCTTGACCGAGCCACCCCTGTTGTAGTGGCTACCCACGATCGTCCTCCCAGTCGGCGGGATTTACCTCGGAGGCAGCGGTCAGGTCGCAACGCCGACACACGACGTGCCAATGGTCTTCGCAGACCTCGCCGTTGCCAACCATGTCATGACCGTCGAGGATGTAACCCGCGAACAAGCCGTCTCGTGCATAGCGGACGTTGATCCAAACGGTAAGTAGTAAGCAGAAGAGACTAGGCATTTCCGCTCCTCGGCGAGGTGTGGCCTACATGCCAGTGCTTGCATTTGGTGCATCGGTAATGGCTGTACGTCCCACGGCTATCTACCGACGAATCAGCTCGATTCTTCGCACGTTTCTCCGAACGGAAACATTGTTTCCAGCACTCGCAACCAGTGCTCGAATGCTTTGTCACGCTCTTGATGCGAGCGAAAGGGAAGTCAGTCGCCTTCATGCACCCTCGCGCGCTCTAGTAGGCTCGCCTTTGCCAATAGATCGACACGTTGACCGCGTCGCTTGTCGGCATAGCCCCACTCATTCAATGCTTCCTGGCACTCGTAGAAGATCGACATGTACTCGTGCGCACGCTGTAGCGCGAAGCTGCCGAGATCATGCACCGTCTGTGGCTCCTGCAGCTCAATGAAGTCCCGCTCAGAGCCGATGACGAGCTGTTCTTCGGTGTCGACGCCTTCGTGTTGTGGTACGGGGCGGTAGATCTCGCTCATGCCGCGCCACCTTCCAAGATGACCGGCGCCAACTGCTCCATGTGCGCAACAGCCTCATCGCGGGTGATCAGGTGCTCGTCTGCCTCGGCCATCTTGTCCTCGAATGCCAGGTAAATAGCGAGCTGAGCGATCTCCGGCTGCGTGAACGGCCGCGTCACTTCGGTCTCCGCGGTGCAGGGTTGATGTCGTAGTGATTCGGGACCGTTGTGTGCCATCGTGGCGTTCTCCTATTTAGTTGTTGGTCGGCTGATCTAGTCAGCTCATCGATCGGATAGATATGTCGCGCCAGTCATGGTGGAGGGCTGACGCGACGGTCGATGAGCTTCAAGAACGAGCACACAAACCGGGTGGGCTGGTTCATGTGCCCAGTGGCGGAGACGAAGGTTACGGAGCAAGGGGGCTCAATCTTCGGTCGTCTCCACTACTGGAATGTGCAGTCGCTGTAGACAGTACGGGAGAGAAGAGTAAGGAAAGATCTTTGCCAAACTCTTCTGTACCCCCGCTTATCGTAAGTCCGCCCAGGGGAGGGCGAAGGGGCTCTCGCCCCGTACTATCTACAACATCGGACTGCGGACTGATTTCTTTTAATGTGCTTTGACAGCCCTCGCATAGCTGTCAAAGTGAAGTAATGCGCCGCACGGGACGGACAGGTGCCTACCCGTCCCGCCTTGCTGATCGTATGATCAAGGGCTTACGCCCCGTGCGACACACTACTTTTGAAACTTGCCACAGTTGCCATGGAATGGGTACCACACGGACTTGCGGGCAACCGCGACTACTTTACTGTCCCTACACGTAGCAGCACCGAAATAACTGGTGTTGCAACGATTGATAGTCCGATTCTGTAAACGCGACGCAAATCGTCAAAGCGCTCTGCAGCTTTGTTTGCCTGGTCGGCTTCCTCGCGTTCTGTACGCTTCCAGCCGCCTAGCTTCTTCTTGAAAGCAGAGTCGTCGGATTTTTCGTAGTGTATTGGGTACTGTGAAAGTGCTGATTGTGTTCGTTCATTATCTGTCATTATGATGTTCCTGTTTTGGTTTCTGCAACCATAATGAACCAGTTCGTTTAAATATGCAATAGTAATTTTAGGCGATAGTTTTCCACTGCGGAAAAAGCTGTGGAAAACTACACGTAATCAAAGTTGGTATAGGCGAACTCTCCGTGAAGCGCGAGCGCCCACTGGTCGTACATCCACGCGGCTTCCGCCTCAGACGAAAATACTCCGATGTAGTGGCTAATTCGCTGGGAGGAGATCGAAACGATCCATTTGCTGCTGGGCGTAAGGCTGACGCCCTTATGCCTGCTTACTGTTCCTCTGTTCGGTCGGCAGTTATGTTGGTTCTGCGCATATGTGGCGATTCGCAAGTTCGTTCGTCGATTATCAAAGATGTCGTGATTGCGATGGTCGACAAGCTCGCTTCTTGAGAGTGGTCTTCCTAGAGTTCGGGCCATGACCTCTCGATGTAGATATTTATGAGTCAGCTCTTGCGACCCTGACCGGGGATACCCTCTACCATCGTTTGACCACGAGAACTCTGCTAGCTCTGCGTCCTCGATATCGAGTTGGATCATGTCGCCGCTTGCTGATGAAATGACAATATGATCGATCGGTTGAGGGAACTCGACTCGTGGACGCCTTGTCGCTAAGTTTGATTTCATTTTATTTACCTCCTCCCGAAACGGAGGCCAAAGGTCTATAATAGATCTATGACCCCGACTGCACTCGGGGTTTATTTTGTGTTTTCTATTATCGCACACCTTCAATTTATTTAGAACTACTCGTCAAACATGGCCTCATCGAGAGGGCAGCCATTTGCATGTGGCTCCGCGACATGAGATCCGCACGCGGGGCAATTGTCTAGGTCATGATCTGCCCAGTCATCGACTTGGTCGTCAGGCTGCTTAAGCCATAGCCTGCTCCATCCCTCTACCGCCGTGATCTCGTCTCGGTCGTAGACGTAGTCGACGAGTGCCCGGAGGTGCTGGCGTCGTTCTGGCTCTTCAATCGACGCCAGGGTGTCACCCAGTTCGTAGACGAACTCCGGGGTGATCTCTCCAGTTGAGACGAAGGAGTACATGGCGCTGGCCTGGCCGTTGTGCCACTGGGATGCGATCATGCGGGCAGCAGCGTCGTTTATCGGGCGGTCCTGTGCATCGCTTGCCGCGATCTCGTAGTCAATAAGCGTCTCGTCGTCCCAGCGTTCGGGGTTGGGTTGTCGTTCCATCTAGCGAGTGGCCCACTTAACGAGCTTGTAGATGCCGACGGCGACACCAATTAATACGACCACGGCAATTACGACGAGCCAGCTGATCCAGATTGGCGAGAGCACCCACCACCACGACCAGTCATTCACAGCATTTCCAGGTACCAGCTTCAACACGATGAAGACAATGGTCAGGACTCCGACGAAGCCGATACCGCTACTTGTTGAACTTGAACTATTTGAACTCACATCACCTCCTTCGGTGTCTTAGTTGATCTCGTCCAATGGACGTAACCCGGCACAACGGGGGTACACGTCAATGCCGGGATATGCCCACTCGACTACGAAGTCCAGTGGATCTTGGTCATCAGCCAGAGTGCGAACAGAGCAGTGAGCACGATGACGGTGACGGTCAGGCCGAGTAGCTTCAGGCAGTCCCAGATCGCGTCGACGAGGTAGAGCCAGAGGTTGCGGCTAATCTTCACGACTAACCTCCTCGGTCTCAAACACCTCGACGAGTTCAATCGAGTAGCCGGCCGCCTTCAGCGCAGCGTTGGCGACGGCGAGGAATTGGCGCGTTCGGCCGGCGTCTTCCACGTAGTTGCCTGACTCTCGGGGGACAGCGAGGCGGAAGTTGACCGGGACTTGGGTGGGGCGCTCACTCATCACCGTCCCTCTTGAGATCGCCTTGCTTGAAGAGTTCGATGGCGAGCTTGCAGGCGGCGTCCTCGGGTGTGTCCGCAGTAACGTTGAGTCGGCTTCTCATCTCGTTTGCCCACCCGCCAATCTGAATGACGCCAAAGTCTTCGTTCATAAAGTGATTGCGCACCTCCACTGAGTGGGGCAATTTCTGCAGAAGGTACCCGACACTGTAGGCGGGAAACTGCAATTGGTTCTCGATACGCTTCGTCAACTTAGGATTACGGTCACCGAGCGTCGTTCGTATCTGCTCGAAGTTACCTTACACTTCTCATCGACCAGTAGTACGGGTGGGCTTCCCAACCACTCAGCTCATAGAGCTCCTTGCAGAGCGGGAGTGACGCGACGTTCATGACGCGCCCCCTATCAGTGCGCGCTCTGCGGGACTCATGCCTGCCCAAATGCCTTGCTCTGGCTGTGCTCGTAATGCGTACTCACGGCAAGCATCGAGGATGACGCAGTTACCGCAGATGCGACGGGCCATCTTGGCGACGGCTGAGTCGTAGCGCTCGGGCGTCCAATACTTGTCGGTGTTCTTCGGATCGGTCTGGAGGCATGATGCATCACTGAAATCAAACTGGTCTGCGGCGGTGCTGTGTACGTCGTGGCTCATGCGGACACCTCCTCGTCTCGGTGCCCGTGGAACTCGAAGCGGTACAGCCCGTCATGAACGCGGACAGTCTCAATGAGATAGCCGTCGTCGCGTAAGTCTTTGATCCTCGCGCTGTAGCGAAAGATCCCCATGCTGTTCAGCTCAACGTTGGTTGCAAAGCCGCGGCGCTTGAAGAGGCGCAGTATCTTGGCGCACTGGCTGGATGGATCGTGCTGGCGCTTCTCGTCCTGCTCGGTGACGAGATCGTCGAGGGTCTTGTTGGCGAGGGCGGTCATACCTAGCCGACCTTCTCGTGGAGCTTTGCCTGCTCCTTCGTTGGTAGGCCGGTTGTGGGAGCGGGGGCGTCGTTGCTCTCGTAGTCCATCAGCGCGGTTAGTTCCTGCTTGAGAGCTTCCTTCAGTACTGCAAAGCTGATCAGCTCGTCCTTCCGGAACGCCGCAATACGGGCTGCCCTGAGAACGGTGTTCTTGACGTAGCCGCCGGTCACCTCATATGACGCGAGTAGATCCCAGTCGATATCCGCGGCGAGCGGCGCCTTCTTCGGGAACATGCGCTGCCAGATCTGCTTTCGCAGTTCATGTGACGGCATCTCGAATCGGATCTTCACCGCGATTCGACGATCGAGTGCTTTGTCGAGGTTTGTCGAGTGGTTGGTTGTGAAGACGGTGACGCCCTGGTGGTTCTCCAGCTTGTTGAGCAGCACATTGACCTGCGACACCTCCCACGATGCGCGGGCGTTCTCGCGGCTGCCGAGTAGAGAGTCGCACTCATCGAAGAGGATGACTGCGTCTGAGTGCTTGTCGAACATCTGGGCAATCTTCTTCTCAGTCTCACCGACGTACTTATCCATGACTTCGGCGGCGGTGATCGTGATCAACTCTTTGCCGAGGTAGTCAGCAATGGCTTGTGCCATCAACGTCTTGCCGGTGCCAGGTAGACCGTGGAACAGCAGCGAGACTCCGGTTCCCTTCTCGATCGTGTCCTCGAATCCCCACTGCTTGAAGATCAGGTCGCTGTTCTCCACAAGCGAGAGGGCTTCCACAATCATCTGCTTCTTGTACGGCTCGATGATGACCGTCTCGAACAGACTCTTGTCTGCTGCGCGGAAGTACCGACCGGCCGGGTAGTCGTCATTTACAACCCAGTCGTGGCCGGCGATCTTTGGAGGCTTGCTTTTCTTGGCTTTGCCGTACTTGCAGTCGGTGCAGTAGAAGCGGCTGCCGGAGAGCTCCTCATCGCACTTCGGGCACTTCGTGAGGCCGTCGACCCAGCTGTACTTCTGGTCAGGTGTGGAGCTCGAAGTAGTTGCGTCGTAGGAGAGCGAGAACGTGGGCGTTCGCATGTACTCGCGAAGGAAATCGTCATCGAAGGCCATCAGTCGAGATCTCCCAAGTCCATCTTGCGTGAGATTCGTGAAGCCCCGCGTGACAGCTTCGACGCACTGTCTGCCATTGACCCAATAGCCTCGACTTCATGTGTCTTGACGATGAGCATGGTCAACGAGTCCGCGATCTTGCTGGCCGCACCCGTGTCATCAGCTGCAAGGTGCTTCTCTACTGCCGCCGCCAGGCTGTCCATCAGCTTGACAGTTACTTCAGCTCGTTTGTCTGTTATTGATTCGCTTAACATTCTTTCTGTACTCCCTATTTAGTTGTATGTGAATTACTATGAGCTATTCGATGTAAATATGCAATAGCAATTTTGCCTGTGGAAAACTCCACGTTCTCGACTTCATGGTCCGGAGATTTCCGGAGCTTGGAATTTGTGTTCTAATAGCGAGTCAGTCAACATCCGGCGGTACGTGTCAACCAAAACACGGCCTTGCGAACTGCTCGATCTCATTGTGTTGTTAAGTTCCGGTCGGTCGACCCCTGTTAGTTCGTCGAATCATGCGACGCACAATCTATGTTCGAGGGCGCACACTATCGCGAACTATGCTTAGCTAGCGGTTTTCGCGTACCCACTGCCAGATCTTTGGCTTGCCATCCTCGATGTATGCAACGGGATTGATGTACGTCTCGCCACTCGGATCGTCCGCAACACACCATTCCCCTCTATAAGCGTATTCATCATCGCTGACGTTCTTGAGGATGTCTGCGACACCGGTGATTCCTTTTTCGTAGTACTCGGCGTCCCACTTTTCATAATCTTCTTCATAGATGTCGCTCATCTTATCAAGTTGTTCAATAGCTTCTTTGATCGTCATTAGTTTTTCTCCTTTATACCGTTACTTATATATGCTCCGCCGACACTGCGATATCGACGGTTACGCGGCCTTCTTGTTCCACGGTCGATTAAGACCTGTATCGAACGCGTGCTGGATATTTTGCTGGGCGGTGCACCACTCAAGGTTTGTGACGGCGTTATTTAGCTTCACGCCATCTTTATGGTTCACTTGCGGCAGGCTATCTACGTTCGGGATGAACGCAATGGCGACTAGCCGGTGAACGCTAACCCACCGCGGACGCCCGTCTACTCTCAGACCAACAAGCCGGTACCCATAACGGGTGACTGTGCCCTTGATGAGGTTGTGTCTGAATTTGTTTCTTACCCGGCCGAGGTTGCTTACCTCGTAGCTCGGGAAGTCGGTTACAGGTTTCCATTCCTCGCCAGGCGTATCGTCAGATAGCGCGAACGACAGGTGTGTGCGGCCTCGTCTTAGTTGCCTCGTATAGTGGGTCTCGCATAAGCTTTTGGCGTAATGCCAGCCATTGCACCCGTCTAGTTCACAAGTCCTGCCTTTGAATCCTCTTAACATACATTTCTATATCCTTTCTACTCTCGATTATACGACATCATATGATTTGCGAATATAGTAGAATTGACATATATGCCAAGACGACATTATGACCTGGACGAGGTGCTTGCCTTAGCCGAAGCCGGCAAAACTGCTGCTGAGATCGTGGAAGAACTCGGCCTGCCAGTGGGGGAGCGAGCGATACAGAAGGCGATCAACAAGTTCGTCGGCCCTTTGCCTAAACGCCCCGCTGCCCGCAGTGACAAGATGCGTCCCCGTGTGGTGGCGTGGATGGTGGCCCATGGTTTGAACGAGAAGGTTTGCTGCGTGTGCTTCAAACCGTCTGTGTTCGACATGTACCTGCGGGAGCTAAAGCGTGACGACGAGTTAGGATCGCTGATCTTCGTGTGTCGTCACTGCAAGCGCGTTGGTGATTTCTAGGTGCTCGGTTTGGCTCGCGCCGAAGGATTCGCGGTGGTAACGTCTCTCCGTTGGTCTCATCCTCGAAAGGAAACTATCAGTGAGTAGTCGTGCCCAGCTTGAAGTTCTTATCAAGAAGTACCGCGAAAACCCCGACGATGCCATGATGAACAAAATCCACAAAGTCGTTAATGATCTCGTCAACGCGGGAGAATTTAGCCCGAGTGACGGTGCGGATATTCTCGCCGACATCTGATCTTCCATCGTGGAGGAGTAGTTGGCTCCTTACTCCTCCACGATCCTCGGCGTACTCGTCACCTCCGGTAGTTCCAGACCGCGCTCATTCGCGATAGCCGAGTACTTCGTCAGTAGTTCGAGAACGTCGTCATCGAGCACCCACAGCACTTCCATGACATCGCCTAGTTCGGTATCGGTCAGTTCGTTCGGATCGGGTGGAAGGTTCTTGAACGCTTCGACGAACCCGCCTCGAAATATCTGCGCCTTGTCGAGCTTGTGTGGTTGATGTTCACGCTCGCTCATTAGGCTGCAGTCTTCGCTCGCTTCATAGTCTTGAGCGTGTGGCCTGCCTTACGAGCGGCACAAGCACGCGCATAAACACTCGTGACTGCCATGCCCGTCTTAGCCGCGACACTGCGAGGGCTGCGACTGCTGTTGTAGATCCGCACGAATGATTCGAGCGAGTGCCCTTTAGTTCGACGATTGGTCGGTGTGACGACCGCATTAGGAGCAGCGTCACCCACAACAGCCAGCTTTGTCTTCCGCACACTGGTGGTCTTTGCCTGGAACGCTTTCCACTGATCCAGCTCTTCGCGAGTCATGTAGTTCGGTTCCACGGGGAAGACTTCGACGAAGTACTTCGGCTCATCCTCTACCGCCTTTCGTGGATAGGTGACTGACTTGCGTCCGTTCTCGTCTTCGTACTTGATGAACGACGCGTCGAGCACTGTGTAGTCCTGGTCGCCGTCGTCGCACTTCTCCTGCACGATGGCGCCCTTCTTCAGCTCAGGTAGATCTCTGATTAGTTTGTATGTGCTGCGTGCCATTCTGGCGGCTCCTTCCTTTAATAGAATAAAATATCGGTCGTCAAGGCCCGTGAAGGTAACTTCATCGCCTCGGGCATTGAAAATGTGTTCGCCATCCACAGCCGTCACGACGCCCCGCCACCCCTCGGTCGTTGTGCCGTATCTGCGGCTTGCGGACGGTAGACCAATCACCTCGTCACCTACTTTGAAATTGCTCATCTCACCTCCTCTCGGGTCTTAGCCGCCACGTCGGTGCGCTTGAACCGCACCTCTTCGCCCGTGGCGTTATTTGTATATATGAAGTACTTCGGCGGCTCGCGGATGAACTTGTGTCCCCGACGACTGCGCGCTCCGCCTTTAGCACCGGCTATTGGTGCCCTCTCCGGGGCTCCTGCGAAGCCACCAGAGTAGAAGGGTCCGCGGCCAGCCTTCCCACCGATTTTTCCAATCCGTGAGTACCAGTCTTCTCCTTGTCGCGCCTTGTTAGATGCCGCTGCTTTCAAGCCCCCGGCCTTCGACCCACTCAAGACTGGAACCTCCGTAGAATGCGCTGCATGAGCGATAGACGCTTGTGTGCTACCTGCTCGCGAGCCTCCGCTCTTTGAGTCGCGGCTATAGCCTTCTCGACACGGGCCACTCGTACGTCCACGCTGTGAAGGTCGTCCTCAAGCGTGTGAAAGGCGTCTTGTGACCCCTTAGTCAAGCCGTCGATGCGCCGGTTAGTAGCTGCAAGTTCATCCTTGACTGTTGGACCTGCTGGCTGCGCAGCCGGTACCGTCTGAGCGCCCGTCGGCATGAGGACAACGCCCTTCTTTGCCGCTGCTCGATCGCGGGCTTGAGTCATAGTCTTCGCGACTTGCTTGCGCACCTCTGGACTGAAACCTGGTTTCGCCTCCGGTGTGCTTACCGCTGGTAGTGGTGCTGGATTCATCGCTCGGTTCGCAGATTGCTTCCGCAGTGCATACGCCTTGCGTCGCTCCTGGAACTTGCTCCAGGTCTTCAGGCTGCGGATCTCGGTGACTGTAGACGGCGAGTAGCCAGTGGCTTGTGAAATTTCGTTCGGTGTGAAGCCCGCAGCTAGTCGCCTTGCGATGTCGTTGAACTTCTGTTCGGTTATCTTAGTAGTGCCTTTCCTTGGCATATCTTAAATACTCCCTGGGGTCTCCACCCCGTTAGTTAGTACGACTGGAGGAGGGGTAACAAAGCCCCGTCCGTCATCGTGTTCAATCGTGCACACCCGGTGCACAGCTTGTTGTCGTCCGTATCTCGCGGCTCTAGGCATGAGATACAGGTATCGATCACCGCGAAGTCGTTCTCTTCCTCGCGTGAGATCTGCGCCTCGGCTTCCATCTCTTGGATGTATAGCTCGCCCTGGTCTAGTTCGAGCCAGGCCATTAGGCTGCATCCTTTTCGGCAAGCTTTGCCTGCATCTTCTCGATTGCGTCGGATGCCTCAGCACTTGTATGGATCTTTGCGATACCCGCCGAGATCGCGTCTGCACTGATGCCGGCTCGATTCATGAGCGTCCTCAATAGGTTGAGTTGCGCGTCACTGGCTGGTTTGTTCGGTGATGCCTTTGGCTTCGGACCGGGCGTGCTCTTACGCTGGGCGGTGTGCTCGTTACTGTCGGCGTCCTTCGAATCGTCGATAGCGAAGAGGCCGTTGAGCGCGTACTTACGGGCGTAGGAGCTGGTTGCCCCAGTGACCTGGGCCGCGTCCATCCCCTTCTTATCTGCTGCCTCTCGGGCATAGGCGGTCACTTCCATGAAGTTGTTCTTGTCGTCGTACACGCGTGCCGTGGCTTTCACGTAGTACCTGTCACCGATCATGTCGATGTCGTCGGCGACGACTAGCGTCAGCTCGTGCTGCTTGAGAAGTGGTTTAACCGCTTCCAGGATGTCTTCGGCACTGCGGTAGTCGTAGTTACCAAAGTCGTTCCGCTGGCTCTTAGGTGCGTTGAGCTCCGTCTGTACTGCTCGTAGTCGACTGTGAATTGTCTTTTCGCTCTCCATCTCCTTCCTTTCTCATGCTCTCCAGCTTCTCTGCTATCGGTGGATAAGCTTCCATGGCTTGTTCCGCGACGTTGGACAGAGCGACCTTGACATCTTGACCTGGCCCCTTGCCGAGTGTTCGGCCCAGCTCTTCGGCGTATTGTTCTGATGCCTCAACCACGTCTGGATCGAGTGATAGTGTTTTGTAAATCTTGCGCTTGCCCCATCGCTGGGGTTCACCTCTTCGGTATCGTTTGGTCATAGTGTGTAATCTCGTTTATCGGTTAGTTCCCCCGTTTACTGACTATGTGTGCTGATCGAACCCCGGTTATACTGTCCAGCTCGTTAATTGCTGCGTCGTGTTCTGGTAAGTACTATGAGCTATTTGGTATAAATATGCAATAGGAATTTGAGCGTGCCTGTGGAAAACTCGGTTACAACAAATCGTCGGTTCGTGCTTAAATGTTTTCTATATGACCTATGTTGCAACCCAGACTCAGCCGACGGGCAACCCCGGAGATCGCGACAGGGTGATCGGGGCATCTAGCTGGGGCGATACGCCGCGCATGACTGCCGCTCAGTCCCTAGACTTGGGTTCTATGAGACTTCTTGCCCGTGACCACGAGATCCTTCGGCTTGTTTCGCGGTTCGGACAACTGACCACGGCGCAGATTGACGCCCTGGTCTTCCACGAACTGAAGTCTCGCTCGCCATGCCGGGTAGCGATTCAACGCCTCGTGAAGCATGAACTGCTTGAGCCCGTCGCGCAGCGCCTGCCAGGTGGCCGGCTCGGTGGTAGCGCTATGAATGTGCTTCAGCTCGGACGTGAAGGTTGGCCCCTGTTCTTCGAAGGCCGACGACGGTTCAGCCGCGTGATCCGCGCGCACTCACTTGCAATTGCTGATGTATTCGTGGAGACGAAGAAAGCCGAGCGTACGGGCGTGCTTGATGTCTTGGACTACGCGACAGAGCCGGATAGTCACATCTACGTGGGCGGAGCTGACCTACGCCCTGACCTGTTTTTGGATATCGGTCTGCCACAAAAGGGGGAGCGGGTGGCTATGTGGTTAGAAGTCGACCTCGGTAGCGAGCGCCAGAAGCAGATCATTGCGAAAATCGAGGATTACAAGCTGGCGTACGAGCATTCTGACCAGTACCCGCTCGATGTGTTCCCGACATGTCTGTTCCTCGCGACAGAGCCCGAGAGAGTGCGAGAGCTACGGAATATGGTTAAGCGGGTGCGTGGTGTGCCGGATGGGCTGATCGACGTAGCCTTGATTGGTGAGTTCCCGTCAATTCTACAACGTTAGTACCACTGTTTGTATTGAATAACTATGAGACATTTGAGATAATAGTTGTAGATCAAAGTTAAACAGGTGCAACTATATGACTAACGAACAACGGCAAGCAATGAAGCTATCGAGCGAAATCCTACAACTAATCGATAGCGCCGATGGCATGACGCGTAGTGACATTCAGGGCGCAGTGGATGCGTTGGCTATGAATATCGCACGTGAGGCGCAATCATGAGAGAGTATAAGTTCAGAGGGAAGCGGGTCGATGCTGGTGAGTGGATATATGGGTGTCTAGTCGTGAACCCATATGAAACGTCTATCTGTGACGAGAACGATGTCACTTTTGGTCGCTATGACGTTGTCCCCGAGACGGTTGGTCAGTACATCACTCTCAAGGACAAGAACGGGGCGGAGATTTACGAGGGGGACATCGTTAGTCATGGTGGACAGTGGCGCGGAGCTGTGAGCTTCGGTGAGTTCCAGGTCTTCACTGAAGACGATAGCTATTGGTGTCTCGGCTGGATGGCGGGAGACATTGAACTCGACCCCAGGGGTGAGCCACTTCAGTACATCGTCATCGGCAACATCTACGAGAACCCTGAACTGCTAGACCATGGCGTGGCCGCGTAGAACGTCCCTCGGATTAACCGACCCGCGCACGGGCTGGATAGTCGACCTCACGCCGCTACTTCACTCGCCGAAAGCCACCAGACGTCGCGTAAAGCGCCCTAAGCGCAGACCAAACCACAAAGCCAACGCCTGGTCTTCGATAGCTCTCGCCGCGATCCTGGCACTTCTCATCACTCTGCCGCACTTCCGATAGCCTACAAAGAAGACCCGCACTGAGTTTGAGTGCGGGTCTTTTGCAATGTAGACCGGGAGCCTACGAAAGGAGTGTTTATGCGAGGAAGGTACTAGCCGGCCTTCGGGCGAGTCTGGCTTGTTCTTAGATTACCACGATTGCGTGTGAAGTCATTCGCGAAGACTTTATGGCGCTTCTGGCGCTCTTTCTCGTCTAAGGCGCGTGCGGCGGCTGTGGTTGGTAATGGCGCCTGATCAATCTCGATGCGACGGTTGAGGAGAGTGGAGGGGTTGAGGTTTGTTTGTGTGCCCATATCTGCATCGATTATTTCACATTAGGACTGTAATAAATAGTACAAGTGTGATTAAATGGGATTAGCTCTAAGAACTCTTGGCGAGTGCTTACTGCTAGGCACTGAGGCGTACGACTCTCTGTCGCAACCTTCTAACATAAATAAAACCCCTACGATTGGTAAGGGCTTTGAGTTTTGAACTCTTGGCTAACTATCATTATGAGGGGTTAGTCAGGAAATTGCAATAGTGAAATCAATCGGAAACGTGCTGAGGAGCCAACGACCTCAATCAACTGAACAACTGGCAGTTGGCTCTAACAAAGTTAGAACAATTGACAATAGTACAACTGTTGACCGTGCGCTTATACAGACTTCGGACCTCATTACAGAACAATTCAAGCCCTGGTACGCCAAGCAAGCCTACCGTATAGGGGCGGACAGGTACCTGGGCATTGCTTCAGACGCCCGTAAAGGTAAGTCGCCACAGAAGCTTTTTAGCTATCTGTTAAGGAAATCCTGATGGCTAGCGTGCTTGAACTGCGACAAGAATTCTCGAGATTGAAGGGATCAAATGCCTACCGCGAACATGTCGACTGGCTTGTTGAAGTACAGTACGGCCGGTGTGTGTACTGTGACTGTCTTCTTTACGAGGATGAGGAGCTATCGTACAGATACCCGGATTCGTTCTTCGATGACAACCCCTCATTCCCGAGAACATTTATTAACAGGACGTGGTTCTACCATGTCGATCACCTTGTCCCTCTAGGTGTGAGGGGGTCGAATGAACTGACAAACCTCGCTCTCGCTTGTCCGCGGTGTAACTGCGAGAAGGGGGCCAGTATATTGCCGGACTGGCTCGTGCGGGCGATCTCGCGTCGATTAGCAAGGGAGGGGACGTCTCGATGAAACAACGCGATACACCGTCTGGAATGGTTGAGGTCTACGAACCGGAGCATCCGCTATCCAATCAGCAAGGGGTTAGGCGTGGGTGGGTACTACTGCATCGGAAGGTCGCTTGGGATCACGGTCTATTGACTGACCCATCACTACGGGTTAAGCATCACAACGGCAATACACAAGATAATCGCGTCGAGAACCTATATGTGTCGGTCCCCCGGAAAACGACACCGTGTCAGGGGTGTGGTGCCGAACGCCGTTCCAAATCGTTGGTGTGCCGACAATGCAAGCGCGCGGAGAGAGACCGTCTGCGTGCGGAGATCATCGTCAACATTGGGGAACACAAAGCGGACGAAGAACTGATTCGTGAGGTCGACAAGATCGCCTTCGGTATGACGAGCGCGTATATGCGAACCTACTTTCGCAAGGCGGTCGCAGGTCTGGTTATTTCGCGAGAGAAGCGCGCAATCGAGGATTTCGTGTCGAGAACCATGGGACCGCGATGCGCTACTAGGCTCGATTCATGTCCGTCATGCGAGCTATGGGAGTTGTACGACCTATACGTTGCTGGTCGAAAGGAGCGTCAGCTTTGATCGTTGGCTACGACTACCACTCTTGGCGGACTCGCTACCCCCTCGCCCACCATTGAACTAAAGCTATCGACACATAGAGTAGCCCCACCATTGATATCGTCAATGGGATAGCAACCCACCACGAGTATCCAATTAGCCCGTACTCGCCCTGATCTATCTGCTTTCGGTATCGGCGACTCATGTGTGCGATGAGCGCCCACAGGAAGAGACCCGGCAGGACTACCACAGACATTACGAGGGCGACGACTCCACGACCTGTTGGCCCCTGGATGTATCCGAGAGCAATCGCGCCGACGTAGAGAAGGCCAGCAGCAAAGATGGCCGACAACGTGCGTGTCGCAACGTCCTGCCAGAACTTTTCCTGGCGTACCCACTCCGCTGGACACTTCCACGGCGGTACTGTCTTAGATTCTTCCTTCTCTGGCTCGCGTGTAGTCACGTCGCGGCATGTTACGGCACAGAGGATGGGAGAGACCGGCTAGCTGTCGGCTTCGTAGCGGCTCAAGGGTATGAATAGGTTCCCCGGTATTGGTGGCAGCTCTGCGATCTTCTCACGTGCTGACACGAACATCTGTTGACGTTCGGAGCTAAGTTCGTTGAGCAGCGCTGTAATGTTGCTCTCGCTGTTCTCGGGGTCGTTAGGCCAATCAAATGCTTTGCTCTTGTTCAAGCTTACGTGAATGTTGAACTGGAGCGAGTTGGTCAGTGCCCACACTCGTTGGATAGACGCCATGGTGTCTGGCTCACTCACGAGAAGTGCTGCAGGCATGATCATGGATTCGACTGCATGCTGTCGGTCCCTCGCAAGCGATGCGATGTGCTCCGCGCGCTTTCTCTGCGTAATCCGGTGTTGGTCCGGTATGTGTTGATCTAGTTTGAGGAAGTTCTTCGTCTCGTCGGCTAACGAGAGGGTGCGTTCCGCGGAATCGACAATCTTGTCAACTGCGGGCCAAATCGGCGGTATCAAACGGAGCTGCTCAGCATTTCGCTGCGCGGTTAGTTCGTTCTCAAGCCGAGTATTGGCGTCGTGAAGCTGCTCAGCATGTCGCTCGGCTTCCTTCCGGCTTCTCTCCTCGGCGGCAAGAGCGTCCTTGGCGTTCTTCTTTCGCGCTTCGAGCGCCTGCCAGAGAGACACTGAGACTGCACCGAAAGTGAGAAACCCCGCGACCCAAGCGGCGGCTGGTCCCCACTGCGCCGATGTCCAGTCATCGGTGAACGCCGTTACCTCGTTGGTTCGCCACCCGAAAGCGATACCGAGAAGTCCAGCCAGGGCGAATGCGAGCCAGTACCCGATAGTGGCGGGCCGGTTGGGCAGATTCATGGGTGAACTGTAGAGCTTCGTTCAGCTGGCGATGTCCTCGGTATCCTCCGCCTGTCGAAGCGGCGGCACCTGCGCCAGGTGTTCACGAACAATCTCAGTCATCGTCTTCCGCTGGTTGATGATCGTCTTATAGCACTCTTTCAGTTCCGTCATGTCGGGCACGGCGTGACGCTGCACAGCAGTTGCGGCAGCGGTGGCGCTCAATTCATGAAGCTTTCGGGTATCGAGGTAGAGGGTCTTAAGCGCGGCCTGGGTGTGCGGCTCGCTCACGATGAAGTGCGCGGTACTGAAGCCCATCTCCAGATCCATAAGCGAGCGCATCCAAGGTTCGGCCTTCGCCATGAACTCTTCTGCCGCCTCGTTCGTGCGCGGCATTGACGGCAGGTCGGTTAGAAGATATTGGAAGTCTTGGAACGGGAAGGCGAGGTCAGCGATCTGTTGCCAGATCGGCGGGATGCACCGTATTTGTTCTGCCCGCCGTTGGGCATCGAGTTCATTCGCCAGGAGTTCATCGGACTTCATGAGCTGCGCTGTATGCCGTGCTTCGGCAGCCGCCATCTGCTCGGCAGATACCGCGTGAACCCGCTCCAGCTCTTTCACCAGCCGTTGATCCGCTGCCTCTAGTTCCCGCGTTAGTCGTTCATCGGCCTCGGTCTTGGATTCCTCCGCATCGTCCCGTGCGCGTTTGATCTGCCACAGCGCGACGGCAACTGCTGCAAATGCGCCGAGTCCACCAACCCAACCACCAGCTGCGGACCACTGGTCAACGGTGAATCGAGTACCCGTGGCGAAGGCGTACAGGTAATGGCCGACAACTACGACCATGGTGCCGGCTGCGATACCCGCGACCCAGTAACCGAGTTTGTTCACGAGCGGGACACTACCGGAGTAGACGCGAGAGTTTTCCACAGTAGATCATTTGAATGACAGCGATTAACGAAGATTGCTATTGCATATTTAGACTGAATAGCTCATAGTAATTCGCAGAACAAAGATAACAAAGAAAGGCATCAAACCCATGAACGATACGAAAACAATCGCCCGCCGCGCGTCAGTCGTCGAACAGGAACGTAGGGGATACTTCGAACAGCTAGCCGCCGTGGCAGTTGGTGTCGTGGTAGTCGGTATGACACTCGCACTACTCGCATGGAGTCTGATGCTCTAAAGGGATCAGCAACTAAACAACTGAATATGGAGAAACCCCACGATGGATAAATCACTAGTTCCAGCGAACCTAGAAGACAAGCTGGTTAAGTACCGCATTGATGCCGACGAAGCAAACACGCTACTTGCCGAGTACGGCGCTCCGTTTACCGAGGCTGGCGAGATACTAGCCAATTATGAAACTGTTAAGGTCAGCGACGAGTCTGATACTGCGACCATGAAGCTTGCACGCGATCAACGCCTCAAGCTTCGCAAGGTGCGGACAAGCGTCGAGAACAAGCGCAAAGAGCTGAAAGCCGACATCGTCAAGCGTGGCAACGCTATCGATGGTGTGGCTCGTTTCGTCAAGGAAGTAATCACTCCAGCTGAGGAATACCTACAGCTGCAAGAGGACTACGCGAAGGTCAAAGAAGCTGAACGCCAGGCCTCAGTTAAGGCCGAGCGCGTTGCGAAGCTGAGTCCATACGCCATTGACCTCAGTCTCTACAGCTTGGACTCTATGACTGACGAACAGTTCAATGACCTTCACTTGGAGCTGAAGACTGTCCACGAGGCGAAGATCGCCGCTGCGAAGAAGGCGGAGGAAGAGGCTAAGGCACAAGCGGAGGCTGAACGCAGGGAACAAGAGCGTATCCGCGCGGAGAATGAGCGCCTGCGCCAGGAGGCCGAGGTTCGACGCAAGGCAGAGTCAGTCGAGCGTGAGCGGCGAGTGGCGCTGGAACGGGCTGAGCGTGAGCGTGTCGCTCAGGAAGAGCAGGCACGCCTGAAAGCGGAAGAGGCCGAACGCCAAGCACTACTCGCGCCAGACAAAGAGAAGCTACTCAGCTTTGGGAAAGCCTTGGAGGTGATCCGGACCGAGAAGCTACCTGCGGTGAAATCGAAGCAGGCACAAGACGTCGTGAACCTCATTGATGAAATGCTGGTCAAGATGCAGGCAGTTATAAACGATAAGGCAGCACAGCTGTAGGGAACTACCAGTATGAAAATCGAGACACCATCTAAGAAACGCGGCCTTAAGATCCTTCTCTGGATCGTCGGCATCATCATCGTTCTAGCCCTGCTGGGCTCGCTCGGCGCCAAGACCGAGAGCACGCCACAGGCATCAACTCAGCCGGACGTCACCGCTGAACCGGCTGCTCCTGCCACCCCGAATACCTGGGTAAAGGTGGCCGAACTATCCGGCACGACCAACAAGCGCGGCGACGTCTTCAAGATCAACAGCACCAAGCAGCGCATCACGTACACAGTGAGCGACCAGCACAGCCCATTCGTGAGCGTCTACCTCATCCCTGAGGGGAAGAGTCTGGAGCGCGACGGAGGCTTTCCTGAAGTCATGATGGCAACGACCAGTGGAGAGACACTCGCCTACAAGAGCGCGGGAAGCTATTACCTCGACGTGAATGGGCAGGACGAGTGGACGGTGATCGTCGAGGAGTGGAAGTAGCCATGTTCCGCTTCTTGGCATGGTTCGGTGTTGGATTCGTAGTTCTCTGCGCCATCTCCTTAGTGATCGTGCTTGTCTACCTCATACGCTACGAGCCACAGGAGAATGTAAGGCGGCAAGAGGTCTGTCGCGACGCGTTCGGTAGCGGGTACACCTACCGGGATCAGTACCAGGGAATTGACCTTTGTACTTCGTCAGACGGCGACATCAAGGCGTTCCCAAACGATGAGGTCAAGTCATGACCGCCCGCATCAGCCGCCGAATGCGTGACAACCTAATCTGTATCGCGTTCGGACTCATTGCCGCCGCTGCCGCCGCATTCGCGACTATCGGCATCACCAACATGCTGTTCGACGAGCCAGCCCTCACCCCATCCGCGGCCGTCTCTACCGACCCAGTAGACCAGAACGCCCTCGAATCGCTCGTCAACGAGCAGCGTGCCGATGCTGGCAAGAAGGCTCTCGCCACGAACACCAAGCTCCGCAAAAGCGCGTGTGCGAAGGCGGACGACATTCTGGCGCAGAACTATTGGGCGCACACATCACCATCCGGTGTGACGCCGTGGAGCT
Organism: Rhodococcus sp. IEGM 1351; assembly: GCF_030056875.1. Classification (NCBI taxonomy): domain Bacteria; kingdom Bacillati; phylum Actinomycetota; class Actinomycetes; order Mycobacteriales; family Nocardiaceae; genus Rhodococcus; species Rhodococcus sp. IEGM 1351. Next base: position 302,942 of record NZ_JASHKU010000002.1, on the reverse strand, counting down.
TCATCGAGAAGGCCGGCTACGAGTACAGCCACGCGGGGGAGAACCTGGCGAAGGCGTACCCGGACGACGCAGCGCTCGTACAGGCCTGGATGGACAGCCAGACGCACCGCAAGAACGTGCTCGGCGAGTTCACTGAGCAGGGGATCTGCCAGAAGACCGGGACGCTCGACGGGAAGTCGACGACGGTGACTGTTATGCATGTGGGGGAGACGGCATGAGTCGAGAGATCAAATTCCGAGCGTGGGACTCTCGCGACGAGAAGGTTCATCCGCTCAAGTGGATCGACAATTTTGACCACCACGCCGCGGTTGTTACTGATTGGACCGATGACAGTGTGACATGGGAGCTGCGTCAATTAGACGAGCTAGAGGTCATGCAATACACCGGCCTCAAGGACAAGAACGGTGTGGAGATATATGAGGGAGACGTCGTTCAGGTGCTGAATGACTATCGAACCGAACGTGGCGAGGTAGTCTATAGAGACTGCCAGTTCCTAAGAGATGGCGCTAAGCACGCACTCGCTTCAGACATGCGAATCCACGAGGGGCATGTCATTGGAAACATTTACGAGAACCCTGAACTCCTGGAGCGCGCATCATGACGCTCACCATCGACTTCAACGAAGAAGAGACGCGCGAACTACTTGCCCACCTGGCGCTCAAGGACGAGAGCATCCTCGCACGCAGGAAGATCGCCAACCTCATCGCGAAGAAGGTCGCGGATCGAATGTAGATGAGCTACTACGAGCAACTACTTGAGAAGAAGGGGATCACACTCAAGCCTGAGGCTGTGTCAGCTCGTCGCGATCTGATGCGCGCCACCGCCTCGTCTATTTCGCGGGTAAAGCGCTCATATCGTCATTGGTCAGCTGAGCCCTACGTATCGCGTGAAATCCCGACGGTTGTTGACGGGAAAGACGACGGCTACCTCGCCATGACGGACCGCCGAACACATCGCGCATCTGCATTTGACGATGAGACCGGTCAGCGCATCTGCTGTGTCTGCCTGGTCGCGAAACCACCCGATCAGTACACCGTGAACCGACAGAAGATCGACGGCCGCGACGCGCGCTGCAAGCCCTGCAAGTCGCGCATCATCACCAGCTACCAGAACGCTAAACGTAAACGAGACAACTGAATATGGAACGCAAGACAACCAAACGACGATACGAGAAAGCCGAGGTTCCAGCTGAACTAGCTGAAGCAACGAACACGGAACTCCTTGAGCAAGTCATCAACATGCCAGGGGAGCTGGGTGACACCTATACCCGCTTCATCAACCTAAGTCTCGGCAATCAGGCCCTCTTGATGATGCAGAACGTCTTCGAGCCAGTCAACACTTTCAGGCGCTGGGGTGAGGACTTCGGCCGCGACGTGAAGAAGGGGGCCCGCGCCAAGTACATCCGCCGGCCACTGTTCAAGAAGGAAGTGAACGAGCAGGGCAAAGAAGAGGAGAAGCTCATCGGCTTCAAACTGGTCAAGTGCATGTTCGGCGTCTCGGACACTGAAGGCGACCCATTACCCGAGTACGAAGCGCCGGAGTGGAGTCAAAGCCGCGCACGACAGAATCTCAACATCACCGAAGTGCCCTTCGAGGAACTGGACGGCAATGTCCAAGGCTTTAGTTACGCCCGCAATCTCGCGATTAATCCCGTAGCGGCCTTTCCTCTAAAGACCTGGCTTCATGAGGCATCGCATATCGAAGCGGGACACACTGGGCCGGGATCGCATGAGGAGTACCTGACGCATCGCGGCGAGAAAGAGTTCGAGGCAGAGACAAGCGCGTATATCCTGATGCATCGTCTTGGTGCTCTCGCGCTGTTCAACGCTGCTGAGAGTCGCAACTATGTGCAGAGCTGGATGCGGAACAAGAAGCCGACGCCAGAGTCGTCAGGTCGCGTCCTGAGAGTGTCTGAGCGCATTTTGAAAGCCGGTAGAGAAACTGACACCGCCGAATGACTGAGATTGACTACGACGCCATGAGAGCCCGCCTATCGGCTCGCATCGCGCAGAAGCAACAACCTGCTACATCGCCCGCTACGACGCAGCAGACAGCGTGTCCGCATGAATGGCAACGCTATATCGAGCGGGTACCGGGTGAACGTCGCAACGCAGGCGAGCTGAATCGCACGGCTAACCCGGTCGAGATCTCACTTGGCGCACACTTCATATGGATCGGGTGCCCACTATGTCGAACGAAGCGCCGGATCGACTACAAGGTCGGGTAGACCACGGGTGTAACGCGGGTCACAACCGCGTGCGATACGTAGTTGTCGGGGCCAACTTCAACGTGTGGAGGACGCCATGAGCGAATTGGACTTCTGGGGGGTACCCGACTGGGCGCAGCCCGGCATCTATGCGATCGCGTACGGGCTAGCCCAGATTGCCTTTTGGTGGTTCAGCATCACGTGAGCAGCGTTAACATCCGCTTGACGAATCGGCTGGTCTTCCGCATGTTAAGAGCAGATGGAAGAACCGGCACTCCCGATCACAATCCACAGAAGCATCATCGGACTGCTCGTCATCGTGATCCGCGGCCTCCTGGTGTTCGGACTTCTCCTCGCGCTGGCTTACTGGCTTAAGGCGCAGAATCCAGCCGATACCCTCCCGCTCGCCATCCTCGGACTGATGTCCGTCGTGGTCATCCTGGTCACCATCGTGCAGGTCGTTGTCTATGACCTGGCGACCCTCACGCTCCGCGAGCAGGGAATTGCCGTGTCGAACTGGGCGACCTTGTTTGTCAGCAAAGAGGCGGTGGCGGACTGGGATCAGATCGAGGACATCACTGTTGAGCAGTCAGGCCCGATCGCCGGCCTACTGGGTATCGGCACGATCCTCGTTCAGACAGCAGGAACTCAAACGAACTTCCGTCTCACTTGGGTACCTCGCGTGAAGTATTGGCGTGACTTCATCGACCAGCGATCGTAGGATCGTGCGTCGCCATGAACTGGGGATCTTCTACCCACAGCCGCTCGGCGACACTGGTCGGCATCGTCGAGCAGGAGTCATCGTCGCGCTCTTCCACGTGGTCGGTCGCGCTGTCCTTGATGCCGATCTGACCGGCCACACCTTCCCAGCCGCCCATGAAGGCGATGTTGGCTGGTATGCCTTCCAATGAATCCTTCCGTACCTTCTCGGCGGTCTTCGGGTTGATCTGCGCGTTGATGTAGAGCCCACCACCGGCGCCACGTTCAACGATGCTCGGCAGCGGCAAGATGCTCGCGAGCAGTGCCGACTCTTCCGCGCTCATGTACCAGGGCGGCGTGTTGAAGTAGTACCAGCTCGCCGCGCAGATCCCGTAGAGCTTGGGCGCGAACTGCGCGTAGTTGAGGTACAGCTCCATGATCCGGGCATCCGACATGGTGAGTACGAAGTCAGTAGACATGTACGCCTCGACGCCCTTACGCCACCAGGTCTTGTCTGGCGAGAGGAACATGTTCTTCACGAGCTGCTGGGGGATGGTTGATCCACCCAAGTCATCCTCGCCATTCCTGTACGCATTAGCGCGCTCGATAAACGTCGAGACATCGAAGGCTAAGAATCGCTCACCATAGTCCACGTCTTCGTGCGCAATAGCTGACGCAATCATGTGTCGGCTTATGTGGTCAATAGAAACGAACTGATAGTCCACGGGAGTGCCTTCACGCCTCATGAAGCTGGACGTGTTCGGGGTTTGCCAGATGAGCGTCACCACCACCAGTTGGAAGGCGACCGGCAAGGTCATGACGAGAGCAATAGCCACCAATAGCCAACGGAGCCAGCGCTTCTGATGGCGCAACTGCGCGAACCGATCGCGCTGATCACGAACGTACCGGACAACTCGCTGCCGCCTGCTCGGCTGCCGTGGGGGAGTAGCCGGCACTTCGGGCGGAGACCAGGGCTTGTGCTCTACCGGCTGAATCTCATCGTGTTTTGGAGACAGGTTAGGCCTGGGAACAATTCTCGTTTCCATTTGCTCATCCCTCATCAGGAGTGCTTTCTATCGCCCGACTTCCGTTAGTGGAATAGAGCAAAAGCACGATTTATCGCAATTGTATGTGGAATAGCCGGTATCGCGTTCGAGAGCGAGAGGGCGTCTTCACGGGCATACTGCGTGGACGAGACAAGGGAGGGTTCGGATGGGTGCTCAGGTAGTCGTCATGCCGCCGCTCGGTGAGGACGTGACGGAGGGCAAGATCCTCACGTGGCTGAAGCAGAAGGGCGACCGGGTCCGCGAGGGTGAGCCGCTGCTGGAGGTCGCAACAGACAAGGTCGACGTCGAGATCCCGTCCCCGCTGACCGGGAAGATCGATGCGCTGCACTACCGCGAGGGGGATGCAGTGCAAATCGGCGGGGTCATCGCCACGATCACCTGGTGACACGAGAGCAGAGCGGGTGCTTCCCGAGGCTTTCGCCTCCACCCGCCCTGCGAGAGACAGGCTAGCACGCGTTCGCACAAGCGTTCGAGCCAATGCAAAAGAGAGGCATCGAGCCGCCCGTACTGGGCTGACTCGATGCCTTTTCTAATTGGAGCTACTTCGTATAGTGATCTTTGATCTGTAGAAGAGCCATATAAGTTTGCGGCAGTGTTACCACTATCGCAAGGATTGCAAGAGTTACCACTACATGGGTACCCCCTCTCGTAGATTCTCCGGAACGTTTCCGCAGTATACTAATTATAACATATTCTCCCGAATAATGTGCGCGCCCTAAAGGGTTAGTCGCGATAGCCGGACATGCCCTGGTGGGTGAAGAAGTAATCAATCTTCGAGGCTGCTGACTTGATATGTGGGACCGCGTTGACTATTGCCGTGCGCTTAAGATCTAATGTTCCGTTTGTTTTTACTATCATTACTATTCTATTTAAACACATATAGCATTTTAAGTCAATAGGAAAGCGCTGGATTCGGTTAGTTATCCACAGGCTGTATGGCAAATAGCTATTGTATTTTCTAATCGAATGCATCATAGTAATTCGTAACAAATAGCAAAGGATTGAGGCCGGTAGAGACGGCGAGGGAGAAGAAGAATGCTAACAATTCAGTTCAAACGACCAAAGCTATACGAATACAGGAGTGACGTCATGGATCAGCATAAGGCCAACACTGCGCTTCTGACTCGCTCAAAGTTCGTCCATCAAACATCAACATATCGTGGCGGCACTACCGAGTATCTGAATGAGATTGAACTTCGCCTGCCGTTTGTGAAGATTCGCAAGGCTTGGATGAATACCGAGCACGGAGAGCTCTCATGAGCGCCATAGAAGATGCTGCTGAACTACGAGAGGCGCTGTTCTCAGTTGCGTTCAACACGAGTGGTCAGGATTTCTATCCGCAAACATGTACCGAACTCGCCGCTCTCATCAAAAGCCGCGAACAGGAAGCGGAAAAGCGCGGCGCGTCAAAGGCAGCGACGGCTATCAATAGCGAGCTTGGCCTGGACCTCACCGACGACGGTAGCTACTACCTCGGGCGATATGAACGACTTCACGCCCAGCAATCAAACCAAGGAGACACGATATGAGCAACATCTACCACGAAAGCAACGAGGTCAAGAGAGGTTTAATATCTGGCGATATACCGAAAGGTAGCATCATTAATGTTCAGTGGCCGAGCGGCAATAGTGAAGCTGTTAGAGTTCACGGCTGGGATATGAAAGAGGGTGCGATGATCGGATGCAGTATGGGTTGGGATAACGCCGCTACAGAATGGTACAGATTAAGTCGTGCGGTCGTTAGTCTCATAGAAAAAGCCTCAGTAGAGGAGATTATCTCATGAGCGCATCAACCAATGACACTACTAGTAAGGATGAGCTACGAGACAAGCTAGAGAGTTTATTCAATGAGCCTATTGACGACACATCCTCTCCGCGAACAGACGCAGCTATGCAGCTCATCAAACAATACGGCGACCAGATTCATAATGAGCTGACTGATAATGAAAAGAAGGTCTGGCTGTATAAAGATGACCTTGAACGTCGCTTGATACAAGAGCGGATACAGGCGTTGGAAGAATTACGCAATAAGCACGACGAAAATGGACAGCACTACGGCAACGACATCGACGACGCTCTTTACTTTTACGAGGATGACTTGAAGAAACTCGCCGCCCTAAAAGCTAAGGAGAGTAAATAGATGAGCGCACCGACAGAGATTCAAAAGGAACTAGTGAATCAGCTGAAAGCTTTCGAGAGGCACATCATGGAGCGCGAGGGTGTTATTCCGTGTGTGGACATGAACCCGCTGTATGGCATTGACGCGGTTGCAGCGGCAATCCTGCAAGCCGTTGATGCACACATAATCGGTGAGGATGAGGACAGGATCAGCGTAGCGGATGTACCTCCTCCAAAGTCTTACTATTTTAGAGAAGACTTGGAAGTCATATTGCCGGAAAGAGACAAGATCAAGCGCAATCAAAAGCGAGCCGACCAGCGCCTAGCCCTCTGGGGGCAATCTAAAGACAACGCAAGTAAGGAGAAAGACGTATGAGCAAAACGAGACTTGGGGCGGCTTTGAAGCAATACTGCTGGCAGAACAGCATTACGACCAGAGACCTTGCAGTCGCATGGAGCTGTTCTCACACGACAGTATCTCGCCTATTGAATGGACGGGATGTGTCACAGCAGACTTTCGTCAAGGCGCTAGCGTGGCTAACCGAAGACTTGCCAGAGGTAAGTCATGAGTAATCTTGATCTCGCTCTGGGTTTTTTAATCTTGGTTGGATGTTTGATCTACTTCATTAACATGAAGTACGGAGGGGATCATGAGTAATACCCAAGACACCACCAGCGAGTTACCGACCATCGACGAGTTGCTGAACCAGCTAATCTCGGACACAGCCAACCAGGTGATGCCTGACGAGGCCGACAGAATATGCCCTGATCTAGTGGGGCACTTCACTAACCTCCGATCATTCAGAGATGAAGCCAAAGCCCAGCTAGAGCGGATCATGGCACAAGAGCGGTTAGATGCACTCTTATCAGTAGAGACAAAAGTTTGCAGTAAGCGACCCCATGCCGAATGTGTAGATCAAGAGGAACTCCATAGGCAAATCGCAAACCTCCAAGCTACCGCACACCCTCTTCCTGAAGCCTCTCAGCGACGCTCGTGACTAATCCGCACTAATGTTTTAAACTGTAGCCAGATATGGCAGATAAGAAAACACCATCCAATGCAGGCGATACGCAGGCGAACAAAAGTCCAAAGTTGCTTGCGAACGGCCTACCTCCCTCGATAGGCAAGAAGACCCAGTTCAAGCCCGGTCAATCGGGTAATCCCGCTGGCATGAAAAAGGGAACAAAGCACATCAACACCTGGATTCAGGAGCTGGTCGGTGACGAGAACTTCGAGGCAGTCATAGTCGACCTGAAGGCTGGTTTCATCGACTACAAGGGTGCGCCGATGAAGGCCATCGTCAAAGCGATCATCAATGAAGCCCTCGCTCACCCAGAGCCCCGTGTCCGTCAAGCTGCCCGTGAGCAGCTGATGAAGTACGGCTGGCCTACCAAGAACGAGGTAACCGGCGAGGACGGCGCGCCACTCGTGAGTCCCTACGCCCAGTTATCCGCTGACGATCTGCGCAAGCTCGCGTCTGGGAAGTAGGCGATGGTTCCTGATCACGTCCGCCTCGAAGCAAAGAAGGAACTCGCCCGACGCTATCTCTACGACTACTGCGCTCTGAGATACCCGAAGCACTACAAGGATGAGCGCCCATACCTTAAGGAGGTGTGCGACCAAGTCCAGGCCTTCGCCAACCAGAACGAGAAGCGCTTCTTGGTGATCAACATGCCTCCACGCCACTACAAGAGCTTCACGGCCGGCAACTTCGTGGAGTGGCGGTTCGGCGAGGACCCAACCCGCAAGGTCATGACCGGCTCGTACAACGAAACGCTCTCAACCACCTTCGCCCGCAAGGTTCGCGACACGATCGATGAGGTGCCTTCGCAGGGTGTACTTGTCTACCGAGACATCTTCCCTGACACCAGGGTCAAGTATGGCCAGGCCAGTGCGAGTAAGTGGGCACTAGAAGGCAGCACGCAGGATAGCTATCTCGCCACGTCTCCTAGCGGTACCGCGACCGGATTCGGCGCCAATGACATCGTGATCGACGACATCATCAAGAACGCAGAAGAGGCGTACAGCGAGCTTGTGCTGGAGAAGCACTGGAGTTGGCTCACGAACACGATGCTGTCGCGAACTGAGGGTGACGACTGGAAGGTGTACGTCTTCATGACGCGGTGGGCGCAGGGCGACTTAGCCGGGCGGATCATCGACGCGTTCGGTGACGAGGTTGAGGTCATCACCTACAAGGCAGTGCAAGACGACGGGTCGATGCTTTGCGAGTCGGTGCTTAATCGACGCGACTATGACCTGAAGACCAAAGAGATGAACACGGACATCGTCGAGGCGAACTACAACCAGAAGCCGATCGACATCAAGGGTCGCCTCTACAGCACGTTTGTCGAGTATGAGGCGTTACCAGCTGGGCAACGTAAACGCTGGAACTACACCGACACCGCGGACACCGGGGCTGACTTCCTATGCTCGGTCAACTACGACGAGGTGGACGGCGATGTGTACGTGACCGATGTCGTCATGACCGATGAGGCTATGGAGACCACGGAAGGGCTCGTGGCCGACTCGCTGGACGCTGACAACGTGGATGAGGCGATATTCGAGAGCAACAACGGTGGACGTGGCTTCTCGCGCAACGTCGAGCGCAAGCTGAAGGAGAAGGGGAACCGCAAGTGCGTCGTGAAGGCGGCCCCTCAAACGGCGAACAAGGAAGCCCGCATCCTCACATCGAGCGCCTGGGTCAACCGTCACGTCTTCATGCCGAGGGGCTGGAAGCAGAAGTATCCCGAGTTCTACAAGCAGCTCATGGCGTATCAGAAGAAGGGGAAGAACAAACACGACGACGCGCCAGATGTCTTGGCGGCGATTTACGAACGCGTAGCGAATCCAACAAGAGCCCAATTCAGGGTGCGTACAGCGTAATTGCTCTAGGCGGGTTCTGACTTTTGTTTTACTATCAGGATTAGAACAGTTAGCGCACAACAACTACATATGGCACAAAAGAACACCCCACTTAGGTACAAACTCGCAGCAGCATTACTCGGCAAGAACAAAGCCTTCATCCCACACCTCAGCAACACCCTCGACCTGTTCGATGGTGGCAACACCATCAAGAACTATCGGACCAAGTCTGAGGCGATCACTGCGAACCTCGGATGGGCCTTCACGGCAAACGACGCCATCGTGCGCCCTACGGCCAAGATCGAGCTGAAGCTGTATCGCCGGGACAAGAAGGGCGACCGCGAGGAAATCTTCGACAGTCCCGTCCTCGACCTGATGAAGCGCCCAAACGGTGCGCTCAAGGGCAAGCAGATGCGCCGCCTGCACTTCAGCTACATGAACTTCACTGGCGAGAGCTACATCCTCATGATGAAGGGGGACAAGCCATTCGAGCCAAAGAAGGGCCAGCTCCCTGACTCGCTCCACATCTTGCCGGCTCACCTCTGCGAGTTCGTCCTCGGCGATACCTACAGCCAGAGCACGGTGAAGTTTAACAACAAGGAATATCCGATCACGTCGGTAATCCGCGAACTAAACCCTGATCCACGCAACCCGTACTTCGGGCAGTCCATCATCACCGCAGCTGCGGCCACGATCGACACTGACGAGCAGATGAAGGATTGGAACCGCCGCTTCTTCGCGAACAACGCCCGACCAGGCTTGATCTTCTCAACCAAAGAGGAGATGAGCGACGATGCCTATGCACGCTGGAAGGCGCAGTTCAGCGACCAGCACACCGGTTCCGAGAACGCGTACAAGAATCTGCTCGTGGAGAACGGCGACGCTAAGCCGTACATGGTGAACCAACAGGATCTCGACTTCCTCAACAGCCGCAAGTTCACCCGAGACGAGATCTTCGCGATGTTCCAGACCTCACCAGCAGTTGTCGGCCTTATCGAGAACGCCAACCGTTCGATCATGGACGGCGCGATGTACACCCACACGATCAACAACGTCCTGCCTCGTATCGAGGACTTTGTCGAGCTGATTAACACGGCTTTCGTCCAGGTCTTCGACCCAACACTGGAACTCGACTTCGAGAACCCGGTGGCTGAGGACAAAGAGGCCAAGCTCAACGAAGCGGACAAGGGCGTCAACAAGTGGATGACCATTGACGAAGTGCGTGAGCTGTACGGAATGGATGCACTGCCAGACGGCCTAGGAGCGCAGATCTACGCGCAAGGAACGCTGAGTCCACTATCAACGATTGCGAACGCCACAGAGCCTGATACGACCTCACAGGACGCCAAAACCACGGGTGATGATCCCGAAAAGACTGATGAAACAACGAAAGAGGGTAAGAAGAGCTTCCCAAAACCAAGGCGCTAACTCTGGAAGAGAAGGAAGCGATCGGCGAGCAGAAGGTCGCCGACTACATCAGACTCTCGGCGCGCCATGAAGAGGCGATGCTGCAGTCCGTGCGCCGTCAGTTCGACGCTCAGCGTGACTTTGTTCTCGGCAAGCTCGACACCGTCCCGGTCACCAACAACTTCACGCCGAAACAGCGCAAGGCCTGGCTTGACGACGTGGTCGACTGGTCACTGTTCGACGACAATATGCGCAAGGTTCTGGCGCCCATCCTTCTCAGCCTGATCGCTGACGCTGGGAAGGTGGCGGTTCAACAGGTAGGGCTCGATCCATCCCTGTTCACAGTGTTCAACCAATCCGTGCAGGACTACATGCGTGAGCGCAGCACCAAGATTGCCAAGGACGTCAACGACGAGACCGAGAAGCAACTGCGCGCCACGTTGTCGCAAGGCATCCAGGCGGGGGAGACGACGTTCGAGCTTCGGGCTCGTATCGAGGGCGTGTTCGGATTCGCGGCCACCACACGCGCCGATCGCATCGCGCGCACCGAGAGCACCAGGGCAACAAGCTTCGCCGACATTGAAGGATGGGACCAGTCGGGCGTTGTCGAGGGCAAGGAGTGGTACACGGCGCTGGACGAGCGCACCTGCCCATGGTGTCGGGATCTACATGGCCGAGTCGTGCCGCTGAAGACGAACTACTTCAACAAGGGCGACGTGATGGAAGTCGACGGCAAGACGATGACCGTGAGCTATGACGACATGCCGGGATGTCCAGCCCACGTTAATTGCCGATGCGTTCTTCTCCCAGTGCTAATAGAAGGTTGAATCTGGGTGATCTTTAGTACAATGGTGACATATGAAAGACAACACCACTATTCCAACCCCTCTCGCTAACCGTGTCCTTGCAGTGCGACGCGAGGCTGCACAAACCACCGCAAGCGGCATCTATCTACCTGATTCGCACAAGGAAAAACCGTCAATGGCAGATGTGAAGGCAGTTGGTCCGGATGTCAAGGACATTGCCGTAGGTGACACGATTGTTTTCAAAGAATATGCCCTTACCGAGCTGAATGTAGGTGGAACGAACTACATCGTTCTCAAATCAGACGAAGTGCTCGCGACTATATAGCGACGCTTGATCGAAGTTGCGTTATATTGAAGCTATATGGCAACAAAGTATCACTTCACAATAGAACAAGGCGCGACCTTTAGAACTAGTTTCGTATGGAAAGACTCGGACGGCAATCCGATCGACCTAACAGGTGTGACGCCGAAAATGCAGATACGAAAGACTGGCGGGTCTCTTATCGTTAGCCTAACGTCTTCTCTTACCCTTACGCCGCTTCAAGGCAAGGTGGATCTGGTCATAGGTGCTGATGTCACCTCAGGCTTCACCTTTGACACCGCGAACTACGACCTCAAGCTCGATGGTGGACCACTGAACACTAGCCGAATCGTTGAGGGGGTAGTCACTCTCGACAAACAGGTGACGGAATGAGCGAGACAGTCACTGTCGTTGCCGAAGAGCAGGTTGTTGTCGTCACCGAGCGGCCTGACGCCTCGGTTGTTTCAGTCGTCACTGCCGGTCCACAGGGGCCTCCATCCGGCACAGCAGTAACCGTCGCCAAGAGCGGCACAGCCAACATCCTCACCAGTTCGTACGCTAATGACGCGGCGGCCATCATCGCAGCGGTCTCGCTTGCTTCCACCCTCGGTACGCGCCGGGTGTTGGTGCTCGGCGACAACACAACGACCTACACGATCGGTAACAGCCGCATCGACTTCCCAAGCAACTTCATCTTCGAGGCGCAGCCAGGCGTCCTGTTCAAGTTGAGGAACAACACGTCCGGCACTAACCCAGTCGGCTTTGGCAACAGTGACACTGTCAACGGCAACGCAAACATCTACCTGCGCAACATCACTGGCGACGGCAACGGTGCGAATCAGGTGGCCGGCCAAAGCAGCGGCGGAGTGTTCTTCAACTTCTCCGGTGTCCAGAACCTCGTCTACGACAACGTCAACATCTACGACTCGATCCGGTACAACTCGTTCATCGGCGTCGCAAGCAGTGCCGCTATCACCGGAACGGCAACCTTCACGATCGACAGTCCGACTATCACGGGCTCGGGCACTTCATTCACGTCACTGACGGTCGGCAAGCGGCTGCGATCTGCCAGCGGCAACCTGACCCCGCCGATTGCGAAGATCAACAGCGATACATCACTCACCCTCGCGACACCGTGGCCACACGCTACTGAGTCGGGGGTATCTGCCAGCTCGGCCCAAGGCGTCACGTTTTTGGTGAAGGACTCCAAGTTCGGTCGCACATACGAAGATGACACGTTTGGCGGTGGTGGCTGGGACTACCCAAAGATCGACAACTGTACGTTCGAGAACGCGTCAGGCTATGGCTTCGGATCTACCGGCATGTTCGGCGGCACCATCACGAATGTCTACGCTCACCACAACCTCAACGGCCTGGGACTCGAGCGGGTCAGCAACTCCACCTTCACTAACGTCATCACCGAGTACAACAGCTCAAAGGGCGTCAATCTCATCAACGGTAGCCACAGCAACCGGTTTGTCAGTGTGATCGCGCGCTACAACGCTGATGGCTTCTACGACGCCAATACCTCGGCAACCAAGGGGCAGAACGCCCGCAACAGCTACACCAGCTGTCTAGCCGAGTTCAACACGAACAACGGTTTCAACATCTGCGGGGTTGATCGTCCGTCATTCTTCAACTGCGTCGCCCGTAGCAACAGCACAGCGAGTGCAGGTACCTACTACGGTTTTGTGTTCCAGGCCGCCAACAACTACAACACGACCAGGCCGGTTATCCGCAGTTGCCGTGGGTTCGATGATCAGGTGTCTCAGACACAGACCAAAGACATCCACTTCACGGCTGGCGCAACGAACGCTCGCGTTGACTTCACCGGCTTCGACAACATCTCTGGACTCAGCGCCCCGAACTACTCCGCCAACATGCAGATCCTTGGCGGCGGTAAGCAGATATCAATCATCACCGCTGGCGCCCGTGCGATCAGCAACTACGAGAACTACATCCTGTGCAACCAGGACAGCTTTGCTCACACCCTGCCACGCCTCGACAGCATCGTTGACGGCCACAAGGTGAAGTACCTCTACAACGGTGCGGGCACGCCGACCTGGACGTTTGCTCGTAGTCCAAGCGATTCATTCGGCACACTCGAGGATTACAGCGCGATCCCACAAGACGGTCACTTCTGGATTGAGTGGTGCTGGGACAACAGCACGAAGCGATGGTTCATCTCTGGAACGAATCATGCTGCTGGGCTGAACAATAAAGTCGACAAGGTAGTTGGCAAGGGACTGTCGACTGAGGACTACTCAACGGCTGAGAAGACCAAGCTCGCGGGTATCGCGACGGGGGCAACAGCCAACGACAGCGACGCCAACCTGAAGAGTCGAGCCAACCACACGGGCAGCCAGGCCATCAGCACCGTCACGGGGTTGCAGACAGCGTTAGACGGAAAGCTTCCGGTGAGTGGCGTGAATTCCGGAGACGTCTTTCTCGACTACATTGGCGGCAAGACGTCATCCAACTTCACCTTTGACGTCAACGGGAACTTCCTCGGCACGCTTTCAGTAGGCGGCGTTGGCGTCGTGCTGCTCACCGGGGCTCAGACGCTCGCGAGCAAGACCTTGACCGCACCTGTGATCAACGGTGTTCGGTTCGGCATCGCTACGAAGACTGCCAACTACACGCTGAACTCTGGTGACCACACCTGTCTGGTCAATGCAGCATCAGGCCCGATCACGATCACGTTGCCGAACGCGAGCGTCGGCACCGGTCAGTCCTATGTCATCAAGAAGATCGATAGCTCGGGGAACGCGGTCACTGTCGCTACGACCTCTAGCCAGACCATCGACGGCGCGACTACTCAGTCCCTGGCCTCGCAGTGGACAACCATCCGCGTCAGATCAAACGGGTCAAGCTGGTTCATCGTGTAATGCAGTACATCACCACCGCACACGAAGCCGAACTGAACGCCGCCCTCGTCATGAAGTCATGGGGATACACAGACGCCGTCGCAACCACTGGCGGGGCGGACGGGGGCATCGATGTTCGATCATCCCGAGCCCTGGCGCAGGTTAAGTGGCGTGGCGGGGCAGCTGGCCGGCCAGAGATGCAACAGCTCTACGGCTCGCGCGCTGCTGACACGAGCAAGGCACTGTTCTTCTTCGCAGCGTCGGCGTACAGCGACCAGGCGGTGCAGTATGCCGATCAGGTTGGGATCGGGCTGTTCATATACGACCCGGTCGGTGCAGTAACCGCGGTGAACAAGGTGGCTCAACAGTTCGTGGTAGCGGCACCGAAGGGAACGGTCGCTAAGGCTAAGATGCCACTCGATGACGTACTGCTATTCGGGGCAGGCGCACTCGCACTGATCGGAGCGGTGATTCTCTTTGTCCTCCTCGCAGGTAAATGACGACGCGTACCCGATGGCAAAGTTCGACGATTCACGTCGGAACAAGTATCTGAGCGAAATCTATCGGCATGCGCGGGTTGCGCAGGTGGCAATCGACAGTTTGCACGAGTCGTTCGCGGCTGAGCCCTTCGAGATCAACATTGACCGGGTCTTCATGGGCGTCCAGTCGTTCCTGGCATCGTCCGGAATGATTTCGAAGATGGTCTGGCCCGCCGTGGGAATGGTGAAAGACCCAAACGTGCGGGAATGGACGGTGAAGCGCAAGCAGATCCTGCAGGAGGTGCTTCAGTTGGACGACACCTCACCTCTTGCCTCGCGTAACCTCCGCAATGCGTTCGAGCATTACGACGAACGGCTCGATACGTTCGTTTCCAAGTCGTACAACACCTTCATGCTTGACTGGACGATCACTTCCGGGCCGAGTGTGTTCGAAGTCCTCGGTGACGCGGAGGATATGCCGCTTGTTACGTGCATCGATCCTAAGACTCTAAATGTGCGGATTATGACCGCATCGATGTCTCTCCTGGAACTCAATGAGGAGGTTCAGCGCATTGGTCAGCTCGCCAAGGACATCATTGAGCGGCGTTAGTGTGATGTATCGCTATTGATTTATTTCGCAGTCTAGTTGTATCTTTAGACCAGAGATACAACTCATATGTCAGAAAAGAAACTCAAGCTTTACACTACAAAGATCAAATCGATCGACGACGACAAGAAGTCGATCCGCTTCCGCATCAGTGACGACTCAATCGACCGCTACGGCGAGAAGGTTGATCAGTCCTGGAACCTAAAGAACTTCCTTAAGAACCCGATCATGCTCTGGAACCACAAGAGCTGGGACGTTGAACCTGAGGATGTCCTCGGCACCTGGAGCGATGTTGTCACCGAGAGCGACGGCACCTATGCGACCGCGACCTTCGATGTAGACATCAACCCGAAGGCGCTCACTGTCTTCAACCAGTACGTCAAGAACACCCTGCGCTGCGTAAGCGTCGGATTCATCCCTCACTCACTCGAGTTCGAGGACGACACACCAGTGCTGAAGGACAACGAGCTACTTGAAGTCTCGTGTGTACCGATCCCAGCCAACGCCAACGCTGTAGCCCTGGCGCTCAAAGACGGCTCACTCAATCGCAGAGACGCGCAGTGGATGCTTCGCAGCATGCAAGACGGCGTTAGCAACCTAGAAGAACAACTGAATAAGAACGCGCCGGTAGACGGCGAGGAGATGCACGTGGAAGAACTGAAGACTGAAATCAAGGCTCTAGCCGATCTAATGACTCAACTTGGCGAGAAGGTCACCACTCTGTCTACCAACGTTGACACGATCGTCGCTGAGGTTGAAGAGGTTAAGACCACCGTGGGTGAGCTGAAGCCAGTTGAAGATAAGTCAGCGAAGTCGGATGAAGACCAGACGCCAATTGAACCAGAGATTCCACCAGCTAAGGGCGGCGAAGACGACCAGCCCGGTGCCGGTGAGGACGAGTTCGATGAAGACGCTGAACTAACGCCTGAAATCCAAGCGCAAATCGACGAAGAATTTGCTTCAGTCGAAAACCAATAACCAACCAACTACCACCTAAGGAGGTGATATGAGTGACAAACTCACTATTAAGCAGTACGCAGAAAAGAAACTTGCGGAAGCTGCTAAGGCGAAGTCTCAGGACGTAGTCGTTGGCGGTGATGCTCCAGTCGTAACAGAAACAGACGAGAGTAAGAGCCGCGAGATCAACAAAAGCTTCTTCAGCGCACTTGCTGGCCAAGACGGTGCTGCAATGGCACAGGCTCAGAAGTCAATCCGCGACGAGTACAAAGCGAAGGCTCAGACGATCGGTACTGACAGCGAAGGTGGAATCTTGGTTCCTCTCACTGTTGACCAGAACATCCAGCGCCAGCTTGAGTACATCTCACCAATCCGCCAGATCGCCCGTGTGATCAGCAACGCTCCAGCGAAACTACGTTTGCCATCAGCAACCGGTGGTGCCGCTTACTGGGTAGCTGAGGCTGCGACTATCAGCACCACTGCTGTCACGTTCGCTAGCAAAGACCTCGTACCTGAGAAGCTTGCATCGATCATCCCTGGCATCACACTTGAGTTCCTGCAGGATGCGGCGATCAACCCAAGCGCTCAGGCACTGTTGGAATCACAGCTCGCGACTAAGGCCGCTCTCAAGGAGAACGACGCATTCGTGAACGGTGACGGTACAGACAAGCCATTCGGCTTCCGCTCTAGCGCAGTCACTCCATACAGCCAGACACAGGCTGGTGCTGCACTTGCATACGGTGACCTGGTTGCTCTCATGTTCAAACTACCTACGGCATACCGCAATCAAGGTACGTTCGTCATGGGCTCAGTCGCACTCGCAAAGTTGATCGGCATGGAAGACGAGCAGGGTCGCCCTCTCTTCATTCCGAGCATCACTGAAGGTGCAGGCGGAACATTGCTCGGTCGCCCTGTCGTGATCGTCGATGAGATCCCAACAAACGTTGGTACTGGCTCAAACAAGACTGAAATCTGGTACGGCGTCTTCAGCGACTACGTTATCGGCGACCGCCTTGGCACGACATTCGACCTCGGCACAGCTGGCGACGACTTCAACAAGGCGCAGTACACACTCCGCATGCTGAAGCGCGTTGGCGGTATCCCAACGTCAAATAATTTCGCGAAATTAACAGACGTCGCCTAAAGTAATTGTTGACTAATAGTTCGTTTTCTTCATAATGAGGGCATGACAGCTTTTAGATTAGAGAGAACGAATATATGCAACTTTTGTAAATGCACCTTTCATCCTTGGCACTCAAACCCGCTGGCTAAGTTCTGTTCACAGAATTGTGGGGCGGCAAACCGGCGGGCGAGAGTCACCCTAACATGCAAGACTTGCGGTAAATCATTCGAAACGCATCGTTTCCGAGTGCAGGCTGGCAAGGTTAGGTTCTGTAGTCAAAAGTGCAAAGGTGCCGAGGACCGGATACGACTACTCGGAGATGCAGCACCTTGGTACAAGGGGGGCTGGATCAACGAGAACGGGTACCGTGTCATCAGCGTAGATAGCAAGAAGTATCTTGAGCATCGATACGTTATGGAACAGCATGTGGGACGCCCGCTCCGCGATGATGAAGCAGTTCACCACAAGGATGGAAACAAACTAAATAACTCAATCGATAATCTCCAATTGATGTCCTATCCAGAGCACATGAAGCTTCACTGGCGAACCGGGCACTACGAGAATCGAGGGAAGAATCAATAGAGAATGACAGTAGTAACTTTCAACGTAGATCAGTATCCGTACTGCAAAGGCGATCAGGTTAACCTGTCAGACGATCAACTAAAGGAAGTTGACGCAGAAGCTGAAAGGCGCAGCGTCAAAGACACCTACACAGTCGAGAAGGGTGCAGCTGAAAAGGCTGCACCTGCCGAGGCTAAATCGTCAGACGAACCTAAAGCTCCAGTACAAGCCAAAACTAAAACCAAAGGAGGCAAGTAATGGCACGAATACGAACCGCAGTGAACACGCTTGCCGGGACAACTGGCAAGAACATCCGCGTAGCGTTCGAAGCGCTCGCTGCCAAGGGCGCCGTAGTCGGTACTAGCAAGATCGTCACCAAAACAGTGACAGTCGACGCTGCTGCAGCAAGCGGCACCGCAACCGTCGTAGCTGGCTCAACCATCCTGGGTATCTACCCAGCCGGTAACCAAGACCAGCTAGTCGACAACGTAGCGATCAGCACCACCACGCTCACCGTTACGCTCGCGGCAAACGCCACGGCAACTAACACCTACAAGGTCGTAGTACTCGAACCGTAAAACCAACAGAGCAAATAGTAGTCGCCTTCTAGCAATAGAAGGCGATTTGTTTTATGTTGAGGGCAGATGAGCAAGATAATCACCCTTGAACAGTTAAAAGCAATCAACCCAGCCGTTAATGACGTCGTAGGAGCGCTTGTCGCTGACGCTGTGAACGCTTGGGTAGAAAATGCGACAAGTCGGTGCTGGGGAGAGCCTAAGACCGTCACAGAGCTTTACGACGCGTCAGGCGTGATCTGGCTAAACCACATGGACGTCACTGCGGTGACTGAAGTCAAGACGGGCTACCCGAATGAAGAGCGCGAGACACGGGACGAGGGCAGCTACAGCTGGACTAAGAGTGGCCGGCTGATCCTGAGCTACTACCGACAGCTTGCCTTGCCGCCTTCAACGCTCGACTACGTGGAGGTGACCTACACCTACGGCGTGCCGGAGGAGAACATCCCGGCCGACCTCGTACTCGCGACACTTGGCCTAGCCACGGGCTACTACGAGTACATCGGCAACAGCGGCCGTGAAGTGAGCCGCGCCCAAGTAGGCAGCTACAGCCTGCAGTTCGCCTCGGGTGCTGAAGGTGAGAACGGAACCAAGTCGCGCGATTGGCAGGTGATCAGCTCGTACGCGCAGCGGAGGGTGTGATGCTGTTGCTGAACCACTCGTGCAGCGTCTGGCGGAACACCGCGGTCGGCACCAACGGTCGTAGGCAAGTGCAGGAACTCTATTCCAGCGTGCGCTGCCTCGTGATCCCTATGAGTTCACAGACCACCATCCAGGAGAACATGGAGCCCGGACGTGGCTTCGAGATCCATATGGGTCCGGATCAGGACATCAAGGTTGGCGACAAGATCGTCTGGAACGGCACCGGTCACTATGTGAAGTACATCCGCAACTACCGAGATATGCCGCCGGTCAGCCACATCGAGCTGGTCTGTGAGAGCGGGGTTGCCTGATGCAGTTAAACATTCGGGTCGACTCCGCTCAAGTCGAGGAGATGCTTCGACTCGCCCCGCAGAAGACGACAGCCAAGCTGGCGCGGATCTTGAACCTGGTCGCAATCGAGACCGAGCGCGAGATGCGCATCAAGTCGCCGGTCCACGATGGTGAACTGAGGCGATCAATCAAACATCAGGTGACCGGCCTGACCGCCACGATTGGCCCGACAGCGAAGTACGCCAACTTCGTGGAGCTGGGAACGCGGCCTCACTGGACCAGCGCACGACCTGGCTCGCCACTCTATAAGTGGGCAAATGACAAGGGCATCAGTCCATTTGCCGTGCAGCGATCGATCGCGAGGAAGGGCACCAAGCCTAATCCGTTCGTCGCGCCGACACTGACGCTGATGGAGCCGCGCATCATCGGCCGCTTCGAGAAGGGAATCGATGAACTAACACAGGAGCTCAACAATGGGTAAGACACGAATCATCAAAGACGCGCTGGTCACAGTGCTGTCAGGAATCCAGTACGAGGGCGAGCCTGCGTTCGTAGAGGTCAAGGACAACACCGACGGTGAGTTCGACGGGTATCCGTCTGTACGGCTACTCCCAGGCAGTATCGACAACACCAAGGGATCAATGGCGCAGATGGACAGGGCCATTGAGTACCAGGCAGTCATCCACCTGCAGCTCGAGGATGCGAACAATATCCGGTCTGAGATCATTAACCAGATATATGACCTCACCGATCTGGTAATCGACGCACTTGACGAGGCTGACTTCGACGACGCCTTGCGCGAGCAAGTCGGTGGTTCCTATCTGTTGCGAGCCGACAGAGTGGACTGGGATGTCGTGGACAGCAGTGCGGGCGCGCTAATCATGCTAGTCGTCACTATCACCGCAGAATATTCAAAGAACTTGTAATTTAGGATATGTTGAGGATATGGGAAATAAGAAGACCACAAAAGACATCGAGAAGGTGACGCAAGAAATCAAGACAGAACGTCGCACGTACTTCGTGCCGAACTATGGCGCGATCGAAGCTGAAGACCTTCCTGAGGTAGAGAAGAAACTAAAAGAGCTCAAAGAGCAAGAGGTAGGTGATGACAGCATTTGATCCATATATCGGTAGGCGAGAAGCAGTTGGCTTCGGCATCGGCTCCGATCCAACAGCAACCGTAGCGCCACAGATTTTCATGCGTTGGCTAGACCAGGACATTCAGCCGAAGACAGAGATCATCGAGAACGACAGCGCCATGGGCGTGGTCGAGAAGATCAACGACAGCGAAGTAGTCGGTAAGTGGGTCGAAGGCACCATCGGCGGCAAGGTCACCGACATTGCGGTTGGCTTCCCGCTCCTCGGATGGTTCGGCAGCGTGAGCACCGGCGCCGCAGTGTCCGGTGTCTATCCGCACACCTTCGAAGTCAGCCAGTCGAGCATCCCACCAGCGATGACGCTTGCAAAGGTGACGCCGGCCAAATCGGAGCGCTACTCGTACCTGACCTTCGACACGCTTGAACTAACCGCTGAGAAACAAGGCTGGGTGCAGATCAGTTCTGCAGTTAAGGCCCGCATCGGTACGTCTTCATCAGAGACGGTCGCCTTCAGCACGGAGAAGGAATTCACCAGCAAGAACATCGTGCTCAAGACCGCAGCGAACATCGCTGGTCTGGCGGCTGCCTCACCGATCGACGCGCTCAGCCTGAAGCTGAACCTGGAACGTTCATCTGAATCGTTCTTCCCGCTCGGGGGAGACGACAACCCAAAGTTCGACCGCGGCACAGTAGAGGCCAAGGGTGAGTTCGTCATCCGCTACGCGAACACGGATGTCGAGGACGACTACCTGGCGCACGCGATCAAGGCCATGAGCATCACGTTGACCAACGGCACCAGCTCACTCGCTTTCACGGCGGGCAAGGTTCGCTTCACTGAACTCGAGAAGTCCAGCGACAAGGACGAGATCATCACGCAGACGATTAGCTTCTCGTGTCAGCTCGACGCGACAACGAGCAAGACAATCAGCGCGCTGTTGAAGAACACCCGCGCGACATACGCAGCCGCGTAATATCCATTGACTAAATAGTGGCTCCGTTATTAACTGGAGTCACTATTTTAATTTGGAGAAGAATCTTAGATGGCACTAAACATTGTTGCGCACCGAAAAGTAAGTCTGAAGGGCTTTGGCCAGGGTTGGGATGACTGCTACCTACTGGTGAAAGCGGCAAACCCTGCACAGGTCAAGAAGTGGCGCGAGAACCTGACACCTGAGACTCCAGACGACGAGGCTGAAGCACTTCTCCGTAATGCCGCCCGCGAGGTTATCGTGTCAGGTCAGGTGATCACCACCGAAGAGGACGGCACAACCCAACCTGTCACGTTCGACAAGGCCGATGTTCCGACTATCGAAGCTGCCCTTGACGTCAGCTGGTTGCGCGACGTTGTTACGGTCAGCTCAGGTAGCGATCGTTTAAAAGCCTAGATCTCGTAGACCTTGAGCGCCAGTACAAAGACTTTCTGGTGCGTGGACTGACGGCAGGAGTGTCCGAAGAGGTCGTCGAATCGATTAGCCGCTTTCGTTACCGGGAGCGACTTCATCTGACCGTGGAGCAGATGGAGAACGAACCGTGGGAAGCTATCTACGAGGCAAATCTAATATGGTCACTCGATATTGAGCGTGATAAGTTAGAGACAGAAAGACAGCGCGCCAACCAAACGAACTAAAGCGCTAATCGAGTTCTGCACTCTGTGACTAAGAAGATAAACATCGTAATCGACGTCGACCGCAAGAAGGCTAGCGGCGAGCTTTCAGAGTTCAAAGGCGATGTAGACGGTTTATCCGGTTCAACCGGTAAACTTGGTGCGTCGATGGCGGGCCTGGGGGCAGTGGCTGGCGCTGCATTGCTCGCTATTGGTGCCGCTGGTGTAGCGGCTGCTACGGCCGGTGCCGCAATAGGCTTTGGCTTCAATAGCTCGGTTGAGCAAGCCCAGACCAAGCTCATGGCCTTCATGAAGGACGGCAACAAAGTAGCTCAGACCCTCTCGTGGGTGAAGGACGAAGCCGCCAAGACACAGTTCAGCTTTACCGATATGGCAGATGCTGCAGCCAACCTGACCCCGGTCGCAAAGACGTCGGGCAAATCACTCGAATCCCTTGTGCAGCAGGCGGAAATCCTCGCGGCCATCAACCCAGCCGAAGGGCTAACTGGGGCCACCTTCTCGCTAAGGGAAGCGCTGTCGGGCGACTGGGTGTCGATCGTCGATCGATTCAACCTTCCTCGCCAGCGAATCAATGAGCTGAAGGAACAAGGCGTTCCGGCGATGGAGATCATTAGCCGCACGCTAAGCGAGATGGGCATCGACTACGGGCTTGTAGCTGCTCAGGGGCAGACGCTCTCTGCCAGATTCGATCAGGTCAAAGACAAACTCACCATGATGGCGGGGGCAGCAACTAAGCCAATATTCGACAAAGTCTCTAAAGAATTCGACAAGCTCGGCCAAGTTGACTTCACGAAAATCGGCAACGACATGGCCGACACGGTCCAGAACGTACTGGGCTCCATGGAGCTACTTAGTACCGGAGACTTCAACAGAGGAATGTTCGCGGACACGATCCAAGAGGATTCGAAACTGGTCGACGTTCTGTTGACTATCAGGGATACGGCGATAGGTGTCATCAACTTCCTTAAGCCGGCTTTCACTGACTTCGCGAACACCTTCACGAATAATCTCATCCCTGCGTTTCGGCGCTTATGGGTTGAAGCTGGTCCGATACTGAAGACATTGGCTATCGCGCTCGGTGCGACGCTGGTCGCCGCCCTGTATGGCCTAGCGGAAGTTCTAAGTTTTAGCGCAGATGCGTGGTCTAACACTTTCAATATGATCACGGGATCTATTCGGTTCGTTGAGGATGTAATAGGAAACTCAGTCAGCTTCATAATCGCCGCGTGGTCTTCGATGATTGCATTCTTTGGATCGGTTAACGCCTTCTTTGCTGGAATACCGGGCTTCTTCAGTAACGTGTGGTCAAGCGTAGTAACAGGAGTTCAATCCGCCGTCGCTGCCATAGGAGCATGGTTTGCGCAACTTCCACAAATGATCGCGTTTGGGCTTGGTTTTGTTGCTGGACTGCTCGTTGGGTTCGTGACTCAGACGATACCGAGTTTCGTTAACTCCACGATCCAATGGTTCCAGCAATTACCAGGCGCTGTCGGTGGCGCCATTTCGGCGATGTACGGCGCTGTCGTGCAATGGTTCTCAAATACGGGATCAACCATGACTAATACCGCCTCATCTGCAGTGAACGGCGTGTCCTCGTGGTTCTCACAACTACCGGGACGTGTGGGCAGTGCAGTCAGTTCCATGTGGTCAGGTGCAGTCAGTGCAGCTAACGGATTCAAGGATTCATTCGTGTCCTGGGCGAACGGCGTCGTTAACGCTGTAGTGGATGTCTTTACCGGGCTACCAGGACGGATCAGCGCGGCGATCAGGGGCGCAGTTGATACAGCGAAGCGCTGGCTCGGGGACATCGGCTCGAACGTAATGGAGGGCTTCAAGGCTGGCGTTGGAGTCAGCAACAGGCACGCCCTTGGTACCGCCTATTCACCAGGTGGATCGACTCTCGTGGGTGAGCACGGACCAGAAATCGTCAACATGCCTCGCGGGGCTCAAGTCACTCAGGCCTATCGCACACAGTCGATCCTGAGCCAGAACGCGGGCGGGGGAGACGGCGGTGTGGTTGTCAACATCACCGGCCCGATCAGCTTCAACAACCGATCGGACATCGACTACTTCGCCGAACGGATAAGCGCGACACAACGACTCGCATTGAAAGGAATGGCTTAATGAGCGCAATCGGTATCCAGTACGGGGACTTCGATCTTCAGACTGAGGAAGTCACGACGACCAGCACGGATGTCTACTCGTCACCCCGCAACAACGTCCAGGCGGACAAACTGGCGGAGTCAGACGGTGCAGTCATCGTGAAGACGGCGTATGAACCGAAGACCTTCACCGCTGAGGGCTATCTGCGCACGGACACGGTAGAAGACACGCAGCGCTTAATGGACGACTTCAAAGTGGCTCTCAGCGTGCCAAACCAGGCCTTCGACATCGACCACGCGGGCGACACCCGTCGCTACGTGGCCACGGCGCAGAACGTCATCATCACCAATCCGCGAGGACGGACCCGTGCCGGCTTCTCTGTCGAGTTCCTGTGCCCATCTGGCGTCGGGTCGGATACTTATGCTTCCGTGCTCCTGGCCTCGAAGAACTTCTCGACCTCTACCGCAACACTCGGCATTACCGCGGGCGGCACGTATCAGGTGGAACCGATCATCACCTTGACCGTCAACACCGTCACGGGCGGCACGGCGAAGACGATCACCGTGAACAACGACGTGACGCGGCGTGGACTGGCCGTGACGCGGACGTGGAGTAACGGCGATGTACTGGAGATCGACTCGTTGAACAAGACGATCTTCGTCAACAACGTGCCGGTCAACTTCAGTGGCCAGTTCCCAGTCTGGAAGCCAGGCGTGGGCAGCATTGGCTACGTCGACGACTTGACGACGCGTGACGTGACGGTGACGGCCGACTACATACGACGATGGCTATAGGCGTAATTGGGTGGTTGCAATATATTGAAAGAAAGTAAACAGGAACTAACAGAATGAGCTTATACGACAAAGGAAGAGAAGGATTTCTAGACGGGTCAATCGTCTGGACGTCGGACAACATCAAGGCTGTACTGGTGGATACGGGGTCATACACCGTGAATCTCAGTACCCATCAGTACCTCAGCGACATCCCATCTGGCGCACGTATTGCGACTAGCGCGAACTTGTCCAGCAAGACCGCAACAGCTGGCGTGGCTGACGCGGCCGATATCACGTTCTCGAGTGTCGGTGGTGCAAGTGCTGAAGCTGTTGTGCTTTATAAAGACACTGGCACTGCAGGAACATCGCGACTGATTTGGTATACGACGTCTGGAAGTGGCTTGCCAGTCACACCTAATACGGGTGACATCACGATCGCCTGGGGTAATACGTCTAACAAGATCTTCAAGCTGTAGGAGCCGCCAGTAGATGGCAACTCGCTATTGGCGCGGAGGATCGGGTAAGTGGTCCGAAACATCACACTGGTCTACTACCAGTGGTGGTTCTGGTGGTGCGAGCGTTCCGAACGCCAGTCATGACGTTCGCTTCGATGCGAACTCGTTCACAACGGCAGGACAGACGGTTACGGTGGACATCAATGATGGATCGAGTTGGTACTACAGCGTTGAAGCGTTGTCTATCGACTTCACTGGTGTAACAAACTCCCCGACTCTTTACTTCAAGAGCCAAACGAGCAATCCGAGTCTGTTTTACTTAGAGATGCACATCTACGGCGATTTGACGATTCCATCCTCGGTTGCCGTCACCTCTGACAACCCTACTCATCCAAATATCTACATAGAGGAAGACGCGACCATTGATGTTAACGGCGTCGAGCTGGCAGCGCAGCTACTGTTGTGGGGATCTTCTATATCGCTTAGCGGCCCACTTCAAGTAGCCGGTATCTCTGTCGCGTCAGGTACCACTCTTAACACCAACGGTAATGCGCTAAGTATCGGTAAATTGTACGCAAGCGGCGGCAGCACGCTCAATTTGTCATCATCTGTAATCACGCTGTACAGCACCGTTTCACCGCTCACCTCGTGGCAGGTTGCTCCGACCAGTACGTTGAACGCGGGGACGTCGACGATTGTCCTGACCCAGGCATTTACCAGGACCTTCGAGGGCGGCGGAAAGACGTACTACAACATCCGCCACGATGGCTTCAGCGGATCATCCAATGGCTGGACAGTTAACGGCAACAACACCTTTAATCAGATTGAAGTAGTGCCGGGAAGGCATATGAGCTTCCAGGCGAGCTCGACTCAAACAGTCTCAGCGTTTGTCGCCAATGGGACATCAACTAATCCGATCACCCTTCGGTCCGCAACCAACGGAACTCAGTTCACGCTCTCCAAGGCGAGCGGGACGGTGTCTACCAGCTACCTTGACCTGAAGGACTCCAAGGTGCAGGGCGGGGCGACATGGAACGTCTCTAACGGTACGAATAGCGGCAATAACACAGGATGGAACTTCGTCGGGCCTGTCATCCCGACTGCAAACTTCACCGCAACGCCGACGAGTGGGGTTGTCGCCTTGGCGGTCAGCTTCACTGACACGTCGACGGGCTCACCAACATCATGGCTGTGGGACTTCGGCGACAGCACGACAAGCACGAGCCAGAATCCATCGCACACTTACACCACGACTGGCAGCTTCACCGTCTCGCTCACCGCAACGAATAGCGTTGGTAGCCATACCAAAACAGAGCTGAGTTACATATCCGTTGCCGCAAATGTGATTAGTGACGTCGGCGGCGACGCGAGTGCTGAAGCGGATGGATCGCTGACGATCACACCAGGTGCGGTCACGATTTCGCCGACCGGTGATGCTAGCGAGGAGACTGATGGCTCGCTGACGGTTGGCTACTCCCTCTTGGACATCGGTGGAGACACCAGCGAGGAGACTGATGGCAGCCTCACCATCACCCAAGGTCCGCCACCGCCACCCGAGGAAGTCGACTGGTCCAACCTCGGCACTGAAAACACGAAGGAATTCATCTACAAGGTCAGTGACCACTCGGGCACCTTCCTCGGCATCTGGAAGGACGTGAGCGACGACCTCCAGTTCAGTCAGCCAATCAACTCACCGGGCACGACGGCAACTGTTCGCCTCTCGCGCTCGGCCAACCAAACCATCGAGACCCGCGAACCGTTGATCGATCAGGCGGGTGATCCGTACGTTGACCAGGCGGGTGATCCGTACTACGTCGTGGGCGAGACCAGCAACACGGTTGGCGAGGACACTGACGTGCAAGTCGGCTATCTCGTTGATGTCATCGCGGTCTATGGCGGCTACGAAGAATTGGTCGATCACATCGGCGAGCCCTACGTTGATCAGGATGGCAACGCGTACATCGTGGCGACCGGGGCACCGATGGGGCGACGCGTCTTCAGCGGCAAGATTCTCAAGTACAAGGCAACGTACGGAGAGACGGTTGGCGTCGAGGTCACCCTCGCGAGTCACGGCGTGGGCTTCTCGGATGAGTTCGTCCGATCAGGTGCGACCACCACAGTCACCTACAGCACTACCGAGATCGGCGCGATCCTGAAGAGTGTGCTCGACACCAATCCTGGCGTGATGAGCTACGACAACAGCTCAATCGACGCGACTGGGACGACGATCACGCAGAAATTCCAGCTGAATACGAAGCTCGAGGCGATCAAGAGTCTCTACAACCAGACGCCGGACGGTTGGTACTGGTACGGCAACGTGGCGGACAACCTCGTCTATTTGAAGCAAATTGGGTCAACGCCCGACCACGTCTTCATCAAAGGCAAGCACATCAGCAAGATCGACCCGGAGCAATCGATTGAGAACCTGATCAACGTCGTACACGTCATTGGTGGAGATGTTGGCGGCGGAGTCCAGCTGTACAAGGAGTACACCGATGCGGCGAGCATCGCGCAGTGGGGGCGCAAGGTGCACCGCATCACCGACCGCCGCATCACCCTCGCAGCCACGGCACAGCGCTACGCCGATAAGGTTCTGAGCCTCTACAGCCAGCCGATCTACACGACCACGATTGAAATCAGCAGCGGAACCTACGACATCGAGACGATCAAATTGGGGCAGACGGTTGGGCAGAGCAATTTCGACAACTTCATCGATGGGCTCGTTCTGCAGATCGTGAATCTCAACTACACGCCGAGGAAGGTGACGTTGCAGCTCGGCGGATTACTCGATAGCCAGCAGCGTATTGTGGCCGACCTTCAAGAAGATCTGGCCAATGAACAGTACGAACAAATTCCAACAGCACCGAGCTAATAGTATGTTAAGTTAAAGAAAAAGGACAACTTCATATGGCAAAACAGTTTACCGATCAACCGCTACTAACTACCGCTGATGCAACGGATGTAATTCCTATTCGTGATATCTCCGCTGGAGTCGATAAGAAGACGACGGTTAGTGGTCTGGCTGCGGCCGTCGCCGCGAATATTCCATCAGGAAGTGTCACTAACTCGATGCTGGCTACTAGTGCTGGGCAACCAGGTGGCGCGTGGGAAGCGTATACGCCAACTTGGACTGGTGCGACGATCGGAAACGGCTCAATCACGGGACACTACAAGCAGATCGGAAAGACAGTCCACTTCCGGTTCAAGTTCGTGATCGGGTCGACTACCACTCAGCCAACCGGCGGAGTGTTCTGGAAGATTAGTCTGCCGGTTGCCGCTGCGGCTGCCGAATATGCAGGTTCGGGCGGAGGATACGGGTTCCCGATCGGAGTTTGGTACGGCGAAAATCCAGGAACGAGCGGGTATGCCGGAACGCTCCCTATCAAGGACGCGAACGGCGTCTATGTTGGCTACACCTCTGCAACCACCGGCGCGCAGGCATTCATTAGCGGTAGTTCGTGGGCGACGAACTGGTACTTGCAAGGCCAAGGCACATATGAGGCTGCATAAAGTATCATGACCGACCACGAAGCCCCACTAAAGCGCTATGAAGTAGAACGTCTTGTCGACGAAAAGATCAAGTCGGCTATCAAGGAGTATGACGAGGATCTACAGAAGATTCTCGTCAACATGTTCATCATCAAGCTGTCGAAGTTTGAGAGCGCCTATGGTGTCGGCAAGTTCGTTGTAGTAGCCGTAGCGCTTCTCGTCATCGGAACCCTATATCAGCTATTTGTCACGCTTGCTCAATCGGGAGTTGGCAAATGAAACCGAAGCAACGCCTACTTGCCATCTTCGCCGCGTCGCTACTCGCAACCTTTGGAATAGCGCTCGCGGTCGCTATGTATGCCCAGTTCACTGCCGATCGGTCTAATGAGATCTCGACAAGCATCGCTGTTCCTAAGCCGCCAGCTCCGCGTGAAGTCAAGAGCGTACTGACCGACAGCGCTGGCGATCTGATCATCACCTACACAGACGGAAGCACTCAGAACGCGGGGCATGTGGTCGGGAAGAACGGCGACGGTCAAGCGCCGACACAAGCTCAGATCTCCGCTGCACTACTTGAATACTGCGCGAACGGTCGGTGTGACAGCAAGGCTCCAACGCAGCAACAAATAGTCGACGCACTCAACATCTACTGTGCTGGGGGAATCTGCAAAGGAAAAGATGGAGCAAGCGCAGCACCGATCACTGCTGAACAGATCACTCTCGCCGTATCAAGTTATTGCGCAGACGGCCGGTGCAAAGGCGCAGACGGACAATCCATCAAGGGAGATACCGGCGAGGCAGGTCCGCAAGGTCCAGCCGGCGAAACGACTGTCCTCTCATGCGTTACACGTACTTCTAATGGCGTTGCAACCAACTACATCGCATGGAAGTACGTGAAAGAGAGTGTGAGCTTATATCGGGATCTATACAAACTTCCGGTGTGGGCAGAGGCATCCAACTGTATCGATTTAAGGTAAGGAGGTGAGAAGTGAGTAGATTCGTTAGACCGGTAGACGACGCGATAACGCAGCAATGGGGTGCAAATCCCGACTACTACAAACAGTTCGGCCAAAACGGGCACACAGGCATCGACTTCAAGTCGGCCATCGGCACGCCAATCAGGGCCACTGGTGATGGCCGAGTGGTCTTCGCTGGCAGTGGCTCGATACATGGAGGGTTCTTGTCTATCGCTGGCAACGCGATGCTTATCGATCACGGCGACATCTACAGTGCGTATTCGCACTTGAGTAAATACGAAGTCGGTACCGGTACAACAGTCAAGCAAGGCCAGATCATCGGCTATACCGGAAACACAGGTGAGGTCACCGGCCCGCACTTGCACTTCGAGTTTTGGGGTAAGCCTACGGACTGGAAGAACGGATGGTCGGGTCGCGTGAACCCCAACGATTATTTAAGTCAGGAAGGAGAAGAAATGAAGCCAACAGAACAGGACGTTGCGAACATCGTGGGCGAGGTCTGGGGCATCCCGGCGAACGCCAACAACATTCGCGATTACACGGAACTTGATTGGAAGGACTTCATCTATCGCCTGCTCGGCAACTCAACGCCGTGGATGGATAGGAAGAATTACTTTACGAACATCGAGTCGCAGAACAAGTCGTTGCTGAAGCAGCTGGACGCGGCACTGAAGAAAGTTCCTGCGGACACCAGCGATGCAGAAAAGCTAGTGCAAGCAATGAAGGATGCCATGGGCATCAAGTAAGGAGAATATATGGACCATACCTACAACCAACCAACAGCAGCACCAACGTCTAAAGTTGCGGCAGCAGGTATCGGCGGATCAATCGCCATCGTGCTGATCTGGCTTGCCGGGCAGTTCGGCGTTGAGCTGAGCGCGGAAGTCGCATCAGCCATCACCGCGCTCATCGCGTTCGCGGCTGGATACTTCAGGAAGTCACGTACCAGCTAGTCTCATTTAGAAGCATTTTGCATCGCGCCTGGCACACGTTGCCGGGCGCTTTCGATATCTAACGCATCCATCCTGAACACAATGCTTGTGCGACCTCTCATGAGTCTGTGTAGGATGTGAACACAAAACTTGTTCAAAGCGTAAGGGGATTGAAGATGGTGCGCGAGGCTATCACGACGTACGTTGTGAAGGATGATTTTGACGGCAAGGAGATCGCGGATGGTCTGTCGCACTTGGTCGACTTCAGCTTTGAAGGATCGGATTACCGCATCGAGCTGAGGCCGGAGAACTACGACAAGATCAAGAGTGACTTCCAAAAGTGGCTTGCGGCGGCGACAACGGTCAAGTCGAAGCGTGGCCGGCCGAAGGGGGCGACTGGGGTTAAGGGAGCTACGGGCTCTGGGCGCTCGAAGGAAGAACTCGCTCAGATCCGGAAATGGGCACAGGATCAGGGCATCGACGTATCAGGCCGTGGAAGGATTGCGTTGACGGTGATTAGCCAGTATGACGAATCACATAAGGCGAAGGCGAGCTAGTCTCTACCGATGATATTGAGGTTGGCGTAGTTTCCGAAAAGCTGGATGGCTGCTGAGTCGTAGGCAACGGCAGCCTCCAGCTTGTCCACGAATACTCCTAGGTGGATGCGAGTACCGTTTAGCCGTATGTATGCCGTGAACTTATTTAGATTCTTATCGAACCACACTCCCTTGTATCCGCTCTTATTGTCGCTTCTAAGCCCGTGATTTAGGTTGTTCTGTAGGTGTGTAGCCAGTCTCAAATTGTTTCTTCGACAGTTTGTAGGGTCGGTATCTTCATGATCTACTTGTTCCCACTGCTCAAGGGGTCTTCCTAACTTCCGCTCCATGATAACTCGATGCAACGTATATATTTTGGTAGTGCGGTTTCGCATTACCCGTCGGCGTGCGTACCCTCTCATATTCGTCCACGTATAGTCGCAAAGATCACTATCCTCGAAGTCGATATGTATCGGTTCTGTCAAAGTAGGTATCAGTAAGTGATCGTCGGGTTGGACTAACGATTGTCGATTCTTTTGTGCTTGCTCGCGAAAGCGAGCGGATGCGGCTTCGGCTAGAGTCGTACTCGCGCAGCTACGTGAACAGTACGTGGTTTTGCTGACATGGTTTGGCCTGCGCTGGGCAATGGTTCCACACCTATGACACGGTATTGATAATCGAATTGCTTTACGCATTCTACTCCTTTCCGTTAGGAGACCAATGCTTTATAGTAGAGCCTGGTCCCGCTGCAACGGGACTTTTTATGTGTCTCCAATTGTAATATAGCGGAGAGTATAAATAAATAGTTCAGTGTTTGCCGCAGGCCATTTGGGAGTTTTTGCTTCCGTCGGCCACCCCACTCGACCGGAGAAGGGGTTATTTTTGAAACTTACGCAAACTCACGATCTACCCCTGTTATGTTCTATTTTTGTTCCCTGCCCTACCCCGCCGAGTGGGGTAGGGGGCTAAGGGGTTAGCTTGCAAAACCAGGGGGATATGGTGACGTAGGGTAGGGGTAGCCATAAGCGCGATCACTAACATCCCCCCACACATGAGAAGCCCCGCACCATATCGATATGGTGCGGGGCTTCTTTCTTGTCACTAGGACTCGTCGAGGTACCTAGATATTCGGACGGCGTTGGAGCCCATCCATGCGCAGGTCGCCATCATCATGACAGACCATTGGAACTCCACGTCGAGCCATCCTTTGAGGTCTGATAGCCACAGATCGAACAGGTCGTGCATGCTCATTTCCGTCACCTCCGGATGTGTGTGAAGTCGCGTAGTGTGTCGCGGATGCGGATGAAATCACCGTTCGCCAGATGGTCCAGCTCGTCACGTATGGCGGCGATCCGCGACCTCGTTGGTGACTCAAGATAGCGATCCGGGTCTATCTCATCGCCCATCATCCGTCGTGCTTCGTGGGCGATCTCTTGGCACTCGATGACGATCGATTCGGCGTGACGCTCTAGCCTGCCTGCCGCTTCGATCATGCTTTCCAGGTCGCTGATCCGTGTGCTGTCGTCCATAGCAGTCTTCTCCTAGTTCGCAGGGATCAGTCGCACGATCTGCGCTTGCACGTGTTCGAGATACGCGTTTAGAGCGACGAGCAAGATGACTGCCAGGGCCGTGTTCTCCTCACGCAGATCGTCCACGGCATCCGCCATGTCGTGCGCGTCGTCTAGCAGCTTCTCGATGGACTTCACGGCATCTTCGTTGAGTGCGATGGTCATGATGCGTCCTTCGTGTCGTCGCGAGCCGGTCTCTCGTACGGGGTGTAAGTGCCCCTCAGGGGCTTTCGCTTGACTTGATTGTTCTCCGGTTCGGCACGACGGCGATTGTTGATCTCGTCGCGGACTTCTTGAACGGGCCGTCCATACTTCTGACGCGAGCGCTCGATGACTCGTTGAGCGACGCCAGTCGGCGGAAGTGGAGCGAGAGCCTTCAACGTGACCGGTGCGCTGGTGCCGCTGTCGGTCGCGATGGTGGCGATCGCCTCGTGCAGTTTGATGCCCGTGAAGTCACTTGGTGAGAAGACCTTGTGTCCACCGAATTCCGGAATCCAGATGTTGGCCTCGGCTGAACTCGTCTCGTAGATGATGCGAGTGCCGGTGTTGTTGATGATCGCCGTCCGTAGGCTGCGGTCGACGTCTTCGATGTACTGGGTCGCGAGCGTAAGTCCAAGGTTGTGCTTGCGCGCTCGAGCCAGTAGATCGTCGAGACCATCCTGAACCTTCGCGCTCACCTGGAACTCATCGAGATACAGGAAGTTGGCCTTTGGCGGACTGATGCGCTGTGCGGTGTTCCAGAGCGTCGTCGTGAGTAGCGATCCCAGCAGTTCGGCGGTCTCACGGGGAAGCCCGCTCAGACTGATGAAGAGAAGCTTGTTGTTCTCCAAGACGTCCTGGATGTTGAGCGTCGATGCTGTCTGGCCGATGATGTGCTTGACCTCGGGCCGACCACTCAATTGCCAGAGCTTGTTGTGCAGCGGTTCTACGTATCGCGGGTCGAGTTCGCCAGTCGATGCGCCCGTTCTGCCCTTCGTCTCCACGCGTTCCCAGAACTCCTTCAGCTCCGGCTCGGTCACGTCGCGACGGACCTTGGTCGACCAAGCCTTCTCGGCGGCGGTCCGCGGACTGATCAAGGTGGCGAGATCGACGAACGTCAAACCCCCATGATCAAGTAGTGTCCAGATGCCGTGGTAGAGCAGATCTCGTACGGCGACGCCGGTTGCAACATTCGGGTACAGACTCACGAACACGCCGACGATCTGATCAATCACCGCTCGCCCACCGCCCTGGTCGAACAGGTTGAACGCAATCGGCTGGTCAGCGTCCGCCCCGACATCAAGCGCGATCACGTCGTCGATGCGGTTGGGTGGAACGTACTCGAGTGCCCGGTTGTACAACGTCTCCGGTGAACGGCTGGAGCTAGCGTCGATGATGATCAAACCGTGCCCGGTCGCCATATCGTTTGCCGCGTTGTTCGCCATCTGCACTGTCTTGCCGCGTCCGGTCTTACCGCCGATGAACGTGTGCACCGTTGCCCGGTCGTGAGACAACGCGATCGGACGCTCACGACCCGGCACGTTGCTGTGGCCAAGTAGCCGGCCTTCGCGAGCGATCGCTTCCGTGGCCGGAAAGCGCCTAGCGCTACCCTGGCTCAGCCCCGGAATCTGAGGATCACCGACCGGCCAGCCGACGAGCGCCGACAACTCGGACACACTGAACTGAACGTCACGAACGATCGGCGTGACAGCACCATTCACCAGTCGGTCAAGATGTTTGTTCGGGATCGATGTCGCGCGGAACTTGTTCTGACCGTTCTCACTCTTGAGCGCGCGCACCACATCCTCGACGAGTCGCTTCGCACGCGGCTCGTTCTTCGCGGTGGCCGCCACTCTTCCAACGGCGCTGAAGTTCTGCTCGGAAGCCTTGGCTCGTAGATCTTGAAGATCGTCGTTCGTGGCCTTGGTCCCGAAGAGCACAGCCTTCCAAATGGGCGCCGACGACGCCGCACCATCGGAGATCTTCGCTCGGTCGGAGTGCGAGATGATCCACTGCAGTACAACCGCTTCGTCCGGATGATCGGACTGGACGCTCTTGAGGATCTTCGCCGAGTAGTCGCGGGCGTTGCTGATGCGAATCGTCCGCGCTGGATCGGTGAGGTGCAGTGTCGCGCCGAACTTGAAGTCCAGCAGATCGGACTTCGGGGTCGGGGAGAGATCGATACCGGACATGTGCGCTTCGATCTGTCCCACCAGGTACTCGGCGTCACGTGACGGAATGCGGATGCGGTGGCTGATCCCGCGATCGGTCGCCCAGGTCTCGAACACGACAGACCGCGTGCCGCCGAAGAACGAGCTGCGACGGAGGTTGGACCCAATGGAGTTGATGAATGCCTTAACGCGATCTTCAGACAGATCTCGAGGGAACACGATGTCATAGGACACTCGATCGGAATCGAGCTGCTTCTGGGAATCTTGCTTCATGTGGAATAGCACCCCTAAGAGAGGGGGCGACAGGATGCCGATGGTGAGAAGCAACTCGAACATCTACTTCTACTGTGGCACCCTGCCGCCCGTTTGCCTAGCAGGATTAGATTGCGCCCGGCCTGCGCTACATGCCCGACCGGATCTTGATGAGCTTGAAGATGACGATCGCCCCGAAGAGGCCGAGTGCCATCAGCGCGATCATTGGCGCGTACTGCATGATGATCGGGAACAGGACGGACAAAGCGATCGCCATGAAGAAGATCGCCCAAGCGAGACTCACCATCTTCTTAGCCATCGTCAGTACCCCCGGCGGTAGCGCTCGCGGCGACGTTCCTGCGCCACCTCGTAAGCGGCCTCGGTCTCGGCCCGCCTCTCGCCTTCCCGTTGCGACCACTTGAGGACGCGCCGAATGGTGAGCGCGATGAAGCCGAAGAACACCACCCAGAATCCGACGACCGCTACTAAACCGATGAGATCTTCCATTGCCTTCTCCTATCAGGGTTAGCGATCGGGGCTAGCAGTTCGTGTCCACCAGCCCCGATCGGTGTTCACTTGCGCCAGGTGGGGACGGTCCCGTTGTGACGGTCAAGTTCGCGGTTCATCGCGACTCGAATTCGTACGTAGTCCTGGCGATCAGCATCCGCGTCGATGAGACGCTGTTCTTCTGCACTTACCTTGCGTGTTGTCTTCGGCTTAGCCGTCGGGGTGAAGAGCCCGACGATGTAGAAGACGCCTAACGCGAACGCGATGATGACGAAGAAGATGACTGCCAGTTCCATGTCAGCCCCCGAGCATCCGGCGACGCTGACGTTCGGTGACTAGCTCGGCGTACTTGCTCACGTAAGCGATGACGATCTGCTGAGCACCCTGGTCGTTGCCGGCCTTCGCCGCACCTTCGTTGTAGATGTCGATGGTGCGACCCATGTTCCGCTTCGTGGCGACTGCCTCGAAACCGTCGATCTCTTCCTCAACATCAAGGCGACCAACGTATGCCTCGATGAAGGAGGTCGGGCTGACCTCAGCTTCCTTACCCTTCCAACGCTCGATGCTCGACATGTTCTGGCTCCTGTCTGCTGGTTGGAGCGTCTGACTGAAGTCATCAGCCGCTTCACTGACATCACCAAATTAGAGGATTGACCAAGTTGGAGTCAAGACCAAGTTGGGTGTAGCACCAAGTTGTAGTGAAGACCAGGACGGTTGTAAGCTTGCAAAGTGGACGAATCACACAAGGAGCGTCAGCGACAAGCTCGGCAACAAACGGCAAAAACTAAAAGGCTCCGAACGCAACAGGCAATTCTCGACGCTCTCGGTAGCTTCGAAAGTTCCGAGGGTTCTTTAACGGTTGCGGCGATAGCAAAGAAGGCTGGTGTTGGTTCCGCGACGTTCTACAATCACTTCAACGACTTGAGTTCCGCTATCCATGCGTTTCGATCACGCGCACTCTTTGAGTGTGATTTCGAAACACCTCACGATAGGGAGAGTTTGATTGAATCTATTAAGTCGGAGATCATTCGGGTTTCCGTCCGCTATTCTCGGCTTCAGAGCTACTTCTACAACTTTGGGCTCATTAATGAGGTTACTCTTGAGGATGTGCCCAGTCGGTTCATGCGGATTCTGTTTACCGAAGAGCAGCGAATAGAGCTGGATGAGGCTGATTTTCTTTTCGTGTACTACCATATTTTTGGCGTGGTTGAGACCATTCAGGCCTCTCACGAGCTGCATGACTGGAATGAAATGGCGTCTGGTTACGTAGATGATGATGACTATGTTAAGTACGAACATAACTTGTCCGACCGAATTCGTGGTTTAATTGACTACGCTACAGATTCGATCGTGCAACGATGTATCGATAAGACCTCGTTCGCGCCATCATAAACTCCCGCTACCTTCACCCCCAGGGGGCGGGGAGTTGTCACATACTTGTCACAAGTGGCGTGACACTGCGCAAAGGAAACGACCTCTGTTGGGAGTTCGTGCAGGTCAGAGACTTGCAATTTCCCAACAGAGGTCGTCATCTGGTTTTACACACCAGCGGTCGGGGGTTCGAAACCCTCCGCGCCCACCGTCAGGCAAAGCCCCGATCTGCGTTTCCGCGCGGGTCGGGGCTTTCTCGATGCCGGTGTTCGCGCCGCTGCCGCGGTCGGCTGCCGCTCACCTCGTCTCACTCCTCGGTGAGTTCCATGAGCTGTTCGGCGGCGGTGATGTTGCCGTTGTCGGCGAGGCGGCGAAGTTCGTTCATGTCGCCGAGTTCGGTAGCGACTTCGATGAGCTGGTCGGCCGCGTCGGAGCTGCCGTTGTCGGCGAGGCGCCGGAGCTCGTCCATGTCACCCCGCTCGCCGGCGAGCTCGATCAGGATGTCCACCGCTGTGGCGTCACCGTTCTCGGCGCGCTCGCGCAGGACGGACAGGTCGGATTCAGTCATGATGTACTTCCTCTTCTCGATCGAGTTTCTTCGTGTGCCGATCCCGGAGCTCGTCGCGATGCGTGTGCCACTCGTCCAGCAGGGCGGGAAGTCGCTCGCTGAGGAAGTCGGCCAGCGCGACCATTTCCTCGAGTGGGGCGCGGCGTTCGGGTGGAGCGTCGGCCAGCAACGCCAATCCCTCCCGGAACAGCGCCGCATGCTCCCGGTGGAGGGCGGAATCGAAGTTCTGCGGTTGCTGACTCGCCGGGTCCAGGCTCACCCGGTCCACTCGCTCGCCGGCCACACGGGTTCGCCGCGCCATCCGATAGCCCTCGAGCAGCTTGACCGCCCCGGTGATGGCGCTCCGGCTCGCCAGCAACGCCTCGCCCAGTTCGTCGATCGTCTGTTGCGGCGGATCGCAGACGAACAGGTATCCCAGCAGCCGTCCCGCCATCGGCGGGAATCCGTACTGGCGCGCGTAGAAGCGGCCGACATGGTCGGCGAAGATCAGCTGTGTGTCGGACGGCACAGTATCGAAGATAGCAGTTCTGACTGAAATGACACAGATTTGTGTCATTTCAGTTCGGCTGCGGTGCTGCGACAGGTTTCGTCGAGTTAACCTGTTCATCGCCCGGAGCTCCGCCTGCAGTGGCATATTCCTGACATGCCCAGGTACAAGGTGACGCTGCGGAACGGCACGTCGAGCGACAGGACCTTCGAATCAGACTTCCAGGCCGTCAACGAGACGCACCGGCCCACCGAATCCGGGGCGGGCATCGTGAAGATCGACCGCTACGAGGAGGACGGGGAAGTGACTGGCGTCTGGTCCGCGCCCGCCACGAGCCGCACGTCCCGCACGTAGCCCGTCAGGTTGCGTCGCGCGAGACCGCGGAGCCGCGGCGATCGAGCTCGGCCTCGAATGCTCTGATCCGGCTCGTGACTCCGCGGACCGTTTCGCAGCCGTAGTCGTTCGCGATCGACTCCCCGAGCAGGGCTCGGTGCTCATCCAGCCGGGCGAGCAGTTCGTCGTCGCCGAGCTTCGTCAGGTCGCTGCACACCTCTCGATCGTCCCAGGCTCAGTCGGCGAAACCAATGCCTCACACGAATGTCCACCGGACGCGCAGAACCCCGCCGGGCCACGTGGGTGTGTTGAGTCAGCACCGAAGATGTGAGCAGGGCGGGGCCGTGCGCCGCCCTGAATGGGGGGAACGAGGCGGCATTTACCATGGTAGGCGCAGGAAAGGGCGCTTGGCGAGATACTCAGCAGAGTTTCAGGAATCCGACATTCCGACCGGAACGGGTGCGCGTTCGCAGCTGCCGACGGATTGGTGAGACGCACACGCTATTGCGCGGGTTTCCGGCGAATCGGTGCGCAATTGTCCACCCGGTTAGCGCGCGCGAGTGCCCGGACCCACGGTGTCGTAGGCCTCGGCGAGGAGCGCGGCTAGCGTGTCGTCGAGCTGATCGTCGGAGGTGATCGTCAATCGGTGCGTGATCACCGTCTTCGTGGTGGGAAACGCCTCGCGCAGCTGGGGGTGATGGACGCGCCGGCGCAGGTCGAGGGCGATCTCGAGCCGCGACGAATAGATGAACGCGGCAGCGAAGACGCGGGCACGAGCCCACGCGATCTCCGTCCGGTGGACTCGCTCGTCCACCTCCCCGCACGCGAGAACGAGGTCACGGAACTGCAGTAGGCGCTCGGTGGCGTCCGGGTCCTTGCCTGCCAGGTACTCGTCGATCGCGGCACTCATGGGACGCTCCTTTACATCGCCTGCAACGTTAGTTGATACAAATATCGGCGTGCATCGAACCTCCCGTCCCGCCACCGCGCGTGCTGCCGGACTGCTTCTCGGCTTCGCCGCCGACCGTGTGTTCGCCGATCCTGCCCGGTGGCATCCCGTGGCCGGATTCGGCCGCACGGCAATGGCATTGGAGAAGGCGACGTACCGCGACTCCCGGTCGGCCGGGATCCTGCACGTGGCCGTCCTGGTCGGCGGAGCGGCGGGTCTGGGGGTCGCCGCGACGCAGGTGGCGCGGCGCGGGGGATGGGCAGGCGAGGCGGCCGGAACGGCCGCCGCGACGTGGGCCGTGCTCGGCGGAACGTCGCTCGGACGGACCGGATCGACCATGGCCGCACACCTGGAGGCGGACGATCTTGCCGCCGCCCGCTCCCTGCTGCCGTCGCTGTGCGGTCGCGACCCCAGCGTGCTCGGCGTCGACGGGCTCACGCGGGCGACGCTGGAGTCGGTGGCCGAGAACACGTCCGACTCGGCGGTCGGGGCATTCGTGTGGGGCGCGGTGGCAGGCATCCCCGGACTGTTCGTCTACCGGGCGTCCAACACCCTGGACGCGATGGTCGGGTACCGCTCGCCGAAGTACCGCAACTTCGGCTGGGCGGCGGCCCGGTGGGACGACGTCCTCAACCTGCTGCCCGCCCGCCTGACGGGTGCGCTGACCGTCGCGGCCGCACCGACGGTCGGCGGGTCGCCGAACGAGGCGTGGGAGGCGTGGCGACGCGACGCGTCCCAGCACCCCAGCCCCAACGCGGGCGTCGCGGAGGCCAGCGCGGCGGGCGCACTCGGGATCTCACTGGGCGGGCGCACCGAATACGCGCACGGCGTCGAGATGCGACCCGTCCTCGGCTCCGGGGCGTCGCCCCGGCCCGTCGACCTCGACCGTGCGGTGAAGCTGTCCGCCGCGGTGCAGGGCGGCGCGGCGCTGGTGTCAGCGGCCCTTGCCGTAGCGGTCGGCCAGCTTCGCTTCCGCCGCCGTCCGAGGAGTTGATTCCACCGGCTTGCTTCGGGTGAACGGCTTCTTCCGGGCCACCGGTGCGGGAGCCGGAGCGGAGGCCTCGGAGGTCTTCGCGGACTTCTCCTTGCGGCGTTCGCGCCACTCCGCGCGGATGAAGTAGGCCAGGCCGAGTGGGGCCATGATGCCGAACGCCAGCCACTGCAAGCCGTACGACAGGTACGGGCCCGCGTCGAGTTGCGGGAGCGGGATGGTCCCGAGGCCGCCGGGCTGATCGGGTTCGAGTTGCACGTACGCGTCGACGAGGTCGGTGCCGATGAAACCGCCGATCTGACCCGCGTCGATGTAATACACCTGGCGGAGCCCGTTCTCGTCGATCGGCTCCTTGCCGGCGATGGTGCCCTCCGACTTGCGGACGCGACCGTCGAGCGTCACCGGCCCGGCCGGTGGCGGATCCACCGGCGGCGGCTCGGTTCCCTGGACCGGTCGGACGTAGCCGCGGTTGACCAGGATCGTGCGACCGTCCGTCAGTTGCAGCGGGGTCAGGACCTCGTAGGCGGGCTGCGATTCGATGGACCGCAACCGGACCAGCAGGTCACTGTTCTGGACGTAGGACCCGGTCGCGGTGACGCGGCGCCACTCGTCGTCCGGATTCGGGGCCGCGCCGGACAGCAGGGTCTCCAGCGGAACGGGGTCGGCGTCGACCGAGTCGGCGA
The DNA here is from genome assembly GCF_030056875.1 of Rhodococcus sp. IEGM 1351. Classification (NCBI taxonomy): domain Bacteria; kingdom Bacillati; phylum Actinomycetota; class Actinomycetes; order Mycobacteriales; family Nocardiaceae; genus Rhodococcus; species Rhodococcus sp. IEGM 1351. The sequence goes on along the minus strand of NZ_JASHKU010000002.1, from coordinate 261,529 downwards.
TCAGCTGGTTCCGGTGCTCCGTCGACGTGTTCTTGCCGAGCTGCCACGGCGCGAGCACGTAGAAACACATGAATGCGAATCCGGCGACCACCAAGGCCAACACCAACCAGCCGGGTCGCAACAGAAATCTCAGCCTTCGCACGCCTCCACGGTAGCCGCTCGCAGGTGGGGACCCTGATCGTGGGTTACCGGCTGCGCACCCAGTCGAGCAACCCGGGCACCGCGGCCTCGATCTGCAGGCGGACCCGTTCGAAGTCCTCGAGGTCGCCGTAGAAGGGGTCGGGGACGGACGACGTGTCCGCGTCCGGGTCGAAGCTGCGCAGCAACCGGCGGCGTTCGTCGGGCACCCCCATGTGGGCAAGCTCACGGTCATGGTTGGCCGCCAGTGCGACCACCAGATCGGCGCCGAGATGGAACGGTCCGACCTCCGCGGCCGTGTGGCCCGTCGGGTACCCGTTCAGCTTCAGGGTCTCGGTGGTGCGGATGTCGGCCTCGCGGCCGACGTGCCAGCCGTGGGTCCCGGCGCTGCTCACCATCACCCGGTCGTCGAGGGCTTCCCGGCGGAGGTGTTCGGCGAAGATCTTCTCAGCCATGGGGGAGCGGCAGATGTTGCCGGTGCACACGAACGTCACGTGCAGCGGGGTGTCAGGCTGCGGCATCGAGCAGCTTCCCGAGGTGGGCGACGGTCTCCGCCGTCGTGTGCGCGCGCTCGGCCTCGGCCGGGAAACCGTAACCCCACTCGACGAACACCGCGGGGATACCCCAGTGCGCGGCACCGAGGACGTCGTGGTCACGGTCGCCGACCATCAGGACGTCGGGGGTGGCGCCCTCGGCGGCGGCGACTCCCAGGTTCCGGAGGGAGTGGGCGATCACGTCCGACTTGGCGCGGCGACTGCCGTCGTCGCTGGCGCCGCCGATGAACTCGAAGTAGTGGGCCAGCTCGAAGTGTTCGAGGATGCGGATCGCGAACCGTTCGGACTTCGACGTGGCGACGGCGAGCCGTCGGCCGCTGTCGCGGGCGTCGATCAGCACCTTCTCGATGCCGTCGAAGACGGCATTCTCCGCCCACCCCACGCTGTCGTAGCGCTCGAAGTAGGCCGCGATCGCCTGCTGCACGACGTCTTCGTCCAGCCCCATCGACCGGAACGTGTCGATCATCGGCGGGCCGATGACGGCGTCGATCATCTCGTCGGTCGGTTCCGGCTGCCCGATCGTCGCGAGCGCATGACGGAACCCGGCGTGAATGCCGGGCGCGGAGTCGGTGAGCGTGCCGTCGAGATCGAACAGCACGATCGGAGCCGACAGGGCCGAAGGGGCGGAGGACGGGGAGGTGGAGAGAGATGTCACCGGACCATTGTCCCTTAGGCTCGACGGTTGTGGACATTCGTGCCGGTAGCCGGGAGAGCCTGCGTCACCACGGAGACGTGGATGCGGGGCCCGGTCTCCTCGATTTCGCAGTGAACGTGCAGGGCGACGGGCCCCCGGAATGGCTGCGACTGCGCCTCGCGGACGCGTTGCCGCGCCTGGGCTCCTATCCCACCGTCGGGGCCGATCGCGTCGCCCGGACCGCCGTCGCCGCCCGGCACGGCCGCTCGCCCGAGGAGGTGCTGCTCCTCTCGGGTGGGGCCGAGGGCTTCTCCCTGCTCCCGCGGCTCGGGGTCCGGGAGGCGGCACTGATCCATCCGTCGTTCACGGAACCGGAGTGGGCCCTGCGGGAGGCGAACGTGCCCGTCACGCAGGTGCTCCTCGACGACCCGTACGTCCTGGATGCCGCCGCGGTCCCCGACTCCGCCGACCTGGTGGTGATCGGCAACCCGACCAACCCCACCTCCGTGCTGCACCCGGCGGAGGAGATCCTGCGGCTGCGCCGGCCCGGCCGGATCGTCGTGGTCGACGAGGCGTTCGCCGACGCGGTGCCGGGTGAGGTCGAGTCGCTCGCCGGTCGTTCGCTGCCCGACGTACTGGTGCTGCGCAGCCTCACCAAGACGTGGGCACTGGCCGGGCTGCGCTGCGGATACGCGCTCGGCTCCCCGGAGATCCTCGAACGCCTGCAGGTGGGGCGGGCGCACTGGCCACTGGGAAGCCTGCAGGTGGAGGCGATCGCCGCATGCAGCGAACCGGACGCCGTCGCCGCCGCCCGGGAGCACGCCGTCGTGCTGGGTGCGTGGCGGGACTACCTGATCCGGCGGCTGAACGAGATCGGCGTCGCGGTGCACCAGCCCGCCGTCGCACCGTTCCTGCTGCTCCGACTGCCGGACGGCGAACTCGTGCGGAAGCAACTGCGCGAGCGGGGCATCGCCGTGCGGCGGTGCGACACGTTCCCCGGACTCGGTCCCGACTTCCTCCGGGTCGCGGTGCGACCCCGTGAGCAGACCGATGTCCTGATCGACGCGATGAAGGAGATCCTGTGAATCCGGTGCGTCTCGCCGACGTGATCGCGACCCTGGATGCGGCGTACCCGCCCGCCCTCGCTGAATCGTGGGACTCCGTCGGACTCGTGTGCGGCGACCCCGACGACACGGTGACGACGGTGACGATCGCGGTCGATCCGACCGCCGCCGTCGTCGACGAGGCGATCGACGCCGGCGCCGACCTTCTCCTCGTCCACCACCCACTGCTGCTGCGCGGCGTCGACACCGTCGGCGCCCACACGCCGAAGGGCGCACTCGTCCACAAGCTGATCAAGACCGGATGCGCCCTGTTCACCGCGCACACCAACGCCGACTCCGCGGACCCCGGCGTCTCCGACGCCCTGGCCGCGGCACTCGGACTCACCGTCACCGGACCGATCGACCCGCACCCCACCGAGAACCTGGACAAGTGGGTCGTCCTGGTCCCGGCCGGCGACGCCGATACGGTGCGGCGCGCCCTGTTCGACGCGGGCGCCGGGCACATCGGCAACTACCGCGACTGCAGTTGGTCCGTCACCGGGCAGGGCCAGTTCCTCCCGACCGACGGTGCGAACCCCACCCTCGGCGCGGTCGGTGCGCTCGAACGTGTCGAGGAGAGCCGGGTGGAGGTGATCGCTCCGCGCGGCATCCGGCAGAACGTGCTCGCCGCGATGCGCGCCGCCCACCCGTACGAGGAGGTCGCGTTCGACGTGTTCGAGATGGCGACGTTCCCCGGACCCCGCGGACTCGGGCGGGTCGGGGAGCTGCCCGACCCGCTGTCGCTGCGGGACTTCACCGACCGGGTGGCGGACGCGCTGCCCGCCACGACGTGGGGCGTGCGGGCCGCGGGCGACCCCGAAGCGACGATCCGCACCGTCGCGGTGTGCGGCGGCTCCGGCGACTCGTACCTCGACGCCGTCTCCCGACTCGGCGTGGACGCCTACGTCACCGCCGATCTGCGACACCACCCGGCGGACGAGCACCTGCGCGCCGGGGGGCCGGCCCTGATCGACGTCGCGCACTGGGCGAGCGAGCAGCCGTGGTGTGACCAGGCCAAGGGCGTCCTCGACACCGCGTTCGGCCATACACCGGATTGGCAGGTTCGGGTGTCGGCCGTACGGACCGATCCGTGGTCGGTCAGCGCGTCGCCGTCGTAGCGCCGTCCGGCCGAAACCGGTGATCCGCCGGGGTACGGTTGACACCCAGCAATCTGCACACAAGAACCCTTCACAGAAGACAGCAGGAGTTACCACGCGTGAACGTCGAACCACAGGTGCAGTCCAAGCTTCTCGACCTCGCCGGCGTCGATGCGGAGCTGTCGAGGATCGCCCACCGACGCACCGCGCTTCCGGAGCGTCAGGAAGTCGAGCGGCTCGAGGCGGAGCGCGTCACCCGTAAGGACGCGGCGGTGGCCGTCGAAATCGTCCTCGACGATCTCGACCGCGACATCCGCAAGCTCGAAGGTGAGGTCGACGCCGTCCGTCAGCGCGAGGACCGCGACCGCACGCTGCTCCAGAGCGGAACGGTCGGATCGAAGCAGCTCACCGAACTCGAACACGAACTCGGCAGCCTCGTCCGCCGTCAGGGACTGCTCGAGGACGAATTGCTCGAGGTGATGGAACGGCGCGAGGCGTCGCAGTCCGACCACGACCACGCCGGTGCGCAGTTGTCGCAGATCGAGGAAGACCTCATCGACGCCGCCCGCCGCCGGGACGACGCCGTCGCGGATCTGGACGCCGCCGAGCAGCGCTGCATCCGCGACCGCACAGCGCTGGCCGACCAGTTCCCCGCCGACCTGATCGCCGTCTACGAGAAGCAGCGCAGCCAGAACGGTGTCGGAGCGGCGCTGCTGCAGGCCCGGCGCTGCGGAGCGTGCCGCATCGAACTCGACCGCGGCGAGATCTCCCGCATCACCGCCACCGCACCCGACGTCGTGGTGCGCTGCTCGGAATGCGGCGCGATCCTGGTGCGCACGAAGGAGTCGGGTCTGTGAGTGCCGGTCGGGTCGTCGTCGAGGCCGACGGTGGTTCGCGCGGCAATCCCGGACCCGCCGGCTACGGCGCCGTGGTGTTCGACGCCACCCACGGCACCGTTCTCGCGGAACGCAAGGAGAGCCTCGGGATCGCCACCAACAACGTCGCCGAGTACCGGGGCCTGATCGCCGGTCTCGACGCCGCCGCCGAACTCGGCGCGTCCGAGGTGGACGTGCGGATGGACTCCAAACTGGTGGTCGAGCAGATGTCCGGGCGCTGGAAGGTGAAGCACCCGGACATGATTCCGCTGCAGCGCCAGGCGTCCACACTCGCCCGGCAGTTCGATTCTGTGACGTACACCTGGATTCCGCGGGCGGAGAACGCGCACGCCGACCGCCTCGCCAACGAAGCCATGGACGGCGCCGCCGGCGATTCCGACGCCGAACCGGAACCGGCTGCCGTCCAGCCGGAGAAGGCCACCCCCACGGCACCCGGCTGGATGGACACGACGGACGCCCCGACCCGGATGCTGCTGCTCCGGCACGGGCAGACCGCGCTGTCCGTCGACCGGCGGTACTCGGGTCGCGGGAACCCGGCCCTCACCGAGATCGGGCAGGCCCAGGCGAACGGCGCGGCCGCTCGCCTTGCAGGCAACAGCGGAATCGCGGCCGTGGTGTCGTCCCCGCTGGGACGCGCGCAGCAGACCGCGACGGCGGCGGCGAAGGTGCTCGGACTCCCGGTCACCGTGCACGAGGGCCTCACCGAAACCAACTTCGGCGAGTGGGAGGGCCTCACGTTCCGGGAAGCTGCCGAGCGTGACCCCGAACTGCACCGCAAGTGGTTGTCGGACACGTCGGTGTGCCCGCCCGCGGGGGAGAGCTTCGACGAGGTGCGGGAGCGCATCCTGAAGGTCCGCGACGACCTCACCGCCTCCTACGCCGGCTCCACGATCCTCGTGGTCACCCACGTGACCCCCATCAAGACCCTGTTGCAGTTGGCGCTCGACGCGGGACCGTCCCTGCTGTACAAGCTGCATCTGGATCTGGCGTCGCTGAGCGTCGCCGAGTTCTATCCCGACGGCGGCTCGTCCGTCCGCCTGGTCAACGACACCTCCCACCTGTGAGTACTTGTTAACCGCGGGCGGTTAACAAGTACTCACAGGCCCAGAGGGCAACGACCGCGGCGAGCAGGGTCAACGGCGTGGTCACCAGCGCGAGAAGCGTGAACGTCCGGAGATCTGCGGGAGATCCGGCGCGCGCGGCGACGCGCCGCCACAGCATGATCGCCAGCGACCCCACGTACGTGAGGTTGGGGCCGAGGTTCACACCGAGCAGCATCGCCAGCACGAGTCCGGTCGGAGCGTGCGGTCCGAGCGCTGCCAGCAGGAGCAGCGTGGCGGGGAGGTTGTTCACCAGGTTCGCGGCGACCGCGGCGACGACGGCCATCGTGAGCAACGCCGTGAACGACGTGTCGGTCGGCAGTCGCGTGGCGATCCATTCGCCGATCGGACCGTTCGCGACCCCGGCCACGACGACGCCGAGGATCAGGACGAACCCGCAGAACCACACGTCGATCGAATACACGATCCGGCCCACGCTGGTCCGGCCGTCGCGCAGGGCGACGACGCCCAGCACGATCGCCCCCGCCGCGGCCACCCACGCCGGTGCGACCCCGACGAAGCCGGACACCGCGAACCCCAGGAGTGTGGCCGCGATGATCGACAGTGCGACTACCGGCGCCGGCGGGTCACGTTTCGGCTCCGGCTCGGCTTCGGGCCGGACGAGGTGCCGCCGGAAGAACACTCGGAACAGGATCAATTCGACGAGGATCGCCACGGCCCACGGCAGCGCCATCACGGCGGTGAAATGCAGGAAGCTCAACCCGGTCGCCGAGAACGCGATGAGGTTCGTCAGGTTGGAGACGGGCAGCAGGGTCGACGCGGTGTTCGACAGGTGCGCGGTGGCATACGAATGGGGGCGCGGATCCATCCGCAGCGAGCGGGCGGTGGCGATCACCGCCGGTGTCAGCAGGACCACCGTGGCATCGAGGCTCAGGACCGCGGTGGTCAGCGCCGCCGCCGCGAACACGAGAGTCAGCAACCTCTTTGGATCCCCCCGCGCCCCGCGCCGCAACCGGCCCGCGATCCAGGTGAACACCCCCATGGCGTCCGCGAGGTGCGCAAGGACGAGGATCGCCGCCAGGAACCCGACGGTCGGGGCCATCTCCGACACTTCGTCCCAGGCCTCCGCCGGCGTCACCAGACCGGTGGCGAGGACGACGACCGCGGCCGGTGCGGCCGCGACGATCTCGGGCAGCCTCCGTGGACGCACGACCGCGAAGACGAGGACTCCGGCGACGAGCGCCACCGCCAGAACTGTCACCGACGGGTCACTTCAGGAGTTTGTGGAGGGTGCGCAGATTCCGGGTCGTGGTGAACGCTTTGAGCTTGGGAGCGCCGGTGCTCTTGCCGAACCTGCTCTTGAGCGTCATACCCCGTTCGACTTCCCAGTACAGGACGCCGTCGCCGGCCTGCACTCGTTCGACCTCCGGATCCAGCTCGCCCCCGATGCTCAGAAGGGTGTCCAGGACCTCGGGTTCGGGCGTCACCAGCACGTACGGGTGCCAGCCTTCTCGCTCGGGGTCGAACGGGTAGTCGTCGACGATCTGTCGAACCGTGTCGAGGTCGAGGACGAAAACCCAGGCTTCGTAGTGGAATTCGGCACGCAGCCCGGATTCGATCTCACTCTTCAGTGCGGGGACGTCGTCACGGTCGGAATCGAACAGCACGTTGCCCGACGCGAGGACGGTCTTCACGTTCTCGAATCCCAGATCGACGAAGGTGCTGCGGAGGTCGGCCATCTTGATGTTGATGCCGCCCACATTGATGCCGCGCAGGAGGGCGGCGTATCGGGTCATGATCAGACCATAGTGCGGCGGCATGACACGTTCGCGCGAACTGTAGGCTGATCGGGCGGACGAGTTGGCCGGGCGACCGCGGCACAGGGAACCAGCACATCAGTGCACAGGCCCTGAGTCGAGGAAAGTCCGGACTCCACAGAGCAGGGCGGTTGTTAACGGCAACCCGAGGTGACTCGCGGGACAGTGCCACAGAAAACAGACCGCCGACGCCACATCCTCCGGGGTGAGGCGTCGGTCAGGGTGAAACGGTGCGGTAAGAGCGCACCAGCACCCCGGGTGACCGGGGTGGCTAGGTAAACCCCGCCCGGAGCAAGGTTGAAGGCCGCACCGGATCCTCCGGGTCCCGGTGCGGCTGCGCAGGTGTCCGAGGGCTGCTCGCCCGAGCCTGCGGGTGAACCGCTCGAGGTACCCGGCGACGGTGTGCCCAGATGGATGGTCGCCACCCGGCGCTTCGGCGCTCGGGGACAGGATCCGGCTTACACGCCAACTCGTCCGCCTCACCCGTGCGCCGGTCGGCGAGGTCTCGATCCTGACTGGCGAGTAACAAACAGACCGGTTAGCATCTTTCCCGCAACGGCCCGACTGACCCGAATCGGGGTCGATGCCGGGGCCCATCGCCCACGTCCGTGGGCGATGGGGCCCCTCTATCGGCGGCAGTAGATGTTACTCGTGATAGCGGTAACATCTGTCCATGGACTTGCCCCACGACATCGCCGGCTCCGGCCCCACCCTGATACTCGTGCACGGGGTGGTGCATCGCCGGCAGGCCTGGAACGCCCTGCTGGACCAGTTGACGCCCTATCGCCGAGTGGTCACCGTCGACCTTCCGGGACACGGAGAATCGGCGGCACTCGAAGACGGCCCGGACATGATGGATCAACTCCTCGAGGAACTGAGCGGGTTCGTCCGCTCGGTGACGCCGCCCGGCGAACGGCCCCACGTCGCCGGAAACTCGCTCGGAGGCTGGCTGTCCCTCGCGCTGGCGGCCAGGGGCGAGGTCGCCTCGGCCACGGCGCTCTCACCGGCCGGCTTCTTCGTCAACCACGCCGATCAGGCCCGCACCATCTACACGTTCCGGGCCCTGCGCGGACTCGCCCGGGCAATGGGTCCGAACGCTCCGAAGGCTTTGCGATACAAGGCTGTCCGCTATCCCTCGCTTGCCGCCTTCTTCGCACGGCCCAGCCGGGTGCCGTACGAGGATGCCGTGGTCGACGCGCACTCGCTCACCACCAACGCCCTGGTCGACAAGGGGGTGACGGCCTCGTTCGATCTTCCGCCGGTCGTCGACGCGACGGTTCCGGTCACCGTGGCGTGGGGGCGCCGCGACCTGATTCTGCCGGTGTATCAGGCACGGCGGGTGCGCCGATTCCTCCCGCAGGCGCGGATACTGGTCCTGCCCGGCATCGGGCACGTCCCGATGACCGACGACCCGAATCTGATCAGCACGATTCTGCTCGGCGGCAGCTCGGCGACTTCCGGCGATTCCCGGAACTGACCTCGGCCCTACCGCGCCTCGGCGACGACGACGGCGCCGAAACCGAAGAGGACCGTTCCTGTGATCCGATCCAGGACCCGCCGCACCGACGGCTTCTCCAGCGTGGTGCGGGCACGGGTCAGCAGAAGGCTGTACGCGCCGAGCCAGACGATCCCGAGGAGCCCGTGAACGAGCACGAGCAACGCCAGGGTCGGGGCGGTCGGCCACCCGGGCGGAACGAGCTGGGGGAGCAGGCCGGTGTAGAACACTGCGATCTTCGGGTTCAGGAGGTTGGTCAGGAACCCGGCCCGCCAACTCGACCCCGGCGACGGAACCTGTGCCGGTCCGGGCGCGGCGGTGCGTTGTCGCGACCGGCTGCGCCAGAGGGTGGAGAGGCCCAGATACGCCAGGTACATCCCGCCGACGATCTTCACGACGGTGTAGGCCTCCGCGGAGGCGGCGAGCACCGCGCCGAGCCCGACGACGGTCAGCGCGCCCCACACCATCAACCCGGCGACCACGCCGAACGTCGCTCGCAGCGCGGCGCCGCGTCCACCGGACAGGCCGGCGCGCGTCACCACCGCCATGTCCGGACCCGGAATGACGGTCAGGAGACCGAGCACCGCGAACGCGGTCATCACGACACCGATCATCGGCCCAGTATGTCGGGCGCGCTCAGCGCAGTGAAATCCAGACTTGTGACTTGCCGAGCACGGTGTGCCCGTCGAACGTCACCGTCAGGTCGATCCTCGCAGTGCCCGCGGCCTCGTCGACCTGTGCGGCCTTCGCGACGACCTCGACGACCGCGCCGTCGTCCGGGGCGACGATCACCGGCTTGGTGAAGCGGGCGCGGTATCCGGTGACCCGTGCCGCGTCGCCGAGCCAGTCGACGACGCACTGCGTCGCCAGTCCCAGCGTCAGCATTCCGTGCGCCAGCACACCGGGCAGGCCCACGGCGTTCGCGACGTCGTCCCGGTAGTGGATGGAGTTGAAATCACCGGACGCCCCGGCATAGCGGACCAGGGATTCCCGGGTCACGTGATATCGGGCCTTGGCGACGGTGTCGCCGAGCATGATTCGCTGCGGCGACGTCATTCCTCCCCCCTGACGAACAGCGTCGACGTCATGGTGCTCACGTGATCGCCTGCGGCGTCGAGGATCTCGATGTCGGCGACGAGCAGTGTATGCGGACCGCGTGACGTCACGTTCGTGACGGTGAGCACCGCGGAGAGTTCGTCGCCCGCGACGACCGGGCGGATGGACGTGGCGTGTTCGGTGCTGTGCACCAGATTGACCGGCTCGATTCCCGACGTCGGATCGGCGACGAGCTGCGCCAGTGCGCGTTCCTGCACGATGACGGGAAACGTGGGCGAGGCAACGAGATCGGCGTGACCGGCGGCGCGGGCACTGCCGACGTCGAAGGACGTCGGGTTGGTGGCGAAGACGGCGCGGGCGAATTCCCTGATCTTCTCGCGGCCGACGAGGTAGGGCTCGGTCGGCGGATAGACACGACCCTCGATCGCTGGATTCACTGCCATCAGGTCAGCCTAGAGACGTCCCGTCCCCAGGGCAGGGCGAAGCGTTCGGAGAATCGTCACGAATGTGTCGCGGACGTGCCTGCCCGCTCACGTCGAAGCCCCCGCCGGACAGGTCCGGCGGGGGCTTCGACGTATCGACTGATCGATAGCCGTCAGACGGGATCGACCATCAGCAGTTGGGCCCAGTAGGTGGCGCCTTCGGCACCGAGGTAGGGAAGTAGCTGATCAAAAATGATCGTTGACATGCTCGCTCCATTCTCTGTTCGGGCACTGCGCCGGGAGGCGAGCCATCGGCACCGCACTGACCGGCGCCGGGGACCGTATCACCGGACAGGACTCCGAGGGTAACAGTATGAGCGTGATCCACAACCCCACACGTCCCACCGGTGCCACACTGAGGGCATGACTGACGAAGATCATCTCTGGTACTACAACGTCGAGGACGGCACGGTCACGCAGGGGAAGGCGGCATCGTCGATGTCCCGGATGGGCCCGTACCCCGATCGCGCGTCCGCCGAGAAGGCGCTGCAGATCGCCGCGGAGCGGAACAAGGCGGCGGACCGGGCAGACGAGGAGTGGAACAACTAGCGTTGTCGAGAGGGTGTGCGTGAGGTGCCGATGAGTCGTTTCGTCGCGCGCGGAATCGATTTCGGCACCGTGCGCACCGAATTCCACCTGCCGGAGGGGTATCCGCCCGCGGCGGTCGCGCAGGCGCGGGCGGCGTCCGACCGGTACGCGTCCGAGCGGGAGGACCGCACCGATCTGGCGTTCGTCACCATCGATCCGCCCGATTCCCTGGATCTCGATCAGGCGCTGCATCTGGAGCGGACACAGGTCGGATTCGTCCTGCACTACGCGATCGCGGACGTCGGCGCCGTCGTGGAGCCCGGTGGGGTGCTCGACGTGGAAACCCGCAAACGCGGGCAGACGTTCTACCTCCCCGACGGCAAGGTGCCGCTGCACCCGAAGGAACTCTCCGAGGGATCCGCGAGTCTTCTCCCCGACGAGGACCGCCCGGCGGTGGTGTGGCGGATCGAACTCGACGAATCGGCCACACCCTTGTCCTGCACGGTGTCCCGTGCGACGGTGCGTTCCGTGGCACGGCTGGACTACGCCGGGGTGCAGGCCGATTCGGAGGCGGGGAGACTGCATCCGTCCATCGCGTCGCTGCCGGAGTTCGGCCGGCTCCGCACGGCGGCGGCGGTGGCGCGCGGAGCGATCGAACTCCGGCTCCCCGAGCAGGAAGTGGTGCCGGACGGCGACGGCTGGCGGGTCGACCTCGCGCCCCGCACCGAGGCCGACGACTGGAACGCCGAGGTCTCGCTCCTCACCGGAATGTGCGCCGCGGACATGATGCTCGACGCGAAGGTCGGGCTGCTCCGCACCCTGCCGCCCGCCGGACCGGACGCGGTCGAGGCGCTGCGACGCACGGCGTCGGCATTGGGGATCGACTGGCCGGAGAGCGTCGGCGTCGGTGAACTCCTGGCGCGGCTCGACCCGAATTCGGCGTCGACGCTGGTGCTGATGACCGAGGCGCCGTCGCTGCTGCGGGGCGCCGACTACGCGGCGTTCGACGGCGCCCTGCCCGAATTGACCACGCACGCCGCCATCGGCGCCCCGTACGCCCACGTGACCGCGCCGCTGCGCCGGCTCTCGGATCGGTACTCGACGGAGGTGTGCCTCGCCGTCACCGCCGGAACGCCGGTGCCGTCCTGGGCGCGGGACGCCCTGGGTTCGATGCCCGAGATCATGGTCGGCTCGGATTCCCTCGCGAGCAAGATCGACCGCGCCTGCATCGACCTCACCGAAGCGACGGTGCTCGCCGACCGGGTGGGGGAGACGTTCGACGCGACCGTGCTGCGGTCACGGAACGGCAAGCGCACCGCGGACGTGTTCGTCCCGTCCGTGTCCGTGATGGCGAAATGCGTGGGCGACCCCGCCGAGGGCGAACAGGTGAAGATCAGGCTCGTCTCCGCCGACGTCGCGAAGCGGACCGTCGAGTTCGGTTACCCCGCATAGCGCGTCAGTCGCGGAACCGGTCCGTTGCCTCGACGAGGTGATGCACGATGCCCGGCTCCATCGCCGAGTGTCCCGCGTCGTCGACGATCTCGAGCCGCGAACCCGGCCAGGCCCGGTGCAGCGCCCACGCACTGGTCGCCGGGCACACCACGTCGTAGCGCCCCTGCACGATCACGCCCGGAATGCCGTCCAGCGCGGCGGCGTCCCGGAGAAGCTGACCCTCGTCGAGGAACCCGCGGTTGTGGAAGTAGTGGTTCTCGATGCGGGCGAAGGCCAGCGCGAACCTCGGCTGGGACGTCTCCACCACCCGTTCCGGTTTGGGGAGCAGCGAACTCGTCGCGCCCTCCCACGTGGACCACGCGACCGCGGCCCGCGTCGCGACGTCGGGATCGTCGGACTGCAGGAGCCGGTGGTAGGCCTCGACGAGGTCGCCACCCCGCTCCGACTCCGGCACCGGCGCCAGGAACTCCTCCCACAGTTCGGGGAACAGATGTCCGGCACCGCCGTTGTAGTACCAGTCGATCTCGCTGCGGCGCAGCAGGAAGATGCCGCGCAACACCAGCTCGGTGACCCGGCCGGGATGCTTCTGGGCGTAGGCGAGAGCCAGCGTGGAGCCCCACGACCCGCCGAAGACCTGCCACCGGTCGATACCGAGATGGCTGCGCAGCAACTCCACATCGCCGAGGAGACGGTCGGTGGTGTTGACCGACAGATCGGCCCCGTCGGCGACGTGGGGTGTGGAACGGCCGCATCCGCGCTGGTCGAGCAGCACGATCCGGTACACCTGCGGGTCGAAGAACTGTCGTTGCGCGGGATCGGTGCCGCCGCCGGGCCCGCCGTGGAGAAACACGACCGGCTTCCCGGCGGGGTTCCCGCTCTGCTCCCAGTACATCTGCTGACCGTCGCCGACGTCGAGATGCCCGAACTGGTACGGCTCGAGCGGCGGGTACAGGGTGCGCAGCTGGGTCACGTCGGCCTCAGAACCCGATCAGGCCGGACGCCAGATCGGGGATCACCAGAGCGGTCACCGCTTCCTGCCGGATGCCGGGGCAGGCCGCCGTCGTGATGACGTCGATCCGGCCCCGGTCCTGCAGGAAGTCGAGCGCGTTGAGGTTGTTCTTCGCGATCCACGTGCCGACCAGACCGTTCAACCCGGTCTTGCCGATGGTCGGGGTGTAGGTGCGCCAACTCTGCAACTGACCTTCGAGGTCGGTGCACAGCTGGGCGGCCTGCGCCTCGGTGACACCACCCGGCACCAGGCCGGGGCCGGGAACCGCGGTGGTGGCCGGGGGTGGGGTGGTGCCGGGTGCGGGTGCGGGGCCCGGTCCGGCACACCCCGTGACGACCGCCGCGGCCGCCACCGCCGCGGCCGCCATCACGGCCGGGCGGTGACGACGTCCGGTGCCCTGCACGCGTCGCTGTCCCATGAACATCCCCCTCGAGTGTGTGCCGGCCCGGTGAGTCGAGGACGACCTAGAAGCTGTGCTCTTCCGCCGGGAACGTTCCGGCGCGTACCTCGGTCGCGTATGCGGCGGCTGCGTTACGCAACTCGTCACCGACGTTACCGAAGCGCTTGACGAACTTCGCCGTCTTGCCGCTGGTGTAGCCGGCCATGTCCTGCCACACGAGGACCTGGGCGTCACACTCGACGCCCGCTCCGATGCCCACGGTGGGGATGGTGAGCTTGCGGGTGACCTGGCCTGCGATCTCGGCGGGCACCATCTCCATGACGACGGAGAACGCGCCGGCCTCCTGCACGGCGATCGCGTCGGCGACCAACTGCTCGGCGGCGTCGCCGCGGCCCTGTACGCGGAAACCGCCGAGCGAGTTCACGCTCTGCGGGGTGAACCCGACGTGGGCCATGACGGGGATGCCTGCCGCGGTGATCGCGGCGATCTGCGGCGCGACACGCTCGCCGCCCTCGAGCTTGACCGCGTGGGCCAGCCCTTCCTTCATGAACCGGGTCGCGGACGCGAGAGCCTGCTCCGGGGAGCTCTCGTAGCTGCCGAACGGGAGGTCCGCCACCACGAGAGCGTGCGGCGCACCGCGGACGACGCCGCGAACGAGGGGGAGGAGTTCGTCGATCGTGACCGGGACGGTGGTCTCGTATCCGTAGACGACGTTGGCAGCCGAGTCGCCGACGAGGAGAACGGGAATCCCGGCTTCCTCGAAGATGCGGGCGCTGGAGTAGTCGTAGGCGGTGAGCATCGCCCAGCGTTCACCCTCGGCCTTCATGGCCTGCAGGTGGTGGGTTCGGGTCTTGCGCTTGGGAACGTCGTGCGATGGTGCTGATCCGTAGAGCCGATCTTCGGACGTGCTCGCGGACGACTTGCTATCGGACATCGTTGTCCCTTTCTGGCCTCGAGGCCCTTGGCGGGTCCCCGGGTGCGGGTGATGACGCCTACAGTCTGCCACCGCCCCGCGGGGGAGCGAAGGGCTCGCGCGGGTGCGATAGGTCACACCCACCGTCTGTCCTCTGACCTGCGGGAAGGCCTGCCGGCGCAGAACCCCTGGCACGATCGTCCTATGTCGAAGAGTGCTCGGGTACCGGCCGCGTTCGCGGGGTGCATCGCCGTCGTCCTTGTCGTCGCAGGCTGTGCGGGAGGCGGACGGGACACCGGTGAGGCCGTCGCCGAACCGCCGGCGGCCGCGGCGGCTCCGGCCGGACCGATCCCCGCCGGGCTCGAGGAGTTCTACACGCAGCAGGTGCAGTGGGGGTCGTGCGAGGGCTACAGCACGGACGGGTCTCCGCTCGGCGACACTCTCGACTGCGCGAAGGTGACCGTGCCGAACGACTACGCGAACCCCGGGGGCGCCACCGCTCAGATCGCCGTCTCCCGGTCGAAGGCGACCGGCGACAAGGTCGGATCGCTGCTCGTGAACCCCGGTGGCCCGGGGGCGTCGGGTATCGGGCTGGCGTCCGTAGCCGACGGCACCGACATCGCGGAGCGGTTCGACGTCATCGGTTTCGATCCGCGCGGCGTCGGCGCGTCCACGCCGCAGGTGACCTGCCTGACCCCGCCGGAGGTGGACGCGCGGCGCAAGGACGACGACGTCGACATGAGTCCCGCCGGAATCGCGCAGACGGAGGCCGAGAACCGTGAGTACGCGGACAAGTGTGCGGAGCGGACCGGCGTCGACGTCCTCGCACACGTCGGAACGTACGACGTGGTGCGCGACATGGACGTCATCCGGGCGGTGCTCGGTGACGAGAAGCTCAACTACCTCGGCTACTCGTACGGCACCCGGCTCGGCTCGACGTACGCGGAGACGTTCCCGGGCAACGTGCGCGCAATGGTCCTCGACGGTGCCCTCGATCCCGAGCAGGACCCGACGGAGGAAGTGATCCTGCAGGCGGCCGGATTCCAGTCCGCGTTCGACGCGTTCGCCGCGGAATGCATGCAACAACCGGACTGCCCGCTCGGCACCGACCCGGCGCAGGCGAACGCGAGGTTCCGGGCGCTCGTCGACCCGCTGATCGCCAAGCCGGCCGCGACCACCGACCCGCGCGGACTCAGCTACACCGATGCGATCACCGGCGTCCAGCAGGCCCTGTACTCGCCGAATCTGTGGGGCCCGCTCCGTGGAGGCCTGGAGAGCCTGCAGACGGGGACGGGCGATTCGCTGCTGATGCTGGCCGATCTGTACGAGGGGCGCGCCGACGACGGCACGTACTCCAACCTCAACGACGCCTTCAATTCCATCCGCTGCATGGACGATCCGCCCGTCACCGACCGCGCGGCCGTCGGGGAGGCGGACGTGCGGTACCGCCAGGCGGCGCCGTTCCTCGACGACGGTCGCGGCACCGGCAGCGCGCCGCTGGACGTCTGCGCGTTCTGGCCCGCGCCGAACACGGGCTCGCCGCACACCGTGTCGGCGCCCGGGATCCCGCCTGTCGTCGTCGTGTCGACGACCGAGGACCCGGCGACGCCGTACCAGGCGGGCGTGGATCTGGCGAAGCAGATGAACGGCTCGCTCGTCACGTACCGGGGCACTCAGCACACCGTCGTTCTCGACGGCGAGGCGTGCGTCGACGACGCCGTCTCGGACTATCTCGTCGACCTCGCGGCGCCGCCCGCGGACCTGACGTGCTGACCCACGCCTGTGATGGGATCGTCCGAGGTGCCCGCACGCTGGCACGATGCGGAATCCGGCATAGTCGAATCAACGAAGTAACACAGATTTAACGAACTTTGCTTACTCTCGCGGACATGGATCGCCAAAAGGAATTCGTGCTTCGCACCCTCGAAGAGCGCGACATTCGGTTCGTCCGATTGTGGTTCACGGACGTTCTCGGATACCTGAAATCGGTGGCGATCGCCCCCGCGGAACTGGAAGGTGCCTTCGAGGAGGGCATCGGCTTCGACGGATCCGCGATCGAGGGCTTCTCCCGGGTGTCCGAGGCGGACACGGTCGCGAAGCCGGACGCCTCCACGTTCCAGGTGCTGCCGTGGAGTTCGAGCAAGGGGCATCAGCACTCCGCCCGCATGTTCTGCGACATCGCCATGCCCGACGGTTCCCCCTCCTGGGCGGATTCGCGGCACGTGCTGCGCCGTCAGCTGAACAAGGCGAGCGATCTGGGCTTCAGCTGCTACGTGCACCCCGAGATCGAGTTCTTCCTGCTGGAGAACGGGCCGATCGACGGCACGCCGCCGAAGCCCGCCGACTCCGGCGGCTACTTCGACCAGGCCGTCCACGACTCCGCTCCCAACTTCCGCAGGCACGCGATCGACGCACTCGAGTCGATGGGCATCTCCGTCGAGTTCAGCCACCACGAAGCGGCTCCCGGCCAGCAGGAGATCGACCTGCGGTACGCGGACGCCCTGTCGATGGCCGACAACGTGATGACGTTCCGCTACGTCGTCAAGGAGGTCGCGATCGCCGAGGGCGTGCGCGCCACGTTCATGCCGAAGCCGTTCAGCGATCAGGCCGGCTCGGCGATGCACACCCACATGAGCCTGTTCGAGGGCGACACCAACGCCTTCCACAACCCGGACGATCCGATGCAGCTGTCGGAGACCGGTAAGGCGTTCATCGCCGGCATCCTCGAGCACGCCAACGAGATCAGCGCCGTCACCAACCAGTGGGTGAACTCCTACAAGCGTCTGATCCACGGTGGCGAGGCCCCGACGGCGGCGTCCTGGGGCCCGTCCAACCGGTCGGCGCTGGTCCGCGTCCCGATGTACACGCCGAACAAGGCGTCCTCGCGTCGCGTCGAGATCCGCAGCCCAGATTCGGCCTGCAACCCGTACCTGACGTTCGCGGTGCTCCTCGCCGCCGGTCTGCGCGGAATCGAGAAGGGCTACGAACTTCCCCCGGAGGCCGAGGACGACGTGTGGGCGTTGACGTCGGCCGAGCGCCGCGCCATGGGCTACCGGGAACTGCCCGGCAACCTCGACGGCGCGCTGCGCGAGATGGAGAAGTCGGAGTTGGTGGCCGAAGCACTCGGCGAGCACGTGTTCGACTTCTTCCTGCGCAACAAGCGTCGCGAGTGGGAGGAGTACCGGAGCCACGTGACGCCGTTCGAACTCAAGACGTATCTGGGGTTGTGAGCAAGAGCATGGTGAAGCCTCCGGCAGCGCGTTCTGCCGTTCCCGGTCCGGGTCGTCTGGGTCTCGTCGAGCCGACCGCTCCGTCCGAACTCCGCGATCTGGGCTGGGTCGGTGAAGACAGCATCGAACTGCTCTGGTCGTTGTCGCGGGCCGCGAACGCCGACCTCGCCCTCCGCACCCTGGTGCGCCTGAAGGACGGGCTCGGCGAGGGCTGGGCCGAACTCGATGCGGCGCTCCGCACCGACAAGGGCCTGCGTGGCCGGTTGTTCGGGCTGTTCGGCGCGTCCAGCGCGTTCGGCGACCACCTGGTCGCGGATCCCGCGTCCTGGAAGATCCTCGCCGGCGACGTCCGCCTCCCGTCGAAGGACGAGGCGACCGCCACGATGATGGCCGCGGTCGGGGCCGAACCCGAGGACGGCGCCCACCCGGACGCAAAACTGTACCGGGCGAAGGTGACCGGACCCGATGCCATCGCGGCGCTGCGCAAGGCGTACCGCGACGAGCTGATGCTGCTCGCCGCCGTCGACCTCGCAGCGACTGTCGAGAACGAACCGGTACTTCCGTACCAGACTGTCGGGCATCAGCTGTCCGATCTGGCGGACGCCGCGCTGAACGCCGCCCTCGCGGTGGCCGTCGCAGCCGTGTGTCCCGACGCGCCGTGCCCCGTGCGGCTGGCCGTCATCGCCATGGGCAAGTGCGGTGCCCGCGAACTCAATTACGTCAGCGACGTGGACGTGGTCTTCGTCGCCGAACCCGCCGACGCGATCGCCAGCCGGATCGCGGGCGAGATGATGCGCGTCGGGTCCTCGGCCTTCTTCGACGTGGACGCCGCGCTGCGGCCGGAGGGCAAGCGCGGCGAACTCGTCCGCACCCTCGATTCGCATGTCGCGTACTACAAGCGCTGGGCCAAGACCTGGGAATTCCAGGCGCTGCTCAAGGCCCGCCCGATGATCGGCGACGTCGCGCTCGGACAGCAGTACGTCGACGCCCTCAGCCCGATGGTGTGGACCGCGTCGGAGCGCGAGGACTTCGTTCCCGAGGTGCAGGCGATGCGCCGCCGGGTGGAGGAGATGGTTCCGCCGGAACTCCGCGAACGCGAACTGAAACTGGGCCGCGGCAGTCTGCGCGATGTCGAGTTCGCCGTCCAGCTCCTGCAACTCGTGCACGGGCGCGCGGACGAGGCGCTGCACGTCCAGAGCACCATCGACGCGCTGACCGCCCTCGCCGCCCGCGGCTACGTGGGCCGCGACGACGCTGCGAATCTCGCTGCGTCCTACGAGTTCCTGCGGTTGCTCGAGCACCGGCTGCAGTTGCAGAAGCTGCGACGCACGCACACCCTCCCGCCCGCCGACGACGAGGAAGCGCTGCGCTGGCTGGCTCGCGCGGCGCACATGCGGCCCGACGGCAGCAAGGACGCACTCGGCGTTCTCAATGCGGAGATCAAGCGCAACTCGCACCGCGTGCGACGGCTGCACGCCAAGCTGTTCTACCGGCCGCTGCTCGAATCGGTGGCGCGCATCGACAAGGAGGCTCTGCGGCTGAGCCCGGACGCGGCCATCCGCCAGCTGGCGGCGCTGGGCTACACCGCCCCGGAGAACGCGCTCGGGCACCTCACCGCACTCACCAGCGGCGCGTCCCGCAAGGGCCGTATCCAGGCGCTGCTGCTGCCGACGCTGCTCGAATCGCTCGCCGACACACCGGATCCCGATGCGGGTCTGCTCGCGTACCGGCGGCTGTCGGACGCGATGACCGATCAGACCTGGTTCCTCCGGCTGCTGCGTGACGAGGCCTCGGTCGCCGAGCGGCTGATGACGGTACTCGGATCCTCGGCCTACGTTCCCGACCTGCTGATCAAGGCGCCGGACGTGGTGCGCCTGTTCGCGGATTCGCCGGCCGGACCGCGGCTGCTGGAGTCGAAGCCGGAGGACGTCGCGCGCGGCATCCTGACGGCGTCGGCACGCCACGACGACCCGGCCCGCGCGATCGCGGCGGCGCGCTCCCTGCGCCGTTACGAGCTGGCCCGTATCGCCTCCGCGGACATCCTCGGCATGCTCGACGTGCCGGGCGTCTGCAAGGCGCTGTCGTCCGTGTGGGCGGCCGTGCTCAATGCCGCCCTGGCGGCCGTGACCAAGGCGAGCGAGAAGGAACTCGGCACGCCCGCTCCCGCGACCTTCACGGTGATCGGCATGGGCCGGCTCGGTGGCGGTGAGCTCGGCTACGGTTCCGACGCGGACGTGCTGTTCGTGTGCGAGCCGCGCGAGGGGATCGACGAGACGGTCGCCGTCAAGTGGGCCAACAGCATCGGCGACAAGGTGCGGGCTCTGCTCGGCGCGCCCAGCACCGATCCGCCGCTGGAGGTCGACACGGGCCTGCGCCCGGAGGGACGCAGCGGCCCGATGGTGCGCACGCTGGCGTCCTACGAGGCCTATTACGCGCAGTGGGCGCAGGCCTGGGAGATCCAGGCACTGCTGCGCGCGCATCACGTCGCGGGCGACGCCGATCTGGGACTGCGCTTCCTGCACATGATCGACAAGACCCGCTACCCGGAGGGCGGGGTGTCGGAGCAGGCGGTCCGTGAGATCCGGCGCATCAAGGCGCGCGTCGACTCCGAGCGACTGCCGCGCGGCGCCGACCCCGCGACGCACACCAAGCTCGGGCGCGGCGGTCTCGCCGACATCGAATGGACCGTGCAGCTGATCCAGCTCCGGCACGCCCACGAGATCGAGTCGCTGCACAACACGTCGACTCTCGAGACACTCGACGCGATCGGCGCCGCCGAGTTGCTCAGCGAGTCCGACGTCGATCTGCTGCGTGACGCGTGGATCACGGCGACGAAGGCGCGCAACTGCCTCGTGCTCGTTCGCGGCAAGGCCACCGATCAGCTGCCCGGCTCGGGCCGGGTGCTGTCCGCGGTCGCGCAGATCGCCGGCTGGGGTGGCGGCGACGCGGGCGAGTTCCTCGACAACTACCTGCGGGTGACCCGGCGGGCCAAGGCTGTGGTGGAGAGAGTCTTCGGGGAGTGATCGCCACCTGGGGGGTGCGGGCGCTGACGGCGCTCGGGTGGCTCGCGGTGCTCGTCGGCGTGTTCGGCGTCGTGCTGAGATTCCTCGACGTCCAGAACCAGCGTCTGCTCGTGCTGGCGTCCGCGGCGCCGTACCTGATGGCGGCCGCCGCGGCCGGGGTGCTGTTGCTGGGAATCACCCGGCACTGGATCGGTTTCGGGGTCGCGCTGGCCGTGGCCGCGGTGGCCACCCTGTCGCAGGGCCCGCTGTACGTGGCCAACAGTTCGGTGACGGCGTCCGGGCCGGAACTGACGGTGATGCAGGCCAACATCTGGCTCGGCAACGCGGACGCCGACTCCCTCGTCCGGCAGATCCGGGACCACGACGTCGACGTGCTCACCACCAACGAACTGACACCGGAGGCCGTCGACCGGTTGGTGGCCGCGGGAATCGAATCGACGCTGCCGTTCTCGTTCCTCATGCCCGGCAGTGGCGGCGAGGGAACCGGGATCTGGAGCCGGTACCCGCTGAACGACAAGGTCCACCACTCGGAATTCGTCCTGTCCGCGCTGTCGGCGCGGGTGGAACTCCCGGACGGTGCGAGCACGGCACTGTACGCATTCCACCCGGTCCCGCCGTGGCCGTCGGATCCGTCGCTGTGGTCGCGCGAAATGGACCGCATCCAGACCATTCTCGACGCCGTCCCCGCCGACTCGGGACCGGTGATCGTCAGCGGCGACTTCAACTCCACCCGCGACCACGTGAAGTACCGCAACCTCGTGACCGGACGCTACCGCGATGCCGCGGACCAGGTGGGTGCCGGAATCCAGAACACGTATCCCGCAGACCGGCAGCCGTTCCCGCCGATGATCGCGATCGATCACATCGTCACGAGCGGAGCGCAGGCGGAGTCCGTGGAATCGGTTGTCCTGACGGGTTCGGATCATCGAGGCCTGATCGCGAAGATCGCCCTCGGCAGCTGAGCGTCACGGGAGCGTGACGAATCCCTTCTCCACCAGCCAGTCCCGGGCCACGTCCGCTGGTTCCTCGCCCTCGACGTCGACCCGCCGGTTCAGTTCGGTGATCTCCTCGTTGGTGAGCGCCGCGGAGATCGGGGCCATCACCTCCGCCACCTGCGGATGTGCCTCGGCGAAATCCTTGCGCATGGTGATCGCCGGGTTGTACTTCGGGAAGAACTGGCGATCGTCCTCCAGCAGCACCAGATCGAGCGCGATGATGCGGCCGTCCGTCGTGAACACCTCGCCGAACTTGCACTGCGTCCCGTCCGCGGTGGCCTGATAGATGATGCCGGTCTGCAGGATCTGGCGGTTCGCGCGGGCGGGGTCGAAGCCGTACTTGGCGGCCATACCCGGGAACCCGTCCTGCCGGACGTTGAATTCGGTTTCGACGCAGGTCGTCGCGGCGGCGGGGTCGCGGTTGACCAGATCCGCGTACTCCGACAGGGTGGTGATCCCGGTTTCCTCGGCGGTCTGCCTGCTCATCGCGAGTGCGTACGTGTTGTTCATAGGGGCCGGATCCACCCACACCATGCCGTTGCTTTCGAGGTCCTCGTCGCGGACCGCCTCGAACTGCGCGGTCGGGTCGGGAATCGGAATCTCGTTGCCGAGGTAGTTGATCCACCCGGTCCCGGTGTACTCGTAGGTGACGTCGATCTGCCCGTCCAGCTGCGCGTCCCGGGTGCTGTTGGACCCCTGGATGTTGGTGAGGTCGCGCACCTCGGCGCCGGCGGCACTGAGCGCGAACTCGATGATGTACCCGAGGGTGACCTGCTCGGTGAAGTCTTTGGAGCCGACGGTGATCTTGACGTCCTCGAGTTCGGGGACGGGCTGGATGCTGCCCGGTTCCACCGACAGCGGCAGGGCGCCACCGGATTCGAGGCCGCAGGACGCGGCGAGGACACCGCACAGTGTCACCGCCGTCGCGGCGATCGCCTTCCGGAGGTGGTCCATCAGCGCAGCCCCTTCGGGCCGAGGAACTCCTCGGCCAGGGCACCGCACCAGTCGACCAGCAGCGCGAGCGCGACCGCCAGCACGGCTCCAACCACCAGAGTCACGTTGTCGCGCAACTTGTATCCGGTGTCGATGAGGATTCCCAGACCGCCGGCGCTGACGAGGAAACTGAGTGTCGCGGTGCCCACGGCGAGCACGAGCGACGTGCGCAGTCCCGCGAGGATGTACGGCACGGCGAGCGGGAACTCGACCTTCCGCAGGACGAGACCGGCGGTCATGCCCTGTCCGCGCCCGGCGTCGATGACGGCGGGATCGACCTCCTGCAGACCCAGGATCGTGTTCCGGAGAACGGGCAGGAGAGAGTAGAACGCGATGGGGAGCACCCCGATCCAGAATCCGGTGGTCCCCGTCGCGAGGAAGAGCAGCACCAGCAGTCCGATGGCCGGCGCGGCCTGTCCGATGTTGGCGATTCCGAGGAAGATCGGTGCCAGCTTGGTGAACCCGGGCCGCGTCAACAGGATCCCCAGCGGAACCGCGATGACGACGACGATCGCGACCACCGCGACTGTGATCAGCACGTGCTGCCACGTCAGGGTCGCGATGTTGGCGGCGTTGAGACTGCCCTTCTGCGTGGCGGTGAGTTCGCGGTTGAAGGCCCAGGCGAGCACACCCGCCACCAGGATCACGACGATGATCGGCTGGACCAGCAAGCGGGCCCGCTCCGACCGCCGGGCGGCCGGTGCGGTGGGCGTCGTGGCGACGGCAGCCGTCATGACGGTGTCCCGCCCTCGCTCGCCCCGTTCTGCTTCGGCTCGCTGTCCTCGTCGTCGTGCGCGTGTTCCTCACGCAGCGCGGACAGGTGCGTCACCAGTGTGTCGATGGTGATCAGGCCGCGGTACTCGCCCCGCCGGCCGGTGACGATCGTCGACGCACTGCTCTCCGCCAGGAGCGCTTCGAGGGCGTCCTGCAGCGTCGACTGGGTGGACACCACCTCTTCGATCGGGTCGCCGATGCCGCGCAGCGAGGTGGCGTTGGCCAGATGCCGCAACGACACCCAGTGGGTCGGTCGGTCCCGCGCGTCCAGGAGGACGCCCCACTTGATCTTGCGGGGTGCGATCGCCGCCCGCAGATCGTCAACCGAGCCGTCCTCGTACGCGGTGGGGCAGTCGAGGAGTTCGACCTCCGCCACCCGGGTGAGCGTCAGCTGCTTCAGCGACGCGTCCGCGCCGATGAACCCGGCCACCATGTCGTTGGCGGGATGGGCGAGGATCGCATCCGGAGTGTCGTACTGCATGATGTGCGACTGGTTGCCCAGGACCGCGATCCGATCACCCAGCTTGACCGCCTCGTTGAAATCGTGCGTCACGAAGACGATCGTCTTGCCGAGATCGGACTGCAGTCGCATCAACTCGTCCTGCAGCAGTCCGCGCGTGATCGGGTCGACCGCGCCGAACGGCTCGTCCATGAGCAGTACCGGGGGATCGGCGGCCAGTGCCCGCGCCACCCCGACCCGCTGCTGCTGACCGCCCGACAACTGCCGGGGGTAGCGCTCGCGGTAGAGGTCGGGTTCGAGTCCGACGAGGTCGAGCATCTCGTCGGTACGGTCGGCGATCTTCTTCTTGTCCCAGCCGATCAGACCGGGGACCGTGCCGACGTTCTTGGCGATCGTGAGATGCGGGAACAGTCCGGCCTGCTGGATCGAGTAGCCGATGCCGCGCCGCAACTTGTCCGGGTCGATGGACAGGGCGTCCTTCCCGCCGATCGTGATCTTCCCCGACGTCGGTTCGATGAGCCGGTTGATCATGCGCATGGTGGTGGTCTTGCCGCAGCCGGACGGGCCGACGAGAACCACGATCTCGCCGGCGGGGATGCGCATCGACACGTTGTCGACGGCCGCCTTCTCCTGGCCCGGGTAGCTCTTGACGACGTCTTCGAGGACGATGTCCACTCCGGAGACGGTGCTTCCGTTGGTCGGCGGTGTATCGAGGTCAGTCACGGATCCCCCTGGAGGTGGTGAGTCGGCCGATGACGGCGAGGACTCCGTCGAGTACGAGGGCGAGGGTCACGATGAGAACGGTCCCCGTGAGGGCCTGCGGTATCGCGGTCGGGCTGCCGACACGGGACAGTCCCGAGAAGATGAGGTTGCCGAGCCCGGGACCCTTGGCGTAGGCGGCGATCGCGAGGATGCCCATCAGCATCTGCGTGCTCACCCGCATTCCCGTCAGGATCGACGGCCAGGCGAGCGGGAGTTCGATCCTGCTCAGCACCGTCGTGCGGCTCATTCCCACGCCCCGGGCGGCGTCGGTGACCGCGGGGTCGACGGAGGCGAGTCCGAGGATGGTGTTCCGGATGATCGGCAGCAGCGCGTACAGCACGAGAGCGGTGACGGTGGGGGCGACACCGAGGCCGAGGATCGGGATCAGCAGGCCGAGCAGAGCGAACGACGGGATGGTGAGGATCGTGCTCGCGAGTGCGGTGGCGATCGAGGAGCCCGCCGGACTGCGGTACACGAGGATACCGATCGCCACCGCGACGATCGTGGCGATCACCACCGACTGCACGACTGCGCTGACGTGCAGGAACGAGTCGGTGACCAGTTGCTGCTTGCGGGCGGAGACGAAGTCCCACAGTTGCTGCATGTCCAACCGTGAACACCTTTCTCCCGATGTGAAACAGACCTCGGTCCTTCACAGTGCTACGTACCCGAACATCGCGCAGGTGAATCGGAAAGTCTGTTACGTGGTCGGGATCATGAACAGCAGGGTGCACACGGCGATCGAAATCCCGAACAGCGCGATCATCACGGCGTAACCGAGGTTCCGCCGGCGGGGGGAGATCGCCGGGTCCATCCACCATCCGAACACCTTGAACGCAGCCGGAACCGCCCACCAGCCGAGGATCTGAGTGGTGACCAGGTTCGCGAGAAACAGGGCGACGGCGATCGGAACCCCGTGCGCCTCGATGAACGGTGCGCTGACGAAATGGCCCCAGATCACCACCAGCGGATACAGCACCAGCAGCGCCAGGAGATTGCTCCGGGCAA
The DNA here is from genome assembly GCF_030056875.1 of Rhodococcus sp. IEGM 1351. Taxonomy (NCBI): domain Bacteria; kingdom Bacillati; phylum Actinomycetota; class Actinomycetes; order Mycobacteriales; family Nocardiaceae; genus Rhodococcus; species Rhodococcus sp. IEGM 1351. The sequence goes on along the minus strand of NZ_JASHKU010000002.1, from coordinate 235,649 downwards.
CGGGCACCGGGGGCGGCTCGTCACCGCCCGCGCCGCGGAACCAGAAGTCGAAACCGTAGCTCGCTTTGCGGATTCGGAGATTCTTGTTGAACTTCTCGCCCTCCTTCAGGAGGGCAGCCCGCTCGGGTGAATCCATCCACGACGCCAGGTTGTCCTCGGTGTCGAAGCTCAGCACGATCGTCCAGTCCTCGGTGATCCCCTGCACCGGCCTCTCGACCTTGTGCCCCCGGAAACCCCGGAACCCCGCCTCGGCGGCGGAGATCTTCCGCTGCCAGTCCATGAACGCCGACTCGTCCTCGGGGGCGACGTGACAGGAGATGACCACCGACGTCGCCGACTGCTCCCGGGTCTGCTCGCCGGTGAGCAGGTGGACGTCCTCGTTGCCGATGAAGGCGTGCTTGATCTCCGCCACGAGCTCCGTCCGGCGGTCGCTGTCGAGCCACGCGCGGGCGTCCTCGACGGTGGCGAACCGCAGCACGTCCACCCAGTCGTCCTGCACGGGCGGCGACGGCGGCACGATGTCCTGATCGATGAAACCCGGAACGGTCGCGAGGGCCTCCGCCGCACGCTTCTGCCACCGTGCGTAGTCGGCGTAACTCGCGTCGTCGATCCGGCGTTGGAAGATCACCGACACCGGGGACGCGGCAGGGCTGCGCGGGTGTGAATGCGGCACGGTGAGGTCACCTCCGTTCTGGTCGTGGTGCAGGCGCGGCGGAGGGGGAACCCTGGGACCGCCGGGTGGACGTGGTGAGGAGCAGCAGGATCCCGGCTCCCGCGCCCAGGGTCAGGTACAGCCAGCCCAGCGGTGCCTGGCTGTTCTCCGGTAGTACTCCGGCGACGGCCATCGCCGCACTGACGACGAGATAGCAGGCCGCCGTGACGACCCCGCCGATCAGTCCGAGATTGCGGGTGAACAGTCCGAGAGCGAGCCCGTACATCTGCGGGCAGAGCACCCCGCATCCGGCGAGCGCGAGGCAGGCGCCGATCGTGATGGCCGGTGCGGTGACGACGGACAGCCCGGCCGTAACGGTGAGTACGAGCGCGCCCGCCACGAACACCCACCACGCGCCGAACGCGAGCCTGCGTGTGCCGACCCGGACAGCCAGCGCGCTGCAGGCGAGTTCGCCGACGAGGTTGGCGCCGCCCACGACGAGCGCCACCGCACCGTAGGCGGCCGGGGAGAATCCGAGAATCTGCTGGTAGAGGAAGGGCGCGACGACACCGAACACCATCTGTGCAGATGCCATCAGTCCGAACACGAGCACGAACCCCACGAAGATGCGGTGGCGCAGAGCCGCACCCAGCACCCGCGCCGCGGCGCCGACGTCGACCGGTGCCCGCAGTTCCGGTGGAAGCGTCTCCGGCAATCCCGCGACGACGAGGGGAACGGCCAGGGCCGCCAGAAGCGCGATCAGCCCGAACACCAGACGCCACGACATGAACTGCACCAGTACCCCACCCACGGCGGGTGCGAGAACGGGTGCCAGCCCCCACGCGGCCCCGAGGAGACCGGACACGGACGTGAGCCGGGCGCCGCGGTAGCAGTCGGCGGCGATCGCGTAGGCGAGGACGAGGCACGCGCACCCACCGATACCCTGCACGAATCTCAGACCGAGCAGGAGCGTGATGTTCTGCACGAGTGCGCATCCCACGCTGGTGACGACGAGGATCGCCAGGCAGGTCAGCAGAGTTCGCTTGCGGCCCACCGCATCCGCGATCAGTCCGACCGGAATGAACGCCAGGCTCATGCCCAGCATGTAGGCCGTCACCGTGTTCTGCACCACGGCCGCGGACGCGTCCAGGTCGAGCACCATCTGCGGCAATGCCGGGGTGTAGATGTCGAGCGGGATCTGGCTGAGCGGAATCACCAGCAGCAGAATGACCACGACACGGCGCGGAACCGGCACGCCGGACGGCGTCGTGGGCACTGACATCCCGCACCACCTGCTTCTCGACCCGAGGGGGCTGGAGAACGGAGCAAGTATCCCGCAAGGCGTCGACCGCACGCTCCGCAACGGTCCGTGTGGTCGGTTCCCTGGATCATACGACGCGGCCCGCGGCACTCGGGCGGGTTCCGGACCGCGCGGCCGGGGAGTGACGTACGAAACGACGGGGCCCGCGTCCGTCGTAGGCTGACTCTCCCAGGAACGGACAGGAGGCTCAGGTGGCCGAGACGACGCTGACCGAGACGACGGTCGCCGAGGTGATGGCCGAGCTGGCCGAGCTCGAGGACCCGAGGGCACGCGAGGTGAACGAGAAGCACGGTGACGATCACGGTGTGAACCTCGGCAAGCTGCGCGCGCTCGCGAAGAGGCTGAAGACGCAGCAGGAACTGGCGTGCCGGCTCTGGGAGACGGGTGACACCGCGGCGCGACTGCTGGCGATCCTGATCTGCCGCCCGAGGGTGTTCGAGCGTGACGAGTTGGACGTCATGGTGCGCGAGGCGCGCGCACCCAAGGTGCACGACTGGCTCGTGAACTACGTGGTGAAGAAGAACCCGCACTCCGAGGAGCTGCGCCTGGCGTGGTCCGCCGATCCGGATCCGGTGGTCGCGAGTGCCGGCTGGGCGCTGACCACCGAACGCGTGGCGAAGAAGCCCGAGGACCTCGACCTCGCGGGACTACTCGACGTCATCGAGGCGGAGATGAAAGACGCCCCGGATCGCCTGCAGTGGGCGATGAACCACTGCCTGGCTCAGATCGGGATCGAGCACGCGGAGCACCGCGCCCGCGCACTCGACATCGGTGAGCGCTTGGAGGTGCTGAAGGACTACCCGACGTCCCCGGGCTGCACGTCTCCGTACGCGCCCGTCTGGATCACCGAGATGGTGCGCCGACAGGGCGACAAGTAGAAGGTTCGCCCCGCGCCCGACCGCGCCCGGCCATCTGTGGCCGGACGCAGAAGAGCCCACCCGCGCCGCGATCGGTGTAGTGATCGCGGCGCGGGTGGGCTCGACCGAAGCTACTGCGTACCGGGGCGCTCTACCGAACGCCCCGACGCAGGTCAGCGGCTGCTGACGACTTACACGTCGTAGTACAGCTGGAACTCGTACGGGTGCGGACGCAGGTTGACCGGAGCGATTTCCTGCTCACGCTTGAGCGAGATCCACGTCTCGATCAGGTCGGACGTGAACACGCCACCCTCGGTGAGGTAGTCGTGATCTGCCTCGAGGCGATCGATGACGGCCGACAGGCTGGTGGGAGCCTGCGGGATGTTGCGGGCCTCCTCCGGCGGGAGCTCGTAGAGGTCCTTGTCGACGGGAGCCTGCGGCTCGATCTTGTTCTTGATGCCGTCCAGGCCGGCCATCATCTGCGCCGCGAAGTTCAGGTAGGGGTTACCCGAGGAGTCGGGGGCGCGGAACTCGAGGCGCTTGGCCTTCGGGTTGTTGCCGGTGATCGGGATACGCACGGCCGCCGAGCGGTTGCGCTGGCTGTACACGAGGTTGATGGGGGCTTCGTAGCCCGGCACCAGACGGTGGTACGAGTTGATCGTCGGGTTGGTGAACGCCAGCAGCGACGGTGCGTGGTGCAGGATGCCGCCGATGTAGTGACGCGCCATGTCGGACAGACCCGCGTAGCCGGCCTCGTCGTGGAACAGCGGCTTGCCGTCCTTCCACAGCGACTGGTGGACGTGCATACCCGAACCGTTGTCACCGAACAGCGGCTTCGGCATGAAGGTGGCCGACTTGCCGTGCTGCCAGGCGGTGTTCTTCACGATGTACTTGAACAGCTGCAGGTCGTCCGCGGCCGCGAGCAGCGTGTTGAACTTGTAGTTGATCTCCTGCTGGCCGCCGGTGCCCACCTCGTGGTGGCCGCGCTCGAGCTCGAAGCCCGCGTTCTGCAGGTTGGTGGAGATCTCGTCGCGCAGGTCGACGTAGTGGTCGTACGGAGCGACGGGGAAGTATCCACCCTTGGGGCGGACCTTGTAGCCCAGGTTGGGGCTGCCGTCGGCGTTCACGTCGTTGCCGGTGTTCCAGGAACCCGAGATGGAGTCGACCTCGTAGAACGCGCCGTTGATGCCGGAGTCGTAGCGGACCGAGTCGAAGATGTAGAACTCGGCCTCGGCGCCGAAGAAGGCGGTGTCGGCGATGCCGGTCGACTTCAGGTATTCCTCGGCCTTGCGCGCGACGTTACGCGGGTCGCGGCTGTAGGACTCACGCGTGAACGGGTCGTGCACGAAGAAGTTGATGTTCAGCGTCTTGGCGGCGCGGAACGGGTCGAGCTGGGCGGTGGCGACGTCGGGAAGGAGCATCATGTCCGACTCGTGGATCGACTGGAAGCCGCGGACGGACGAACCGTCGAACGCGAGGCCGTCCTCGAAGACGTCCTGGTTGAACGCGGACGCCGGGATCGAGAAGTGCTGCTGCACGCCCGGCAGGTCGCTGAACCGGATGTCGACATATTCGACGTTCTCGTCCTTGATGAACTTGATGACCTCTTCGGCCGTGGTGAACGCCACGCTTGTGCTCCTTAAGTCGCTTCAGCCAAGTGGATATTGGCGAATTCGTCGAGCCAGACGGTAAGGACTTGGTGTTGCCCGCTGGTCAACCTTTTGTTTCGCCCGTGTTACGCGTCGAATCTTCCTGGGCTTTTGCACCGGCTGTGACTGCGCACACAGCCCAAAGCTCCGGTGTGAGGTCCTCGGAGAGTCGACGCCTATCCTGGACAGCATGGCACGTATCACCGGTTCCTGGCTTTCCGGACCTTCGGCTGCCCTGCCGAACGGCGCGGACGAGACGAAGCAGTCCTTCCGGGGCGAGCGCCTCGGCCTGCAGGCGGAAGGTCCCGGTTCACTCGCGAGCACGGGCCGCCGTCTCGCCGCTCTGATGATCGACTGGGTGTCGTCGGCGGGCGTCGCGGCACTGATCATCGGCGACAACTTCTTCGAGGGTCCGTTCTCGACCTTCACTCTGCTGGTCTGGTTCGTCGTCGGTATCGCCACGGTGTCGCTGTTCTCCTTCACACCGGGGCAGCTGTTCCTCGGCATGCAGGTGGCGCGGGTGGACGGGCCCGCCCGGGTCGGCTTCGTCCGGGCCCTGGTGCGTCAGGCGCTGCTCGTGTTCGTCGTGCCCGGGACCATCACGGACATCGACGGTCGCGGCATGCAGGACCGGGCCACCGGCACCGCGCTGGTTCGCACCCGCTGACCCCGCAGAACGTCTTCCGCCCGATGTCGGATCGACATCGGGCGGAGTAGTGGGGCGACAGGCTTCTAGCGACGACGGATGGTGCGCTGCACGCCGCGCATCTTCGCGCCGCCGGGCATCGGACCCTTGGGCAGTGCGGCACCGCCACCGCGGCTGCTGAGCGCGGCGAGCCGCGACTCGATGGCGTCCATCCGCTTGGTGTCGATGTTCTTCGGGAGCTTGTTCAGATGCTTCTGCAGCTGCGACAGCGGGACCTGGCCCTCGTCGTTGCCGATGACGATGTCGTAGATCGGGGTGTCGCCGACGAGGCGCGCCGTCTTCTTCTTCTCCTGGGCCAGGAGCGACTTCACGCGTTGCGGCGATCCCTCGGCGACGAGGATGACGCCGGGACGTCCGATCACGCGGTGAACGGCGTCGAGCTGCGTGGTGCCCGCGACCGCGCTGGTCACGCGCCAGGAGCCCTGCATGTTGTCGAGCGCCCACGCGGCCGCGCCCGCCTGGCCCTCGGCCTTGCCGTACACCGTCTTCTGGACGCGCCGGCCGAAGATGATGAAGGCCCCGAGCACGCCGAGGAGGAGACCGATCGGGAGGAGGAACCACTGGAGGCCCCAGATCAGACCGACGAGGAAGAACACCACCGCGAGTCCGATGAGCGTGCCGAGCATGAGCGGCAACAGCAGCTTGTCTTCCTTGCGCTGCATCTGGAACGCCTGCCAGAGCTGAGTTCTGCGTTCCTTCGACGCCTGCCTGCGGGCTGCCTTGGCGGCTGCCTTTGCTTCTTTACTGGGTTTGCCCGCTTTACCGGATTTACTGCCGTTCGCCATGCTCTTCAGGATACGTCCCTGGCCGTGCGCGGTGATGACCCGTCCGGTGTCGACCACCGCGCACGCGGGGAGGTCAGCGGGCGAGCCGCGCCATGAGGGAACTTGCCTCCTGCGACGCATCGCCGCTTTCGGTGAGATGTGCCTGTCCTGCAGGCAATTCGCGGCCGTGGTGGGCCATCGCCTGTGCGTAGAGGCGGCCGGCGCGGTAGGAGGAGCGGACGAGGGGTCCGGCCATGACGCCGGCGAAGCCGATTTCCTCGGCGGTCTTGGAGTGCTCGACGAATTCCTCGGGCTTGACCCACCGTTCGACCGGGTGGTGGCGGGGGGAGGGACGCAGGTACTGGGTGATGGTGATGATGTCGCAGCCGGCGTCGTGCAGGTCGTGCAACGCCTGGGTGACCTCGTCGGGGGTTTCGCCCATGCCGAGGATGAGGTTGGACTTGGTGACGAGGTTGTCTTCGCGGGCGGCGGTGATCACGTCGAGGCTGCGCTGGTAGCGGAACGCGGGCCGGATCCGTTTGAAGATGCGGGGGACGGTTTCGACGTTGTGGGCGAGCACCTCGGGGCGGGTGGAGAACACCTCGGCGAGCTGGTCGGGTTTGGCGTTGAAGTCGGGGATGAGCAGTTCGACGCCGGTGCCGGGGTTGAGCTGGTGGATCAGGCGGACGGTTTCGGCGTAGAGCCAGGCGCCGCCGTCGGGGAGGTCGTCGCGGGCGACGCCGGTGATGGTGGAGTAGCGCAGTCCCATCGCCTGGACGGATTCGGCGACGCGGCGGGGTTCGTCGCGGTCGAGGTCGTCGGGTTTGCCGGTGTCGATCTGGCAGAAGTCGCAGCGGCGGGTGCATTGTTCACCGCCGATGAGGAAGGTCGCCTCGCGGTCTTCCCAGCATTCGTAGATGTTGGGGCAGCCGGCTTCTTCGCAGACGGTGTGCAAACCCTCGCGCTTGACGAGGCTTTTGAGCTCGGAGTATTCCGGGCCCATCTTCGCTCTCGTCTTGATCCAGTTCGGTTTGCGTTCGATCGGAGTCTCCGCATTTCGGATCTCGAGGCGGAGCAATTTGCGTCCTTCTGGGGCCACAGTCACGGAGACGATCGTACGCCCGGCCCGTCGCGCCCGGCGGGCCGGGGAGCGGAGGTCAACCGTACTGAACAGTAGTGAAGGTGGGCGCGGAGGACGTCGTCCCGGCGGCGGCGGAGTCGAACGTGACCCGCTCGATGTCGTGTTCGGTCACCGGAAGTTCGCCGTCGAGCGCGGCGACGACGGCCGCCGTGACGACGGGCGTGACCTCCTCGACAGTGACGTCGCGGCCCAGTTCCCGCGACAGCGACGTGACCCCGGCGTCGCGGATACCGCACGGGATGATCGCGTCGAACCCCGTGAGAACGGAATTGCAGTTGAGCGAGAAGCCGTGGAGTGCGACACCACGCTGTACCCGCACGCCGATGGCCGCCACCTTGCGCTCGGGCAGCCACTGCCCGTTGTCGAGGGACGCCGGCAGCCACACACCGGAGCGACCGTCGACCCGGCCGCAGTCGACGCCGAGGTCGGTGCACACGGTGATCAGTGCCTGCTCGAGCCGGCGCACGTACCGCACGACGTCGACCGGTTCGGCCAGCTTGACGATCGGGTAGCCCACCAGCTGACCCGGACCGTGCCAGGTGATCTTCCCGCCGCGGTCGACGTCGATGACGGGAGTGCCGTCGGTCGGACGGTCCTCGGGTTCGGTCCGGCGCCCCGCGGTGTAGACGGCCGGGTGTTCGAGCAGGAGCAGCGTGTCGGTACCCACGTTCTCGGCGCGTTCGGCCGCCAGCTCGCGCTGTCGATCCCAGGCGTCGACGTACCCGATCGTGCCGAGATGTTCGACGGAAATCGGGGAGGGGCTGAAACGGGCGGATTGTGTCGCGCTGCTCATGCGCTAGAGGTTACGCCGGGGCTGCGGCCGCACCGGCACGACCTGGGTTCACTGCACGAGGGCGGCGTCGAGCGCTTCCCCGATGGTGTTGTGCCGGAACCGGAATCCCGCATTCTCGAGCACCGTGGGTATCGCGCGCTGTCCGGCCAGAATGCCCTCCTGCGCAAACTCTCCGACCAGCGCGCTGAGCGCGAACCCGGGAACGATCCACGGTGCGGGGCGGTGCAGCGTCCGCGCGACCGCGCCGTTGAACTGGGCGTTGGTGACGGGCGCCGGGCCGGTGACGTTCACGGGGCCGGCGACGTCGTCGCGGGTGAGGACGAACTTGATCGCATCGACCTCGTCCTCCAACGAGATCCACGACAGGTACTGGCGGCCGTTGCCGAGCCGGCCGCCGAGCCCGAACGTGTACAGCGTCTTCAGCCTGCCGAGCAGGCCGCCGTGGGGAGAGAGGACGATGCCGCTCCGCAGCAGAACCGTCCGGATCTTCGAGGTGTCGGCGGGGGCTGTCGCGGCCTCCCAGTCGCGGCAGGTGTCCGCGAGGAAACCCGTCCCGGAGGGCGAGGTCTCGTCGACGACCCGATCGCCGGTGTCGCCGTAGTAGCCGACCGCGCTCGCATTCACGAACACGGGCACCGCGGCCTCCGCGACGCCCTCGGCCAGGACGTCGGTGGCGGCGATGCGACTGTCCCGGATCAGTTGCTTGTACGCCCCGGTCCAGCGTTTGTCGCCGACCCCGACGCCGCACAGATTCACGACCGCATCCGCGTCCGCGAGGATCCCCGTGTCGATCCGGTCCTTCTGCGGATCCCAGCGTGACTCGTCGGGACCCGCGGACGACCGGCGGACGAGGCGGACGACGTCGTGACCGTCGCCGCGGAGAGACGAGACGAGAGCGGTGCCAATCAGCCCGGAGGAACCGGCGATGACCACTCGCATGTGCAACAGCCTCCTTCACAGCGCAGGGGCACCATCCCTGATGGAAATGGTGCCCCTGCGAAACTACGTTCGGCTCGAAGTCCGGTGACGATCAGAGGCCGAGGTCGGCCTCGAACGCTCCCTGCTCCAGACGCTGCTTGATCGTGGTCAAGAAGCGGCCGGCGTCGGCGCCGTCGACGAGGCGGTGATCGTAGGTGAGCGGCAGGTAGCACATCGAGCGGACGCCGATGCTTTCACTGCCGGACTCGTCGGTCACGACCACGGGACGCTTGACGATCGCGCCGGTTCCGAGCATCGCGGCCTGCGGGGGCACGAGGATCGGGGTGTCGAACAGGGCGCCCTGGCTGCCGATGTTCGTGATCGTGAACGTGCCACCGGACAGCTCGTCCGGCTTGAGCCCACCGGAGCGGGCGCGCTTGGCGATGTCCGCGATCGCGCGGGCCAGGCCGGCCAGCGACAGGTCGCCGGCGTTGTGGATCACGGGGGACAGCAGACCCTGGTCGGTGTCGACCGCGATGCCCAGGTGCTCGGCGTCGTAGTAGGTGATCTGCTTGTTCGCCTCGTCGTAGCTGGCGTTGATGTTCGGGTGCGACTTCAGCGCCTCGACGACGGCCTTCGCGAAGAACGGGAGGAACGTGAGCTTGACGCCCTCGCGCTCGAGGAAGGTGTTCTTGGCCTGCGCGCGCAGGGCCGCGATCTTGGTGACGTCGATCTCGAAGGTCTGGGTGAGCTGCGCCGTGGTCTGCAGCGACTCCCGCGTCTTCGTGGCGGTGATCTGACGAATCCGGTTGGCCTTCTGCGTGGTTCCGCGCAGGTGGGCCAGTTCGGGGCGGACCCCGGCGGAGGCGGCTGCGGGAGCAGCGGCGGCGGCCGGTGCGGCAGCAGGCGCGGCAGCGGCGGCCGGTGCCTTCTTGGCCTCGGCGGCAGCGAGGACGTCCTGCTTACGGATGCGGCCACCGACTCCGGTGCCCGTCACCGAGGACAGGTCGACGTTGTTGTCCGTGGCGAGCTTGCGCACCAGCGGGGTGACGTACGGGGTGCTGTCTCCGGACGTGGCCGCGGGAGCGGGTGCGGCGGGAGCCGGCGCGGATGCTGCCGGTGCACTCTTGGCGGGCTCGGGCTTCGCGGGCTCCGGGGCGGGAGCGGGCTTCGCGGGCTCGGGGGTCGGCTCGGGCTTCGGTTCCGCGGCCGGCTTGGCGGCGGGCGCACCCGAACCGATGACGGCGAGCTGACCGCCGACGGAAACGGTGTCGTCTTCCTCGGCGCTGATCTCGAGGAGAGTACCGGCGACGGGGGACGGGATCTCCGTGTCGACCTTGTCGGTGGACACCTCGACGAGCGGCTCGTCCACGGCGACCTCGTCGCCGACGGCCTTGAGCCAGCGGGTGACGGTGCCCTCGGTGACGGACTCGCCCAGTTCGGGCATCTTCACGGCGGTGCCCTCGGCGGAACCGTTGCCGGATGCTGCGGGCGCGGGCTCGGCGGCCGGCGCCTCCGCGGCGGGAGCCGGCTCTGCGGCGGGCTCTTCGGCGGCGGGTGCGGGAGCGGAGTCGGAGGCAGGAGCCTCACCGGCGTCGCCGATCACGGCAAGCTCGCCACCGATTTCCACGGTGTCGTCTTCCTGAGCAACGATCTTGCTGAGAACGCCGGCCACGGGAGACGGGATTTCCGTGTCCACCTTGTCCGTGGAGACTTCGAGCAAGGGTTCGTCAACTTCGACCGTGTCTCCTTCCTGCTTGAGCCACCGCGTGACAGTTCCCTCGGTGACACTCTCACCAAGCGCTGGCATCTGGACGGAGAAGGCCATGTCTTTTGACTCCTCGACAGTTGTGTTCGGGTTGTTGAATTTTGTCGACTTGTGGTCGTGAACCATTGTGCTTCGAGATGCACGTGTCTTGCGTCTACTTGCAGGTAATTCCGATTCGTCGTCACCCACTCGCTGTGTCGGCGCTCCACATCTTTCCATTGATCCGGCGGGCGTGTCCGCCGAGGGGCACCCGTCGGGGACTCCGGTGTGTCGCGACGTAATCGCTACCGGCCAGTAGTTTTCGTGTGCGGCGGAAACCGGGCGTTCGCTGGCAAACTTGGAGGACAGTCGCCGGCATCGTCGGGCGCACGCACTCGAGGAGGCTCGACGTGGGGTTGTTCGACCGATTCTCGCGGCCTCGGTCCGGTCGATCTCAGGCGTCCCCCGAGGACGCCGCGTATCTCGCGAACTGGACTCGCACGCACCCCGGTGTGGAGGCCTACGTGGAACCTCAGACGACGGTGACGGAAGTCACTGTCGTGCTTGTTGCGGCGGACGGCGAGTGGACCCGGCGCCGTGTGGGCGGTGAACGCGGCGCCCGCAAACTCGGCGAGGACCTCCGCATCCCCGTGTACGACGTCCGCAAGACCGGCTACCCGCAGCGGATGCGCGATCACGACGCGCGGCGCCGTATCGAGCGGAAGCGCGAGCGCGAGCGCGACCTGTAGGCGGCTTCGCCGCCCGTCCGCCTTTCTGGTTGTTCCAGCTACCTGAAAGGCGCACGGGCGCGGAGCGCCTACCCGTTGGCGGCGATGTCCTCGATCACCGAGATCATGGTGCGCACGGGCACGCCGGTGCCGCCGCGGCCGGTGTATCCCCACGGTCCCGACGAGTTGTACGCCGGTCCGGCGACGTCGATGTGCGCCCACTGCACGCCGTCGGCGACGAACTCCTTGAGGTACAGGGCCGCCGCGAGCATGCCGCCCCAGCGATGGTTGGTGACGTTGGCGAGGTCGGCGACCTTCGAATCGAGGTCCGAGCGCAGTTCGGCGGGCATCGGCATGGCCCACGCGTTCTCACCGATCTCCTGGGAGATGGCGGCGACGCGGTCGCGGAACTGGTCGGTGCCCATCACACCGGGCGTCCGGTTGCCCAGTGCCACCATCTGCGCGCCGGTGAGGGTCGCGGTGTCGATGAGGTAGTCGGGGTCGTCCTCGCACGCGCGGACGATGGCGTCGGCGAGGACGAGACGTCCCTCCGCGTCGGTGTTGATGACCTCCACCGTGGTGCCGCCGTACTGGGTGAGGACGTCGCCGGGACGCTGCGCGGTGGACGACGGCATGTTCTCGGCCATCGGGACGGTGGCGGTGACGTCGACGGGCAGTCCGAGCTTGGCGGCGAGGACCACGGTGGCGACAACGGCTGCGGCGCCGCCCATGTCGGACGTCATGTTCTCCATGCCTGCGGCGGGCTTGATGGAGATGCCGCCGGTGTCGAACGTGATGCCCTTGCCGACGAGCGCGACCTTGGGGGCGTTCCGCTTCTTGGCGGAGTAGCTCAGCCGGACCAGCCGCGGCAGACGAGACGAGCCCTTGCCCACCCCGAGGATGCCGCCGTACCCGTTCTTTTCGAGCGCCTTCTCGTCGAGGACCTCGACCTTCAGTCCGGCGTCGGTGCCGAGAGCCTTTGCACGGTCGGCGAATTCGGCGGGGAAGAGGTGGCTCGGGGGAGTGTTGACGAATTCGCGCGCAGTGGCGACGGCGTCGGCGATCGCCGCGGAGCGCGCGAGGGTCTCCTTCGACTCCTTCGCACGCGGAGACGACACCAGCAGCTCCACCCGCGAGACAGGTTGTGCGTCCGGGCCGGGAGCGGATTTCGCGGACTTGAACTCGTTGAAGCGGTACGCGCCGAGGGCGAAACCTTCGGCTGCGGCACCGAGATCGAGCACGGACAGGGTGGTCGCGACGGTGCCGACGCCACTGAGTGAACGCGCCGCGGCGCCCGCGGACTTGCGGATCTGCTCGGCGTCGAGCTTCTCGGCCGAACCGAGGCCGACGGCCAGCACACTGTCGACCGGAAGCGTGTCGGGTGCCGGGATGCGGGTCGTCTCCTCCGCCTTGCCGGAGGCGCCCACCGCGACGAGCGTGTCGAGCAGATCGGTCAGCACCGATTCGTCGACGATGCCGTCGCCGAGCGCGATTTCGGGTCCGTCCGAGCTCGACGTCAACCCGATCACCAGCACGTCCACCCGCTTGCCGACGGTGCCGGCGAGGGCGAGTTGTGGTCCGAGGGGTCGGGCTGTGTGAGTGCTCACGGTGTCTCTCCTGCAGCGGTTCGGGATCGGGTGGTGTCGGATGGTCGACGTCCGTCCCGATGGTAGTGCTCGTCCGCCGTCGCCTACCCGGTGCGCCCGGGGGTCGGATAAGTTGAGGCCCATGACCGAGGAGCAGTTGTCCCAAGGCCCCGTCCACGCCGTTCACGTCGAACTCGGGGCCACGTTCGCTCCCTTCGGCGGCTGGGAGATGCCCGTCTCGTACGCCGGTGTCGTCGCCGAACACACCGCGGTGCGCGAGTCGGTGGGGGTGTTCGACGTCAGCCACCTCGGCAAGGCCCTCGTGCGGGGCAGCGGCGCCGCAGCCTTCGTGAACTCGGCGCTGACCAACGATCTCGACAAGATCGGTCCCGGCAAGGCGCAGTACACGCTGTGCTGCACGCCGTCGGGCGGAGTGATCGACGATCTGATCGCCTACTACGTGAGCCCCGACGAGGTGTTCCTCGTCCCCAACGCGGCCAACACCGCGGACGTGGTCGCGGCACTGGCCGCCGCGGCTCCCGAGGGCGTCACCGTGGCGAACCAGCACCGGGACTTCGGTGTGATCGCCGTGCAGGGCCCGAAGTCGGCGGACGTACTCACCGCCCTCGGCCTGCCCACCGACATCGAGTACATGGCCTTCGCGGACGCCACCTGGGACGGGGTTCCGGTCCGCGTGTGCCGCAGCGGGTACACCGGCGAGGTCGGGTTCGAACTGCTGCCGCGCTGGGTGGACAGCGAGAAGCTGTTCCGGGCCGCGGTCGAGCAGGTCCGCGCCCACGGCGGCCAGGTCGCCGGTCTCGGCGCCCGGGATACGCTGCGCACCGAGATGGGATACCCGCTGCACGGGCACGAACTGTCGCTGGAGATCTCCCCGCTCGAGGCACGATGCGGCTGGGCGATCGGGTGGAAGAAGCCGAAGTTCTGGGGCAAGGAGACGCTCACCGACGAGAAGGAGTCCGGCCCGGCGCGCACGCTGTGGGGCATCAAGGCGCTGGACCGCGGGGTTCTCCGCGCCGGTCAGACCGTGCTGCGCGACGGCGAGTCGATCGGCGAGACCACGTCGGGCACGTTCTCGCCCACGCTCAAGGTCGGGATCGCATTGGCGCTGCTCGACTCCGGAGCCGGCGTGTCGGCGGGAGACGAGATCGCCGTGGACGTCCGGGGACGCTCCCTGCGCGCCGAGGTGGTGTCTCCGCCGTTCGTGGAGATCAACACCAAGTAAGCGCCTGTCGCGGACGACCTGTCGGCCGTGGGGCGGCGGAAGGCGTTCGATAAGATCACGGGCATGACAGGTGTCACCGAGTTCGTTCGCGTCCCGCATCCCGCCCTCACCTCCGACGAGGTACGGCGAGAGATACTGGCGGCGCCCGGATTCGGTCGGTACTTCACGGACCACATGGTGTCGATCACCTACTCCACGGAGCTCGGCTGGCACGACGCCAAGGTGGAACCGTACGGGCCGCTCCAGCTCGACCCCGCCGCGATGGTGCTGCACTACGGGCAGGCCATCTTCGAGGGGCTGAAAGCGTACCGGCAGCCCGACGGCGGCATCTCGACGTTCCGCCTCGAGGCGAACGCCGAACGACTCGCGACGTCGGCGCGTCGTCTCGCGATGCCGGAACTACCGGAGGAGTTGTTCGTCAAGTCGATCACCGAACTGCTCGAGCTGGATCACGAATGGGTGCCCGCCGCCGGTGGTGAGGACGCGCTGTACCTTCGCCCCTTCATGTTCTCCACCGAGGCCGGACTCGGTGTGCGTCCGGCCGACGAGTACCGCTACCTGCTGATCGCCTCGCCCGCAGGCGCCTACTTCCCGCGTGGAGTGAAGCCGGTCAGCGTGTGGCTGTCGACGGAATACGTGCGCGCCGCACCCGGTGGCACCGGCGCCGCCAAATTCGCGGGTAACTACGCGGCTTCGCTTCTCGCGCAGGCGCAGGCCGCCGACGAGGGTTGCGACCAGGTGGTGTGGCTCGACGCCATCGAACGGTCGTACGTGGAGGAGATGGGCGGCATGAACCTCTTCTTCGTGTTCGGCTCCGGATCCGACGCCCGCCTCGTGACGCCGTCCCTGTCCGGTTCGTTGCTGCCGGGTATCACCCGTAACTCGCTGCTGACCCTCGCGACCGACGCCGGTTTCGCGGTGGACGAGCGTCGGATCAGCACCGACGAATGGCGCACCAAGACCAAGTCGGGCGAGATCACCGAGGTGTTCGCGTGCGGTACGGCGGCGGTCATCACGCCTGTCGGCCGGGTCAAGTCGGCCGAGGGTGAGTTCACGATCGCCGACGGCGAGCCCGGCGAGGTCACCATGGCCCTGCGCGACACGCTGACCGGCATTCAGCGGGGAACGTTCGCCGACACCCACGGGTGGATGACGAAACTGCGCTGATCTCGGTTTCGGCGGTCGCTCAGAACGTGAGACCGATCGCCGAGATGGTGACGGTGATCTCGAGCACGGCGCCGAGCACGTCGCCGTTGAGGCCGGCGAATCGCCGGACGCAGTGAGCCACCAGGAACGCGGTGAGCGTCAGCGCGACTGCCACGACGATCGGTCCCTGCCACCACGGCGAGGTGCACCACGCGGCCGCCGCGAGGAGCGGAACGGTCCAGGCGATGCCGGTCCACGGTGACTGGGTCTCGGCGACCAGTGCGCCGAATCCTTCCGTCGACGACGCGGGAATTCCGCGCCGGCAGGCGAAGACGACCGCCACCCGCCCGGCCGCCACGGCGACGGCCACGCACGCGAATTGTCCTGCGGCGGCCAGAGATCCGAACGCCAGTCCCTGCGCGCCCAGGCAGATCACCAGGGCGCACACCCCGAACGGGCCCGCGCCGCCGCTGTGCATCACGGCCCGCGCCCGCTCCGGCGGCCCGTAACAGCCGAGCCCGTCGACGGTGTCGGACAGACCGTCGATGTGCATCCCCCGGGTGGCGAGAGCGTGTGCACCCACCGTCATCAGGCCGGCGAGGGCGGGGTCGAGACCGGCGGACACGAGCGCCCACAGCAGCACCGCGGCCAGGACTCCCAGCGCGACCCCGGTCACCGGCGCCGCCCGGATCGCGCGGCGGCCCGACACGCGGTCCACGGAATCCGGTCCGCGCAGGGGGAGGACCGTCAGCCAGGAGAACGCGAGCAGTACGCCCGACACGGTCAGCCCGCGGTATCGGCGGCGGAGCCGGGGGCGGTGTCCTCGCCGTCCTCGGCGTCGCGGGTGCTGACTCCGGCCTCCGCGAACGTCGCCATCTCCGCGAGCGTGGCGACGGCGCCCTGCAGGATCGGCAGCGCGGTGACGGCGCCGGATCCCTCGCCGAGTCGCATGTCGAGTTCGAGGAGGGGGTCGAGTTGCAGGTGCTTCAGTGCGATCGTGTGGGCCGGTTCGGTGGAACGGTGGCCGGCCAGCCACCACGCGCGGGCGCCGTGCGCGAGTTCCTCCGCGACCATCGCGGCCGCGGTGACGACCACGCCGTCGAGAATCACCGGGGTCTTGCGGGCGGAGGCCTGGGCGAGGAAGCCGGCCATCGCGGCGAGGTCGGCGCCCGACACCGTACGCAGGAGCGCCACCGTGTCCCGGACCACCGGCCGGGCCCGGCGCATCGCGTCGCGGATCGCCGCCGTCTTCCGGATCCAGCCGGCGTCGTCGACACCGGTGCCCCGGCCGACCGCCGCCACGGGTTCGGTGTCCGTCAGCGCGGCGATGAGAACGGTGGCCGGCGTGGTGTTGCCGATTCCCATGTCGCCGGCGATCAACAGGTCTGCGCCGGAATCGATTTCGGAGTCGGCGATGGACCGTCCGGCCTCGATGGCCTTCAGTGTCTCCTCGTGTGTGAGCGCGTCCTCGCGGTCGATCGCCCCCGACGAGCGGCGAATCTTGAACGTGGACACCGACGGATCCGTGTCGCCGTCGACGGACAGGTCGACGACGCGCACGCTTGCGCCGGCCCGGTTCGCGAGAGCATTGACGGCGGCCCCGCCGCCGACGAAATTGGCGACCATCTGGGCCGTCACCTCGGGCGGATACGCCGAGACGCCGGTCCGTGCCACTCCGTGGTCGCCGGCGAACACCACCACGCGCGCCCGCGCGAACGGGACGGGCGGGCAGACACCCTGGCAGGCCGCGGCCCAGCATGCGAGCGTCTCGAGGCGTCCGAGCGAGCCGGCCGGTTTGGTGAGCTGCAACTGACGGGCCTCGGCCTGTGCGCGCACCCCTTCGTCGGGTGGGGTGACGGGTTCGAACCGACCGGGGTCGGTGCTCACGGACTCGCTGGTCACGCTTGGCCTCTCGCTCGAGTGGACACTTCTGCCCCGCACGACTCGCGTGCGGGATCATCTTTCAGGGTCATGGTCAGTCCGGCGACGACGAGGACCACGCGATCGCAGACCTGGGCGAGCCGCGCGTTGAGGGAGCCGATCTCGTCGCGGAACAGGCGACCGGACCGGGTCTCGGGGATGACGCCGAGGCCCACCTCGGGAGTCACCAGCACGAGTGCGCCGCGGTAGTCGCGGACGCTCGCGACGAGTTCGTCCGTGCGTGGGGTGATGGTGCCGCGCGGCGAGTCCCAGGCTGCGGCGCCGTCGAGTTCGACGGTGAGCCAGGTGCCGAGATCGTCGACGAGGGTGGCCGCAGTTTCGGTGGGGGAACGCAGTTGGTCGGCGAGGTCGAGCCGGTGCGCGGTTTCCACAGTGAGCCAGCTGCGGGGACGCCGATCGCGGTGCTGAGCGATGCGGTGTTCCCAGTCGTGGTCGTCGGGGTCGCGGTGACTGGTGGCGACGTAGCGCACCCGGCCCGCCCCGGCCAGGGCCTGGGTCAGTTCCTCGGCGTGAGCGGATTTTCCGGAGCGTGCACCGCCGAGCACGAGTGTTCGCGACGTCTGGTTCGGACGGCTCGGGCGGTCCGGGGAATCGGCGGTGGGCACGGAGGGAAACGCTACCAACCGACCGGAGTGGCAGTATTTTGACGAAGAACGTCAATTCCGCCACTGTTGGCGGGAAGTGAATGGGCGGAAAATTTCAGCCATGACCGAATTCCTCGTCCTCGTTGCACTTCTCCTCGTGCTGCATGCGGCCGTGATGTACGCCGGTCGGCACCTGGGTCCACTCCATCCGCGACTGCGGAAAAGCTACCGCGACAACTTCTTCCGACCGGCCGATCCCATGACCGACCTGTCCTACGACCGCGACGCCGACCTGGGGCGGCTGCTCGCCGAGACGCACCGCGCGCCCCACAACTGACCGTCAGATGGCGTCGCCGGGGCGCACCCGCGGCTTGGGGGCGCGCAGCTTGCGGATCTGCGACGCACGCACGAACGCGTACCACCCGAGCTTGAAACCGCCGTCGGGGGTGTCCGGGAAGCGCTCCCGCACCTGATTGTTGATCTTGCGGCCCAGCCAGACGCCCTCGATGGCCATGAACATCATCATGATGAGCATGGCGAGCGTCACGATCGCCTGCAACGCCGGGCTGACGAACATCGCCATGATGAGAACCAGGGCCAGCGGCATGAACAGGCCGACCAGGTTGCGCCGGGCGTCCACGATGTCGCGGACGTACGCGCGGACCGGGCCCTTGTCGCGGGGGAGGAGATACTTGTCCTCGCCGGCGAGCATGCGGGCGCGTCGCTCGGCGGCGGTGGCGCGTCGCTCCGCCGCGGCGACCTTGCGCTCTTCCTTGCTACCGCGGGTGGCCTTCTTACGGGCGCGTGCCTCTTTCGCCGTCAGGGGCGCGGGCGCGACCGGTCCGCGTCGCTTCGCCTCCGCGTCGCGTCGCTTGGGGGTCGGGCGGCCCTTGCCTGCCTGTTCGGCGGACTCCGCCTCCGGGGCCGTGGACGACTCGGCGACCTCGACGTCCCGCTTGTCTGAATTGTCCGAATCACCGCGGCGTAGCAATTTCACCCTTCCAGAGTATGGGAAGACGGCGCCGGGAGGAAAACCGCCCTCACATCGAAATGCCGGGTCGCGCCCGTCGCCATACACTTCGCCGATGCGAGTGATGATCGCACCGGACTCCTTCGGTGAAACGCTGACCGCCGTCGAGGCGACCGCCGCGATCGCGGCGGGATGGTCGGCCGTGCGCCCGGACGACCAGCTGATCGAGGCGCCGCAGTCCGACGGCGGCCCTGGGTTCGTCGACGTGGTAGCGGCTGCGGGCGGCACCGTCCGGACCGCGGTCGTGGAAGGGCCCCTCGGCGCCGACGTCACGGCCCGCTGGCTCCTCGACGGCACCGACGCCTACCTCGAATCCGCCCAGGCCTGCGGACTCGGACTGCTGGGCGGACCGCCGACGCCCCGCACCGCCCGCGACGCGCACAGCCGGGGCGTCGGCCAACTCGTGGTAGCGGCCCTCGATGCCGGGGCGAGCAGAATCGTCGTCGGTCTCGGCGGCAGCAGCTGCACCGACGGCGGCCGCGGCCTCGTCGAAGCCCTCGCGCAGGGTTTCGGGAGCGCGGATGCCGCCGTCGCCCGCCTGCGCTCGGTGGAACTGGTGGCCGCGTCCGATGTCGAGCACCCGTTGCTCGGCGAGCACGGCGCCGCCCGCGTGTTCGGACCGCAGAAGGGCGCCGACCCCGACACCGTCGCATTCCTCGAGGACCGGAACGCCGCATGGGCGGGGCAACTGCAGCGGGTGACGGCCCGGGAGGTCGCCGCCGAGGCCGGGGCCGGCGCCGCCGGTGGCATCGGGGCCGCGCTGCTCGCCCTCGGCGCGACCCGAGAATCCGGTGCTCACGTGGTCGCGCAACGCACCCGGCAGGACCGGCAACTCGCCTCCGCCCAGCTCGTGATCACCGGGGAAGGCCGGCTCGACCAGCAGTCGCTGCGCGGGAAACTCGTGATCGCGCTTGCCGCTGCCGCCCGCCGGCGGTCGATCGGGACGCTCGTCCTGGCCGGGCAGGTGCTCCTCGACCC
Organism: Rhodococcus sp. IEGM 1351; assembly: GCF_030056875.1. NCBI lineage: Bacteria > Bacillati > Actinomycetota > Actinomycetes > Mycobacteriales > Nocardiaceae > Rhodococcus > Rhodococcus sp. IEGM 1351. Next base: position 215,865 of record NZ_JASHKU010000002.1, on the reverse strand, counting down.
CGCGGATCTCGACAGCGCGGGCATCGACGAGGCACTGTCGCTGGTGGACCACGCGGGATCGGTCGAACTCGCGATGTCGGACGCATACGCGCAGCTGAGAGACCTTGCCGCGGCCGCAGCCCGCGGATGGGACGGTGCGGCCGCAGGGCAGTAACCGGAATCCGCGACGTCGGATACCATGGACGTGGATCGATCTGCGGACGCTGCCGCAGGGAATGGAACCCGGGAATAAGTCGGGCGCGGAGTACCGTTGAAGCGTTCACGGGTTTGTTACGAACTACAGGGAGAGCCCATGACTGTGCAGAACGAGACCGCCGTCCACGGCGTCAAGATGACCGAAGCCGCGTCCGCCAAGGCGAAGGCGCTGCTCGATCAGGAAGGTCGTGACGACCTCGCACTGCGTATCGCCGTGCAACCCGGCGGCTGCGCAGGGCTGCGTTACCAGCTGTTCTTCGACGACAGGAACCTGGACGGCGACCTGATCGTGGACTTCGGTGGCGTCGCCCTCGCGGTGGACCGGATGAGCGCACCGTACGTCGAGGGTGCCTCGATCGACTTCGTCGACACCATCGAGAAGCAGGGTTTCACCATCGACAACCCCAACGCGACCGGTTCGTGCGCCTGCGGCGACTCCTTCAACTGAGTCCCAGGCCGAAGTACAACTGAATCGACAAGTCTGACGCGGCGCCGACCGGCTGCCGCGTCAGACTTTTTTCGTGCCCGATCTCCACGTACCCGGGTCCCCGTGCTGCCGACCGATCGTGGTGGTACCCCGGGGTACGGTGAGAAATCCCGACCGAACTCATCGAAAGGCATCCGCCCGTGACAATTGCGGTTACCGGTTCCATCGCCACCGACCACCTGATGCGGTTTCCGGGCCGGTTCGCCGAGCAGCTGCTCGCCGATCAGCTCAGCCACATCTCGTTGAGCTTCCTGGTCGACGACCTCGTAGTCCGGCGCGGGGGAGTGGGCGGCAACATCGCCTACGCCATGGGCGTCCTCGGTGGATCTCCGCTGCTGGTCGGGGCTGTCGGGGCCGACTTCGCGGACTACCGCCAGTGGCTCGAGAGCAATGGTGTCGACTGCACCGCCGTCCGGATCTCGACCACCGCGCACACCGCGCGTTTCGTGTGCACCACCGACGAGGACATGGCGCAGATCGCGTCGTTCTACCCCGGTGCGATGAGTGAGGCCCGCGAAATCCAGCTGTCCGGTATCGCGCAGGACGCCGAAGCGCTCGATCTGGTCCTGATCGGCGCCAACGACCCCGAGGCGATGATCCGCCACACCGAGGAATGCCGCCGGCAGGGAATCCCGTTCGCCGCCGACCCGTCGCAGCAGCTCGCCCGACTGAACGGCGAGGAGGCGTCGGCGCTGATCCGCGGTGCAAAATACCTGTTCACGAACGAGTACGAGTGGGGACTGCTGCGGCAGAAGACCGGACTGACCGAAGAGGAGATCCGCGCTCAGGTCGGCGTCCGCGTCACGACCCTCGGTTCCAAGGGCGTCGAGATCGTCGACTCCGAGGGCAACTGGACCCGCGTCGCCGTCGTTCCCGAGAAGGCGAAGGTCGACCCGACCGGTGTCGGTGACGGATTCCGGGCCGGATTCCTCCTCGCGCACAGCGCGGGCCTGAGTTTCGAGCGCTCCGCGCAGCTGGGGTCGCTGGTGGCGGTGCTCGTGCTGGAGACCGTCGGAACCCAGGAATGGACGTTCGACCGCGACGAGGCCGTCAAGCGCCTCGCGGACGCCTACGGCTCCACCGCCGCCGACGAGATCGCTGCCGTTCTGCCGTAACAGGCGGCTCCGCCGCCCGTGCGCCGTCTTGGTAGCGCCAACTACCAAGAAGGCGCACGGGCGCGAAGCGCCTACAGCGAGACCGGGTACGCCGGCTCGGCGATCTCCGGAACGATGCGGTTCTCCACGAAGATGCCGTGCCAGACCATGAAGATCAGCACGGTCCACAGGCGACGGCTGTGGTCGGACACGCCGTCCCGGTGGTCGTTCAGCATCTTCGCGATCGCCGCCTTGTCGAGCAGGTGATCGGTGCCCGACGCCGCGATCTGCTCGTGTGCCCAGTCGAACAGTTCGGTGCCGCGCAGCCAGTGCCGCAGCGGCACCGGGAAGCCCAGCTTCGCCCGATGGAGCACGTGCCCGGGCACGATGCCTTCCAGCGCCTGACGCAGCGCGTACTTGGTGGTGCTCTTGGTGATCTTCTGATCCAGCGGCACCTGCGACGCCACCTTGAAGACCTCGGGATCGAGGAACGGCACCCGAAGTTCGAGCGAGTTGGCCATCGTCATCTTGTCGGCCTTGACGAGGATGTCGCCGCGCAACCACGTGAACAGGTCCAGGTGCTGCATCCGGGCCACCGGATCCCACCCCTGCGACTGCGCGTAGATCGGGTCGGTGACGTCGCGGTGCGTCCACTCCGGCCGGAAGTCGCGCAGGACGGCGCGCAACTGTGCGTCGTTGAAGCTGCGCGCGTTGCCGTAGTACCGCTCTTCCAGGGTCAGTGAACCGCGGTTGAGCAGGCTCTTTCCGCGGGTACCCTCGGGGATGCGCTCGGACAGCTTCCCGGCGGCCCGCCGCAGTCCCTTGGGCAGGTACTCGAACGGCTTCAGCGAAATCGGCTCGCGGTAGATGGTGTAGCCGCCGAACAGCTCGTCGGCGCCCTCACCGGACAGGACGACCTTGACGTGCTTGCGCGCTTCCTTGGCCACGAACCACAGCGGAACCAGCGCGGGATCGGCGACGGGGTCGTCGAGGTACCACACGATCTCGGGGATGGCGGCGGCGAACTCGGACGGGCTCACCACCTTCACCACGTGACGCGCGCCGATCGCTTCTGCGGATTCGGCTGCGACGTCGACCTCGGAATAGCCTTCGCGTTCGAAACCGGTGGTGAACGTGATCAGGTTCGGGTTGTGACGCATCGCGAGCGCCGCGATGGCCGTCGAGTCGATGCCACCCGACAGGAAGGAACCGACCGTGACGTCGGCGCGCATGTGCTTGGCGACCGAATCCTCGAGCGCCTCCGCGATCTCGCGGTACCGGGCCTGCTCGGTGCCCGCGGCGAACGGACGCACCGGGAACGTGGGCGCGAAATAGCGGGTGATCACGGGTTCTTCGCCCGGCCGCACACGCGCGAAGCAGCCGGACTCGAGCCGGCGGATCTGCCTGTGGAGGGTTTCCGGCTCCGGCACGTACTGAAGGACGGTGTAGTGCTCGACGGCCCGCGGATCGAGTTCGGTGCCGATGCCGATCAGGCTCGCCAGTTCCAGCAGGCTCTTCTTCTCGCTACCGAACGCGGTGCCGCCGACGCCCGTCGCCAGGAAGAGCGGTTTGATGCCGAACGGATCGCGCGCGAGGAACAATTCCCGCGTCTCCGTGTCCCAGATCGCGAACGCGAACATGCCGCGCAGGCGGCGGACCGCGTCCTCGCCCCAGTAGTGGAACGCTGCGACGATGGCCTCGCTGTCGCCCTCTGTGACGAACTGCGCACCGAACTGCTCGGCGAGTTCGGCACGAACCTCGAGGTAGTTGTAGATCTCGCCGTTGAACGTCAGCGCGTAGCGTTCCGGATTCTCCACCGGACCCCACCGCAGGGGCTGGTGGGAGTGTTCGATGTCGATGATCGACAGCCGATTGAACCCGAAGACCAGGTGGTCGTCGTGCCAGGTCCCGTGCTCGTCCGGCCCACGGTGCCGCAGGCAGTGCATCGCCTGGTCGACCTGTGAGACGGCGTTGTCGCTGGTTTCTCCAGAGGTCAGTAGCCCGAGCAGTCCGCACACAGCGTCCGGTACCTCAATTCAGAATCTTGGAAGGCTCCACGAGGTGGAGTGGTCAGGGATCTCTGCCGGAAAGTATGCCGCAGATTGCCGGAGCGTCCGGTTCGGGCCGCCGGTGACGGTGCCCGGCGCGAACAGCGGCACCGCCGCGGCGTCGGCAGCGACACGTCGTCGCCCGACCCGAGGATGGAGAGCCGCCACCTTTGGTCTACGCTGCGTAGTAATTGGGCCTTCCCATCGGGTGTGCCCTAGTGGAATTTGCGGCGATCAGGAAGGCGTGAACGTGGCGCAAGGTCGGATCCTTCGGCGGGCAGGGTTGGCAGTATCTTTGGGCATTGCTGCCTTGCTGCTGTCGGGTTGTTCAATCGACAACGAGGTGCTTCGTTTCGGGTGGCCTTCGGGCGTAACCCCGCAGGCGCACCGCATGCGTGAACTGTGGACCTGGTCGGTCATCGCCGCCCTCGTCATGGGTGTGCTGGTGTGGGGACTCACCTTCTGGGCGGTGATCTTCCACCGTAAGAAGAAGGACTCACCCGAGTTCCCGCGGCAGACGGCATACAACGTGCCGCTCGAGCTGGCGTACACCGCGGTTCCGTTCGTCATCATCGCCGTGCTGTTCTACTTCACGGTGATCGTGCAGAACCATGTCCTCGAGAAGGAGGACAACCCCAACGTGGTGGTGGATGTCACTGCGTACCAGTGGAACTGGAAGTTCGGCTACCGCTCCATCGACCTCGGTGAGGGTGGCGGCAAGTACGACGGCGTCGATCAGGAAGCGCAGGCTGCGGTCGAGTCCGCACCGGCATCCGAGGCGGAGGCCGAGGGCGAGCACGCTCAGCCCGGGCCAATCCACGGCAAGACCCCGCAGGACCTGTCCTACCTGCACTACGACAAGATCGAGACGATCGGCTCGAGCAACGAGATCCCGATCCTCGTCCTGCCGACCGGCAAGCGGATCCAGTTCGAACTGGCCTCGGCCGATGTCATCCACGCCTTCTGGGTGCCGGAGTTCCTGTTCAAGCGCGACGTGAACCCGAACCCGAAGGAGAACCACTCCGACAACGTCTTCCAGATCAGTGAGATCGAGAAGGAAGGTGCCTTCGTCGGGCGCTGCGCCGAGATGTGCGGCACGTTCCACGCGATGATGAACTTCGAGGTTCGCGCCGTGAGCCCCGACAAGTTCGCGCAGTACATCGAGCTGCGTAAGCCGGCGAGCGAGGGCGGCCGGGATCTGACCACGGCGGAGGCTCTGCAGGCCATCGGCGAGTCCCCGGTTGCGACGTCGACGTCTCCCTTCACCACCGATCGCGGCTACAAGCAGGCGAGCGGTGTCGAAGGTAACTGAACCTGCTGCTGATACCTCACTGACCAAGGACAAGTGCTGATATGAAGATCGAAGCCAAGCTCTTCGAGATCCTGACGGTATTCTTCATTCTCGTCGCGATCGTCTACGGCGTCTTCACCGCCGTTTCACGAACCGGTATCGAGTGGGCGGGTCTGACGGGCATCTGCCTGTCGGCGGGACTGACGCTGATCATCGGAACGTACTTCCGGTTCGTCGCCCGTCGCCTCGACACCCGTCCCGAGGACTACGAGGACGCGGAGATCGCCGATGGCGCAGGCGACCTGGGCTTCTTCAGCCCCGGTAGTTACTGGCCGATCCTGCTCGCCGCCTCTGCTGCTTTCGTCGCAGTAGCGATGGCGTTCTTCCAGCCGTGGATGATTGTGGTCGCCGTGATTGCCGTGCTCGCGGCCGCTGCAGGCCTCGTCTTCGAGTACTACGTCGGGCCCGAGAAGCACTAGTTCCACCCACAGTCGGACAGCGGAGGCGCCGAATCCCACCGGGGTTCGGCGCCTCCGCTTTGTCGTCGGCCCTAGCCGGCCGGGTCCGCCGCGGCGGCGAGGAGTGCCGCCGCCTGATCGGACGCGAGTCGTACCGCCTCCGGAAACACGTGCAATCCGTGCGAGACCAGGGCACCTTCGTGGAGCAGCATGATGGTGCGCGCGAGTGTCTCCGGATCGCGCACCGACGCGTCCCGGCACACCCCCGTGAACAGGTCGAGCATCCACCGTTTCTGGCCGATGATGACCGCGTACGCCGGATGTGACGGGTCGCTGATCTCAGCGTGCGCGTTGACCATGCTGCACCCTTTCGCGCTGTTCTCCGTGGTCCACTCCCCGGACGCGTCGAAGATCGCCGTCAGGCGCCGCTCGGGGGAGTCGCCGACGGTGTCGAGGTGGACTGCGAGGAATGCCCGCCACCGCTCGTCCCGGTCGGCGAGGTACTCGACCACGATCTGTTCCTTCGATCCGAAACGGTCGTAGAGCGTCTTCTTCGTGACGCCGGCCTCGGCGGCGATGAGATCCACGCCGACCGCGTGAATTCCCCGCTCGTAGAAGAGGCGGCCGGCCGCGTCCAGCGCTCGCCTCGCTCCCGGGGTCAGTGCGACGCGTCGCGGTGACGGCACAGAATCCATGACAAAAGTATACAGATCGGTATAGGTTGAAGAGGTATACCGATCTGTTTACTTGGGTGGTGGTCAGTTGTGAATGCGTTTCTCGCCGTGCTGTTCGTCGTGTGCTGGAGCTCCGGCTTCATCGGGGCCAAACTCGGCGCCGGGGACGCATCCCCTCTGACGGTTCTGACCTGGCGGTTCCTGCCACTCGCCCTGGCACTCGCCCTGGCGGCCGCGCTGTTCGACCGCGCACGGTGGCGTGGACTCGGGTCCCGTGCGTTCGGTCGTCAGGTGACGGTCGGCGCGCTGTCGCAGACCGGGTATCTGCTGACCGTCTACCAGGCGATCGGGCTCGGCGTCTCGACCGGTACCACCGCGCTGATCGACGGCACCCAGCCCCTGGTCGTCGCCGTACTGGCCGGCCCGCTGCTGGGGCAGTACGTCGCGCCCCGGCAGTGGTGGGGGCTGCTGCTGGGACTGGCGGGGGTCGTGATCGTCACCGCAGGCGACGCCACCTCTGGGTCCGGTGTGTCGTGGTGGGCGTATCTCGTGCCGTTCGCCGGGATGCTGTCGCTGGTGGCCGCGACCTTCCTGGAGAGTCGCTCACCGACCGACACCGACCCCGTCGTGTCCATGACCGTGCACTGCGCGACCAGTGCCGTGCTCTTCACCGCCCTCGCCGCGTGCGCCGGACAGGTGTCGCCACCGCCGACGGCATCGTTCTGGTGGTCGGTGGCCTGGTTGATCGGCCTGTCCACGTTCGGCGGCTACGGCCTGTACTGGCTCGTGCTGCGTCGGAGCGGGGTCACCCGGGTCAATGCTCTGATGTTCCTGATGGCACCGGTGACGGCGATCTGGGGGACCGTGATGTTCGGCGAGCCGTTCGGAATCCTCACCGCGCTCGGTCTACTTCTGGGACTCGGGGCGGTCGCGCTCGTGTTCCGCGCACAGCCGCGGGGGAGGGGAGCGGGCAAGCCCACAGACGAGCAGAGCCCCGAACCGGAAGTGGTTCGGGGCTCTGCTCGGTTGCGGAGGTGAGGCTAGTGGGCCTCGCCGTTGCCGGACGATCCGTTGCCGGAAGTCGACGAACCGTTACCGTGGGCGCGGTCCTGGTACTCCCGCAGCATTGTGAGCTGCTCGTGCTCGCCGTGGTGCAGGGCGTGCTCGAGAGCCAGGCTCTCCTCGACCGGGTCGGCCGTGACGAGGCTGCCGGAACCGGGCTTGCCAGCGGAACCGAGCTTGTTCATCTTCTTCGGGACGGTCGCACCCTGGTACTCGAGCGGGATCGGATGACCGTGGTCGTCGACCGGGCCGAGCGGCTGGTGGATCTCGATGTACTGACCGTTCGGCATCCGCTTGATGATGCCGGTCTCGATGCCGTGCTCGAGGACCTCACGGTCGCTGCGCTGGAGACCCAGGCAGAACCGGTAGGCCACCCAGAAGGCGATCGGAGGCAGCAGCACCATGCCGATGCGGCCGATCCACGTCATCGCGTTCAGCGAGATGCTCAGGTGGTACGCGATGATGTCGTTGATGCAGGAGATCGTCAGGACGGCGTAGAACGCAATCGCCATCGCACCGATCGCGGTACGCACCGGAACGTCACGCGGACGCTGCAGCAGGTTGTGGTGAGCGTCGTCCTTCGTCAGGCGCTTCTCGATCCACGGGTAGGCGATCAGCACCGTGAACACCAGACCCATGATCAACGCGACAGCGAACACCGACGGAATGGTGTAGCGGTCGAACAGGTAGATGTCCCATGCCGGCCACAGACGGGCCAGGCCGTCCGTCCACATCATGTAGATGTCGGGCTGCGAACCGGCCGACACCTGCGACGGGTTGTAGGGGCCGATGGTCCAGACCGGGTTGATCTGCAGCACGCCACCCATCACGGCCAGAACACCGAACGTGATCGCGAAGAACGCACCCGACTTGACGGCGAACACCGGGAGGATGCGCACACCCACGACGTTGTTCTCCGTGCGGCCGGGGCCGGGGAACTGCGTGTGCTTCTGGTACCAGACGAGCGCGAGGTGACCGGCGATCAAGGCGAGGATGATGCCCGGGAACAGCAGGACGTGCGCGACGTACAGGCGCGGGATGATCAGGTCGCCGGGGAAGTCGCCGCCGAAGATCAGCCAGTGCATCCAGGTGCCTGCGATCGGGATGCTCAGCGTGATGCCGGAGAACGCGGCGCGCAGGCCCGTGCCGGACAGCAGGTCGTCGGGGATGGTGTAGCCGAAGAATCCCTCGAACATCGCCAGGATCAGCAGCAGGCAGCCGATGACCCAGTTGGCCTCACGCGGACGCCGGAAGGCGCCGGTGAAGAAGATGCGCATCAGGTGCACGACGATCGACGCCGCGAACATCAGCGCGGCCCAGTGGTGGATCTGACGGACGAACAGGCCGCCACGGACCTCGAACGAGATGTTCAGCGTGGTCTCGTACGCGCGGGACATCGTGACGCCGCGCAGGGGCTCGTACGCACCGTTGTAGACGACGTGCGCCATCGACGGATCGAAGAACAGGGTCAGGTAGACACCGGAGATCAGCAGGATAATGAAGCTGTACAGCGCGATCTCGCCGAGCAGGAACGACCAGTGGGTGGGGAAGACCTTGTTGATCTGCCGCCGCATTCCCGCTGCGAGGTGGTAGCGCGAGTCCATCGCTTCGGCCTGGCCGGTGGCCATCGCGCTCAGTTTGGACGGTTTGTTGTCGGTCACGGTCGACGCTCCCAAAATGCCGGGCCGAGAGCTTCGATGTAGTCACCCGTTGTGACTAGGAAACCCTCTTCGTTCACTGTAATAGGCAACTGCGGAAGTGCACGAGCGGCCGGACCGAAAATCGGCTTTCCGTAGGTCAGCGCATCGAACTGCGACTGGTGGCACGGGCAGAGGATTCGGTTGGTCTGCTGTTCGTACAGGGAGGTGGGGCAGCCGAGGTGGGTGCAGATCTTCGAGAAGGCGAAGTAGTCGCCGTAGTTGAAGCTCTCCTGGCCCTTGCGCTTGGTGACCCGTGCCGCGTCCTCCGTGCGGAGGCGGATGAGCATGGTTGCGTTACGGATGCCGCGCAGCGCCTCGAGCAGCGCGTCGTGGTCGCCGCGATCGGACTCACGGAACGGGAACACCGTTTCCATGGCGCCGGCGTCCAGGTCTTCCGGGCGAACGAGGACGACGTCCTCGGGGCGACCGGTGTCGCGGCGCAGGTAGATGGTTTCACCCTCGTAGCGGGGGGTCCATCCCGACACCCACAGCGGGGAGTCGTCGCGCTTGGCCCACGGGTTCTTGATCAGACCACCGAGGGGCATGACGGACATGATGCCGAGGGCACCGCCGCCGAAGATGAGGGTGCGCTTGAGGAGCTTGCGGCGTCCCAGCGTCGACGTGTCGAACGAGTCGCCGAGTTCCGCGACGATCGTCTTGCGGTCGACCTCGGACGATCCACCGTCGTGGCGGTCCTGGATGGACACCTCTTCGGGGATGAACTTCTTGGTGAACTGCACCGCACCGACACCGAGGCCGAGGATGGCCAGACCCATGGTGAGGCCGATCAGGGGCGTGTACAGGCTGTAGGCCGAGTAGTGCTCCTCGCCGGCGCCTGCGTACTCCCAGGGCCAGAAGAGGTAGATCGCGATGAACGCGATCGCGGAGATGCCGGAGAGGGCGAACCAGAAGGCGACCGACCGCTCGGCGCGCTTCTCGGCCTTCGTCCCCGGAACCGCCCAGCGGTTGCGGCGGAACGCGACGTCGACGTGGTCGAGGTTGGTTCCGAGCTCGACCAGTTCGTCGCGGCTCAGGTTCTCGAGTTCTGCATCCGTGTACTTCTTTGGCGTGGCGCCGCCCGGCTGGCCAGCGTCGCTCATGACCTTGCTCCGATCCACAGTGCTGCACCGACGACAGCGATGATTCCGATGACCCACATGGCCAAGCCCTCGGAGGCGGGACCGATGCCGCCGAGTCCGTAGCCGCCGGGCTGCTTCGTCTCGCCTGACGACTTGATGTAGGCGATGATGTCCTTCTTCTCCTCGAGGGTCAGCTGACGGTCCGAGAACTTGGGCATGTTCTGCGGGCCGGTGACCATCGCGGTGTAGATCTGCTGCTCGCTGGCCGGGTCGAGGACCGGCGCGTACTTACCGGACGAGAGTGCACCGCCGCGTCCGGTGAAGTTGTGGCAGGACGCGCAGTTGAGGCGGAACAGTTCGCTGCCGCGTCCGATGTCGCCACCGCGCAGCGAAGACTGGGCGACCTCGCCGTTCTCGTCACGAATGACCGTGGGGCCGCCGCCGTTGGCCTGGACGTACGCGCCGATGGCGTCCGTCTGCTCGGCGTCGAACTTGACGGGCTTGCGCTCGACCTGGGCCTCGTTACGCGAGGCAGGCATGCGTCCCGACGACACCTGGAAGTAGACGGCGGCCTCGCCGACACCGATCAGGCTCGGGCCGCGGTCCTGCACACCCTGCAGGTTCGCGCCGTGGCACGTGATGCACGAGGTGTCGTACAACTGCTTGCCCTCGCGGATCAGTGCTGCCTGATCGTCGGTGGCGGTGGCCACCTGCGGGGTCGGCGTCAACGCGGACGCGAGGAAACCGGCGCTGACCAGTCCCATCATCAGGACCAGGGCGCCCGTGACGCGCCTGCGGAGCTTCCGCTGGCGGCGTGCCTTCGCGGCAGACGCTGTGGTGTCGGATGCGGGAGGGGGGGATGAACTCATCTGTATCCCTTTGGTATGTCGGGACGGACTGGACGTCAGGGGGCTGCCTGGGGCGTTCAGCTGATCAACGGATGAAATAGATCGTGGCGAACAGACCGATCCACACGATGTCGACGAAGTGCCAGTAGTACGAGACGACGATGGCGGCGGTGGCCTGGGCGGGCGTGAACTTGCTGACCTTGGTGCGGGCGATCAGGAAGACGAACGCGATGAGGCCGCCGATCACGTGCATGCCGTGGAAGCCGGTGGTCATGTAGAACACCGAGCCGTACACGCTGCTGGAGATCGAGGTGCCGTGCTCGACGAGGTGGATGTACTCGTAGGCCTGTCCGAGGACGAAGAACGTGCCCATCGCCAGGGTCAGGAGGTACCACCGGCGGAGGCCGAAGACGTCGCCGCGCTCGGCCGCGAACACACCCATCTGGCAGGTGAACGACGAGGCGATCAGCACCAGCGTCACCGGTACGGCGAGGAACAGATTCAGCTCGGTCGGCTCCGGCGGCCAGTTCCCATTCGCCTGCGCTCGCGCCACGAAATACATGGCGAAGAGCCCTGCGAAGAACATGAGCTCACTTGACAACCACACGATGGTGCCAACGCTGACCATGTTAGGTCGGTTCAGCGAGTGCACGCGTTGGGTGATTGCTGATCCTGAAGTCCCTACTGCGCTCGTCACAGACAGAAGTATGACGCTTCGTCGTAAGAGACGACTACCCGGGTCCACCCTCGGCGCGTCGATGCGCCCCGCTTGTCCGATTCTCCCTGCTGACAGCCTGGTGGCGGACCGTGAAAGGGTGGAGCCATGCGCTCTCGTGACAACAGTACGGGGTGGCTGCGGAGGCTGTTCGGCAGTCGGCAACCGGCCCCTCTCGATCAGGATCGGCACGACCTCGTGGTCGTCGCCTCGAGCTTCGACGACGTGGAGGCGTGCTCGACCGCTCTCGACCGCGCCGCCGCCGAGAAACCGCGGTGGGACGCCGACGCGGAAGCGGTGCTGCGGCACCATCTGCGGCTGCCCGCGTCGTCGGTGGCCGACGCCGTGTCGATCGCCGCCCAGGACGGCTACCGACCGCAGAATCCGCACGGGCCGGCATCCCCCGGCGAGGACGGTGCGACGGTCGGACTCGTGCTGCAGCGAGTCCAGATCCTCGACGCGCTGCACTGTTCTCAGGAACGGTCGAGAATGGCCGGGCTGGCGCAGCGACTCGGTGGCTCGGTCGACGGCTGGGACGCGACGCAACCGGCGCGCGAGTCCGATCCGTCCGGTGACTAGGCTTCCAGGACCGGATCCGCCACTAGTACAAGGGGACACGACGATGCAGAGCCCGACTGCTCAGGGGACGAACGACGGTGTGCGGCCGGCACGCACGTGGCCGTCGGTCCTCGGCACGCTCACCGACGGACGTGACCTCTCGGTGGACGAGGCGAAGTGGGCGATGGACGAGATCATGTCCGACAACGCCACGTCCGCGCAGATCGCGGCGTTCGGTGTCGCCCTGAAGATGAAGGGCGAGACACCGGAGGAGTTGCGCGGACTGGCGGACTCGATGCTCGGGCACGCGCGCAAGGTCCCCGTCGACGACGACGTCGTCGACATCGTCGGAACCGGAGGTGACCGATCCAACACCGTGAACATCTCCACGATGGCGTCACTCGTGGTCGCGGCGTCCGGCATTCGCGTCGTCAAACACGGAAACCGGGCGGCGTCCTCCAAGAGCGGCGGGGCGGACGTTCTCGAGGCGCTCGGGGTGAAGATCAATCTCGGTCCCGACGAGGTGGCCCGCTGCGTCCGGGAGGTCGGCATCGGTTTCTGCTTCGCGCCGGTGTTCCATCCCGCCCTGCGCTTCGCCGGCGCGCCGCGCAAGGAGATCGGCATCCCGACCGTCTTCAACGTGCTCGGACCGCTCACCAATCCGGCGCGTCCGCGGGCCGGCCTCATCGGCTGCGCGTTCCCGGGCCTGATCTCGGTGGTGGCCGGTGTGCTCGCGCAGCGCGGCAACTCGGCGCTCGTGGTGCGGGGTGACGACGGCCTGGACGAGTTGACGACGTCGACGACGTCGACCGTGTACATCGTGGCGGACGGGGCGGTGACCACCCGTCAGCTCGATCCCCGGGACATCGGGATCGCGCGGGTGTCGCTCGACGAACTGCGCGGCGGCGATGCCGAGGTGAACGCGGCGGTGGCGCGGCGACTCCTCGCCGGTGAGACCGGACCCGTCCGCGACGCGGTCCTCCTCAACGCCGCGGCGGCGATCGCGGCGTACCGGGGACTCGGCGGCCGCACGCTCGAAGACGCGTTGTCGGACGGACTCTCGATGGCGGCACAGTCGATCGACAGTGGAGCGGCCGCGACGCTGCTCGCGCGGTGGGCCGAACTCACGTCGGGCCTTTCCGCCAGCAAATAGCCGGCGGAACTATTCGCCGATCGAGAAGCCCGCTTCGACGTCGGCGCTGGAGTAGGACTGGAACGCGATGTGCGTCGCCGTCCGGGAGACGCCGTCCACCTTGTTGATTCCCTCGGTGACGACCTCCGCGATCTTCGCGTGGTCCCGGACCCGCACGATCGCGATCAGGTCGACGTCGCCTGCGCAGGAATAGACCTTGTCGACGCCCTCGATGTCGGCGACCGCCTGAGCGGTCTCCGGGATGCGGTGGGCTTCGGCGTGGATCAGGACGATGGCGTTGATCATGATCGCCAGCCTAAGCGGTGGTCGGCGGAACTCGGCGCGGGTGGTCGGGTCTCGGCGTCCCGTGTCGACGCGCTGCCCGCTCGCGCGAGTGCGCACCACTCGGACCAGGATCCGGCGCCCCGTGCGGGCTCGCACCAGCCCGCGGAGGCGCTGACGATGCGGGTGTCCTCCTGGTCGAGCCAGCGCGCCAGCAGCCCGGCCTCCTCGGGGGACGCGCCGCGAAGCGGAGTTGCGTCGGGAACGACGGTTTCGGCGGTGAGAACGAGCGCATCGACCACCGGCATCGGATGGATTCCGCGCCGGGCGCAGCCCGCGGACGCGAGTCGCCCGGAACGGATCACCGCGAACTCCCAGCCGCCGGTGACGGCCGGGCGAGCGGCCACGAGCTGATCGAGGGCGGTGAGGGCGGCCAGGCGCTGCATTCTGCGCAACGCGAGGACGACCTCCGCGGTGCGATCACGCAGGCGTGCGGCGTTCTCGAACAACTCGCCGGCGGCCAGCTCCTCCACCCGTGCGCGCATGCGGTGCAGCGGGGCGTCGTCCAGGCCGCGCAGGAACTGCCGGAAGAGTTCCGGCCCGGGACGGTAGGCGTCCTCCGTCATGCGGTCGTGGACGGACGCCGGGCAGCGTCCGAGCTCGCGGGGCGGGCACTGCGGACCGTGCTCCCTTCCCTTCGGGATGCGGCTCGTGCACGTCCGGAGAATGCAGTACTCGGCGAGGACGTCGGCGACGTCGACTGCGGTCGAGCGGGACCGGAACGGACCGAGCGAGTCGGCGGCCGGGGTACGCACCACCGACAGCCGGGGGAATGCCTCCGCGGTGAGCGTGATCCACCAGCCGCGTTTCGGGTACTTGGACCTCCGGTTGTACGGCGGCGTGTGCGCGGCGAGCAGCCGGAGCTCGCGCACACCGGCCTCGAGCGCATGCGCGCACTCGACGTGGTCGATCCGGGTGGTCAGGGCCACCATCTCCTTCATCCGTCCACGCGTCTCGGAGCCGGTGAAGTAGTTGCGCACCCGCCGGCGCAGATCGGTCGCCGTGCCGACGTAGAGGACCTCGTCGGACGGTCCGCGGAACAGGTAGACGCCGGGAGCGTGGGGGAGATGGCTTGCGAGTGAGCGTTTCGCCCGCTGGTGTGAGGAGACGTCGGGCAGATAGTCGACGAGTTCGGTGAGACTGTGCACCCCCTGATTGCCGACCCTCGCGATCAGGGCGTGCAGGACGTCGACGGTGGCACGGGCGTCGTCGAGTGCCCGGTGGGTCGGAGTGGTCCCGACGTCGAACAGCCGGGCCAGCGACGACAGCTTGACGGACGGCGCTTCGTCGCGGCTGAGGACGCGCCTGGCCAGTTTGACGGTGCAGAGCACGGTGAACTTGGGCCAGGGGGTGTCGGTGGCGGACGCCGCGGCTTTGAGGAAGCCCGTGTCGAACGGGGCGTTGTGCGCGACGAGCACGGCCCCGCGTGCGAACTCCAGGAACGCCGGCAGCACTCGCTCGATCCGCGGGGCGTCGATCACCATGGCGGTGGTGATGCCGGTGATCTCCACGATGTGCGGCGGGATGGACCGTCCCGGGTCGACGAGAGTGGCCATTTCGGCGATCACCTCGCCTCCGCGGATCTTCACGGCGCCGATCTCGGTGATGGCGTCCTCACCCGGCCGTGCACCGGTGGTCTCGAGATCGACCACCACGAACGTGGTGTCCCGCAGTGGGGTGTCGAGCTCGTCGAATCTCAGCTGTTCGGGTACACCGGGGACACTCACGGATCGGAGCGTATGGACGGGCACCGACAGAACCGCCCGGAGAGCCCGGAGAGACGAGGATCACACTGCCCGTCTCGGGCGGCGGTCGCGGGCGGTGCGAGGGGCGGCCGCGGGGCCGCGAACGAGGGATTCGCATGGTGCGGCGGTCGGTTGCGGCGGGTCCGGCGCGTGCCGCGGGTTCGGTCCGCGGCACCCCGTTGAACAGCAGGAACACGGCGTGGGGAGAAATCGGGGAGTCGTGAGGGTCCGCGAAATGCCCACTCCCGCTGTCGGAAAGAGATCGGAAACAAACCGCTTGTTATCCAGTCGTTACCGAATGTGGGTATCGCGCGCCCGCAAAGCCGGAATCGGCCCAAACGGACACTTTCCGCGTGTTCCGGTCGACATCGGGGTATTCCATTTCGTAACCTTCCTGAGACCTAGCGGAGTCTCGCAGCCCCAACACCGGGGCAGCATCGCTAGTCACCGCCTAATCGGCCACTCGCGAGAGCGGTCGTACCGGGAACCCAAGTTTCTACTGGGGTGAATCCCGCCGGGACGTCCTCACGCACCGGTGGGTAGGGCTGATCTTCCCAGCCCGAACCCGTCAGCTAACTCGGTCGGCGGATGAATGGAAGAAACGGAGTACCCCTTTCGTGGCGTCACAAGTTTCCAAGCGGAATGTGCGACGGGCAGTCGTCGCCGGCGCGCTCGCAGTCGGAGCGCTCACCGCTACCGCGGCCCCCGCGGCCGCAGATCCCGTCACCATCCCCGGAGTCGGAACTTTCGAGATCCCGGGTGTCGTCATCCCGCAGATCCCCGGTGTCCCGAACCTCCCCGCGCCCCCGGCGCCGGCCAGCACCGCAGGTGACAAGGCCGTTCAGGCTGCTCAGACCAAGCTCGGCTCGCCGTACGTCTACGGCGCCGCCGGCCCCAACTCGTTCGACTGCTCCGGCCTGGTGCAGTGGGCGTTCAAGCAGGCCGGACTGAATCTGCCGCGCACCAGCTACGCGCAGGCAGCGGCAGGCACTCCCGTGTCGCAGTCCGATCTCCGCCCCGGCGACGTGGTCTCCTTCTACGGCGGATCGCACTCGGGCATCTACGCCGGCAACGGCAACGTGATTCACGCCTCCACCGAGGGTCAGCCCGTCAAGTTGGCGCCCATCGCGTCCATGCCTTTCGACGGCGCACGCCGCTACTGATCCACACACGAGGCGAGGCATCCACCGAGTCGAGGGCGGGGATGCACGGGGTAGCTTCGTAGGATCTCGCACGACCACCGAGGGTGGGTTCGAATCACGATTCGAACCCACCCTCGATGTCGTTGCGCCCCAGGCAGACAGCGAGTCGTCCACTCGCCGGTGGTCCCCGCCACCCGTTCGTGACATGGGTGGACACAAACGTATGCCATTCCGTAACCTATCCGAGACCTTGCGAAGTCTTGTCGCGCCAGCCGGGCGGCAACGCGGGTCACCACCTCTTCGGCACTCCACGGTCGCCTCGGCCGCGGAAATCCCTGAGCCGCGCATCGGACACCCGACCCGGCTGGTGGAGATCGACGATCGGAGAACTGCATTTCCGTGGCCTCACACAAGATGAAGCGCTCCCTGGGCAGCGTGCTGACAGCCGGCGTGCTGTCGGTGGCGCTCGTGTCGCTGCCCGCGATCCAGGCGGGTGCAGACCCGGTCACCACCAACCCGACCGAAGCGCTGACGAAGCTCGGTGACCTGTCCCGGCAGTCCGAGCAGACGTCGGAAGCACTCCACAACGCGCAGATCGATCTCGAGGCCAAACAGTCGGCGCAACGCGACGCCGACGCCAAGCTTGCGGCCGACCAGGGTGTGCTCGACGCCGCCAACGCGCGCGTCGCCGTCTTCCAGCCCGTGGTGAACAAGCTCGCCACCGCCAACTACCAGGGCGCACGGACCAATCGCCTCTTCGCCGTGATGGTGAGCGATTCGCCGCAGCAACTCCTGGACCAGATGTCCGCTCTGGACGCCATCTCCAACGACACCCGCAATCAGGTCGCGCAATTCCAATCGGCCACGTCGGAAGCCACCGAGGCGGCCGAGGCGTCGAAGAAGTCCGCTGATGCCGCGCGGTCCGCGACCGAGCAGGCCAAAGCCGTGAGCGACGACCTGCAACGCAAACAGAGCGACCTGCAGGCGCAGATCGCCGACGTGATCAAGGCATTCGGAGATCTCACCGGCGCCGAACGCGACCAGCTGGCGGGGACGCCCTTCCCGCCCGGCTTCGACCCGAACACGATCCTCGCGCACCTCACCCCCGGTTCGGGCACGAGCGCGCTGCAGGCAGGCATGACCCGCATCGGCGACCCGTACGTGTGGGGCGCCACCGGTCCGGACGAATTCGACTGCTCGGGACTCGTCGTGTGGGCGTACAAGCAGATCGGCAAGACGCTGCCGAGGTCCAGTCAGGCGCAGGCCAGCGGCGGCACCCCGGTGTCCCGCGACGCCCTGCAGCCCGGCGACGTCGTCCTCTTCTACAACGACGCGTCCCACGTCGGCCTCTATGCCGGAAACGGCAACATTCTCCACGCCTCGACGTTCGGTGTTCCGGTGAAGATCGAGTCGATGGCGAAGTTCCCCTTCTACGGGGCGCGCCGCTACTGACGGCGACCGTCCGACGGCGGCGCCCGGGCGTGCTCATACACTCACCGGCGTGCCCGCTTCAGACCCGTCTCCCGCAACGGATCCGACCTCGCGCCGTCAGGCGCGCCCGTGGGAGCTGGCCGCACTGGCCGGACTCGTTCTCGCCGTCGTCGTCGTACTCGCACTGACCGGGTTCTCCCGGACCGAGCGGGCAGCCGACGGAGCCGTCGGCACCGTGCAGGCCGACGCCGAGGCGCGTGCGGCAGCCGTCCAGACGCTCCTCGACACCTGGGCGTCGGCCGTGCGGACGAACGACGCGGCCCGGTTGTCCGGTCTGATGGATCGGGCGGCGGCACCGGGATTCCTGGCCGCCGAGACGCGGCGGGCGGGCAACGTTGCCGGGGTGGAATTCTCGGACTGGGGCTACGAGATCGCCGAGGGAGCCGAGACGGCGGTGCCGTCGAGTCTCGTCGACGCGATCGGGGCCGACGAGGTGTGGGCCCCCGCCGTGCAACTCCGCCACGCGATCGCGGACGAGAGTCCCACCCGCAAACCGGTGGCTCTCGTCGTCGCCCGGCGCGGCGACCGCTGGGCACTCGTCAGCGACAGCGCCACCGTGGACGGCGAGCGGCGGACCTGGCGCGGACCGTGGGATTTCGGACCCGTCGTGTCGCGCCGCGTCGAAACCGGTGACGGGCGGACGTCGGTGGTGCTCGGACATCCCGAGAACGCCACCATGGTCGACCGGCTGGCGGACGAACTCCCCGCCGCCGTCGTCAACGCCACCCAGCTGTGGGGTTCGAACTGGGCGGGCCGCGCGCTCGTGTGGGTCGCGGGATCGCAGGACGAGTTCACGGCTCTCGTCGGGCCGAATCACGACGGACGCGACATCGCCGCCGTCGCCATCTCGGACGCCGTCGACCCTGACGCCGCCACGGTCACCGGACAGCGAATCGTGTTCAGCCCCGCGTCGGCGGACCGGCTGACCGAGATCACCCGGCGGGCGATCCTGCGGCACGAGCTGATCCACGTGGCGGCACGCGCCGAGACGGTGGACCGCTCGCCGATGTGGGTGCTGGAGGGCTACGCGGAGTACGCGGCCTACCGGGGGACCGGCGAGGCCGAACGGCAAATCGCGCCGGCACTGACCGCGCAGGTGGGTGCCGAGGGTCCGCCGACCGACTTCCCCGAGGACACCGACTTCTCCGGGTACGGACAACGCGGTTCGGTCGCCTACGAGACGGCGTGGTCGATCAACGCCTTCGTCGCGGAGCAGTACGGCGAATCGAGGCTGACCGAGCTGTACCGGACGCTGGCCGTGGGAGAGGCCGATCCGGAAACGGTCGACGGGCGGCTGTCCGACGTCCTCGGCGTCGACGCCGGTCAATTCCGCGACCGCTGGACCGACTGGGTGGGTGCTCACCTGGGGTGACCCTGCGTCCGTCGCCGCACGGTCCACCGCCTACGGTGATCACATGCGCCGAACCCTGTTGGTGACGAACGATTTTCCGCCGCGCCCCGGCGGAATTCAGTCGTACCTGCACACCTTCGCCAAGCACCTGCCCGCCGACGACCTGGTCGTCTACGCCCCGCGCTGGCGCGGCGACTCGCACATCAAGTTCGATGCGCGGCAACCGTTTCAGGTCGTCCGGCACCCCACCACCTTGATGGTGCCCACCCCGTTCGTCGCCCGCCGCGCCGCCACGTTGCTCGCCGAACACGACTGCACGGGCGTCTGGTTCGGCGCAGCCGCCCCGCTCGCGTTGCTGAGTTCGACGCTGCGCCGCGCCGGGGCGGAACGGGTGGTCGCGAGTACCCACGGGCACGAGGTCGGCTGGTCGATGCTCCCCGCCGCGCGACAGGCCCTGGGACGGATCGGCGACCGGACCGACGTCGTCACGTATGTCAGCCGGTACACGAGGGGCCGCTTCGCGTCCGCGTTCGGCGCGAGTGCCGCGCTCGAACACCTGCCGCCGGGAGTCGACACCGACCTGTTCACCCCGGACAGCGGCGCGCGGGCCGAACTGCGGTCCCGCTACGGGCTGGGGGAGCGGCCGACGGTCCTGTGCCTGTCCCGTCTCGTGCCCCGCAAGGGCCAGGACATACTTATCAAGGCGCTCCCGGGCATCCGCGAGCACATCGACGGCGCCGTGCTCGTGATCGTCGGCGGCGGCCCCTACGAGGACCGCCTGCGCTCGCTCGCGCGCTCGGTCGGGGTGGAGGACCACGTCGTGTTCACGGGCACGGTGCCGTCCGCCGAGCTGGCGGCGCACCACACGATCGCCGACGTGTTCGCGATGCCGTGCCGCACGAGGGGCGCGGGACTCGACGTCGAGGGCCTCGGCATCGTCTTCCTCGAGGCGTCCGCCACCGGTGTGCCGGTCGTCGCCGGACAGTCCGGTGGCGCCCCGGAAACGGTGCGGCAGAACGAAACCGGCATGGTCGTGGACGGCACGTCGGTGGCCGAGGTGGCGCGTTCGGTGATCTCGGTCCTGTCGGACCGCGACCGCGCGGCCGCGATGGGGGCGGCCGGCCGCGAATGGGTCAGGGCGGAGTGGCGATGGGACGTGCTCGCCGCCAAGCTCCAGGCACTGCTTGCATGACCGCTCGTGAGTACTTGTCAACCGCCCGCGGTTGACAAGTACTCACGAGCCCGGAGGACACTACTTGGCGTAGATGGCGGCGATGTCGTCGGCGAAGCTGTCGTGCACCACGTTGCGCTTGAGCTTCATCGTCGGCGTGAGCTCGCCGGTCTCCTCCGTGAAGTCGACGGGCAGGACCCGGAACTTCTTGATGGCCTCCGCGTGCGACACGAGCTTGTTGGCCTCCGCGACGGCCTCGTCGATCTCGGCCGTGAGGTCGGCGTCGGCGAGCAGATCCGCGACCGTCGTGCCTGCGGGCTTGCTGTTGCGCTCGTTCCACGCGGGCAGCGCGTCGGCGTCGATGGTGATCAGCGCGCCGATGAACGGCTGCTGGTCTCCGACGACGATGGCCTGGCTGATCAGCGGGTGCGCACGCAGGTGATCCTCGAGCTGGGCGGGGGAGACGTTCTTGCCGCCCGCTGTGACGATGATCTCCTTCTTGCGGCCGGTGATGGTGATGTACCCGTCCGCGTCGACCGATCCGAGGTCGCCGGTGTGGAACCAGCCGTTCTCGATCGCGTCGGCGGTCGCGTTCTCGTTGCGCCAGTAGCCGCTGAAGACGACCGGCCCCGACAGCAGGATCTCGCCGTCGTCGGCGATGCGAACGGAATTGCCCGCCAACGGCTTGCCGACCGAGCCGACCTTCTGCTCGCCGATCGTGTTGACCGCGAACGCCGCGGACGTCTCGGTGAGGCCGTAGCCCTCGTAGATCGTGATGCCGATGCCGCGGAAAAAGTGGCCGAGGCGGGCGCCGAGCGGGGCGCCGCCGGAGATCGCCAGCTGGCACTTGCCGCCGAGCGCCGCCCGCAGCTTCGAGAACACCAGCTTGTCGAACAGCGCGTGCTTGGCCTTGAGCACCAGCCCCGGCCCGCCCTTGTCCTGAGCCTCGCTCCAGGCGATAGCCGTCTCGGCGGCGGCGTCGAAGATCTTGCCCTTGCCCTCGCCGTGGGCCTTGGCGCGGGCGCTGTTGTACACCTTCTCGAACACACGCGGCACGGACAGGATGAAGTCGGGGCGGAATTCGCCGAACGTGGGGACGAGGTTCGGGATGTCGCTGGTGTGTCCGAGTGCGGCGCCGGCGTCGAACGACGCGATGCTGACGGCGCGCGCCAGGACGTGCGCCATCGGCAGGAACATCAGGGTGCTGACGCCGGGCGTCTTCAGCAGGGTGCCGAGACTGGAATCGAGGATGCCCTTGGACTCGGCGATGAGGTTGGAATGCGTGAGCTGGCAGCCCTTGGGCCTGCCGGTGGTGCCGGAGGTGTAGATGAGGGTGGCCGGATCGCTCGACTTCAGCGCGGCCACGCGGGCCTGGACTTCGGAGTCGGGCACGTCGGCGCCCAGTTCGGTCAGTTCCTCGACGACGCCACGGCCGCCGTCGGACACCTCGATCTGGTAGACGCCGCGGAGCGCGGTCGCCTCGGCCGCGACGGCCTTCACGGTTGCCGCGTGCGTCGCGTTCTCGACGACGAGATCGATCGCGGCGGAGTCCTCGAGGATCCACCGGACCTGCTCGGCGGAGGACGTCTCGTAGATCGGGACGGTGACGCCGCCCGCTGCCCAGATCGCGAAGTCGACGAGGGGCCACTCGTACCGGGTGGCCGACATCAGTGCCACCCGGTCGCCCTGCTGGACGCCGAGGGCGATGAGACCCTTGGCGACCGCGGTGACCTGAGCCGCGAACTCGGCGGCCGTGACGTCGGTCCAGCGTCCGCCGATCTTGCGCTTGTACACGACCAGCGTCGGGTCGGCCACGGCGTGGGCGAACACCGAGTCGACCGCGGACGCGTCCTCCGCGATCGTGAACGACTGTGGCGCGCTGAACTCGGGCACGAAAACCTCCGACACTGAAGATACTGACGAGTAGGATTGTCGTCCCAACTTTAGACCTTCCCCCGCCCGGCCTGCTTCCAGGCCGAAGAAGCGTGGTCAGAGCCCTGCCGGCAAGGTGCTGCGGAACCCCGCGGCCACCGCCGGCAGCGGTATGTGAAGCTAGTCGCCGTGAGCAGCATTCAGGTCGCAGACCAGACGTTCATCGCGGCCCCACCACAGCAGGTCGCGGCGGCGATCGCCCCGCCGGCCCGCTGGCGCCGGTGGTGGCCCGATCTCACTCTCGCCGTCCGCGAGGACCGGGCCGAGAAGGGCATCCGGTGGACGGTGGCCGGACCCCTCACCGGAACGATGGAAGTGTGGCTCGAGCCGGTGCTGGACGGGGCGATCGTCCACTACTTCCTCCACGCCGAACCGGCCCGCAGCGAGGGCACCCCCGATCTGGCCGCACTGAACCGTCGCAGGCGCGTCGAGGGAAAGGTCATGTCCTTCGAGGTGAAGAAGGAACTCGAGGCCGGTCGCGCTGCGGGAGAACCGCCGTCCTGAGGCAGATCCGGCCGCGCGGCGGGGTCGGCATTGTGTCAGGGCGCCGAGATCGTGTGTGATAGTCGGGCACAACACAGACATACGACACCGGTAACGGCGTGGCCCCGCGATCGACGAGCGGGTCGGCCAGGCGAAAGGAAGCGTTCACTCCATGCCCGAGAGGACCAAGAGGTCGATCAGTATCGAGGCGCCGCCCGCCCGGGTGATGGATGTGATCGCCGACTTCGACGCGTACCCGGCGTGGGTGGCCGCAGCGAAGTCCGTCGAGGTCATGGAACCCGGACAGGGCGGCCGGGCCGACCGGGTGCGGTTCGTGCTCGACGCGGGCATGGTCAAGGACACGTACGTACTCCGCTACGACTGGGCTCCCGACGGCAAATCGGTCAGCTGGGAGCTCGAGTCCGGTGAGATCCAGAAGTCGCAGTTCGGTTCGTACGTTCTGGAGGACGAGCCGGGCGGCGGCACCACCGTCACATACGAGCTCACCGTCGACCTCACCATTCCGATGATCGGCCTGTTCAAGCGCAAGGCGGAGAAGGCGATCACCGACACCGCGCTCAAGGAACTCAAGAAGCGGGTGGAAGGCTGAGCAGCGAGGGTCGTGCCGGACCTGCGCGGGTCCAGTTCTTCGTAGGGAAGGGGGGCGTCGGGAAGACGACGCTTGCGGCCGCGACGGCGCAGGCGGCCGCAGAGGCGGGAAACCGGACTCTCCTCGTCTCCCTCGACCAGGCGCACTCCCTCGCCGATGTGATCGGGATCGCCGCCGCCCGGGACCTCGTGTCCGTCACCGACACCCTCGACGTGCTCGAACTCGACACCCTCACGTTGCTCGAGAACAGATTCCGGAGTCTGGCAGCGGTTCTCGCCGCCGCCGGATCGCACGACCACGGTGCCCAGCTGTCGGCGCTCGAACCGGAGGAGCTGACGGGGCTTCCCGGCGTGCAGGACGTGCTCGGGCTGCGCGAGATCGTCCGGTTCGCCACCGAGGGCGACTACGACGCCGTCGTGGTCGACTGCCCGCCCACCGCGGACTGCCTGCGGACGCTCGCCGCGCCTGCAATGGCCCTCGAGTACATCGAGCGGGTGTGGCCGCAGCACCGCCGCATCGTCGCGCTCCTGGGTTCCGATCCGCGCCTCGTCATGCTGGTGACGCTGATCGAACAGGTCGTCGCCGCGGTCGGCGAGGTCCGGGAGATGCTCGCGAACCGGGCGAAAACCACTGTGCGACTGGTGACGACGCCGGAGCGGGTGGTGCTGACGGAGACCCGGCGCACCGTGGCGGTGGCCGCGCTGTCCGGCCTGCGCATCGATGCGATCCTCGTGAACAACCTTCTGCCGCACTTCGATTCGCCGGCAGGACACGACGATCCCGGTGTGGCATGGTTGATCAGGCGGCGAGCCCTGCAGCAGCGGGTGCTCGCCGAGCTGACCGCCTCCGCGGGCGCCACGGTGATCCTCTCGGTGACCCGGTCGGTGACGGAGCCGGTAGGGTGGGCCGATCTCGGCGGAATCGCCCGGGAGTTGTATGCCGACGACACGGACGCGGTTGCGGTGTTGGGGAAGAACCCGCCTGCAGTGCGGGTGGGGCTGGAATCGGGGGCCGGTGTGGATTCTGTGTACACGATGCGGATGTATCTTCCGCTCGTGAACCCGTCGACCCTCACGTTGGGTCGAGTGGAGGACGACTTGGTCGTGGGAGCTGAAGGGGTGCGCCGCCGGGTCCGCCTCGCCTCGGTCCTGCGCCGGTGCGTCGTCGCGGGCGCAGAACTCGACGGAAGCGATCTGGTCGTGCGCTTCACGCCCGACCCGCAGGTGTGGCCGGTATGAACGACGACCACGCGCAGCTGGTGGCCGAGCTGCGGGCGCTCGCCGAGACCGCACTGGACCGTCTCGAGCCGATTCTCCAGCGCGCGGCGGCGCCGCACGCCCCGGCGGACGCCGAGGGTGGGGTGCCCGGAACCGGGCAGTGGTCGGGGTGCACGTGGTGCCCGGTGTGCGCACTCGCGGCCCTGATCCGCGGTGAGCAGCACGATCTCGTGACCCTGCTCGCCGGCCAGGCGTCCGTGCTGATCGCGGTGCTGCGGCAGGTCCTCGACGAGCATGCCGTTCACGACACCCCGGACCCCGGCGGCCCCGACACTCCGGAACCCGGCCCGGGCGGTGGAACGCCCGAACCGGACGGCGGCTCGGCGTTCGAGCCGATCACGGTCACCATCAAGCATTGAGTGTGCTCTGCGCGGACCGGATCGCCGGACTCGTGCACGTCGGCGATCCGGCATGGGCACAATCATCTCCATGAGCACAGGCACGGGCAGCGAACGTGGCGGCAGCGCGGCGCTGACCATCGGCATCGACGTGGGTGGAACGAGCATCCGTGCGTCGGTGGTCGACTCGGCCGGTGAGGTGCTCGATTCGCTCCAGTCGCCGACCCCGGCGTCGGCGAAGGCACTCGAGAACGGCCTGGACCGCGCGGTCCGGGAGCTGTCCGCGCGGCACGACGTCGCCGCGGTGGGGCTGGCGGTCGCCGGGTTCATCACGCCCGACCGCACGACGGTGCGGTTCGCGCCGCATCTGCCGTGGGTGGGTGCACCCGTCGGCCGGGACCTCGGGCAGCGTCTCGGTCTGCCGGTGATCCTCGAGCACGACGTGAACGCGGCGGCCTGGGCCGAGCACCGGTTCGGTGCGGCCGCAGGCGGCCGGAACGTGGTGATGCTCGCGATCGGCACGGGTATCGGCGCGGCGCTCCTCGCGGACGGCCGGCTGTACCGCGGCAGCCACGGCGTCGCACCCGAACTCGGCCACATCCAGGTGGTCCCCGACGGGCGCCCGTGCGCGTGCGGCAAACACGGCTGCTGGGAGCGGTACTGCAGCGGGACGGCCCTCGTCGACACCGCGATCGAACTTCTGGCCGCGGATCCGGCGACGTCGACCGTCCTGGCGCGGGAGGTGGCGGTCGATCCCGGTGCGCTGACGGGCCGGCGGATCGCGGGCGCGGCACAGGACGGCGATCCACTGGCACTGGAGACCATGCGGGAGTTCGCCCGTTGGCTCGGCGTCGGCCTGGCGCTCATCGGGGACGTGTACGACCCGGATCTCGTCGTGATCGCCGGTGGGGTCGCGAGTTCCTCACCGCTGTTCATCGACGAGGCCCGCGAGCACTACGCGGCGCTGACGACGGGGGCCGGGCACCGGCCGCTCGCCCGCATCCGGCCTACCCAGCTGGGGGAGGCGGCGGGCATGATCGGAGCGGCGGAACTCGCTCGGGCCGTCCTGCCCGATCGGGTGGGTTGACGTCCGGCCTACTGCTGTAAACCCGCAGAGTGTGATGCTGTGCGGGGCTCCCGGGCGTGTGTAGCGACCCTCACCCACCCGAAGTAGAGTCGACCCGAACGAAGCTTGGGTTGTGAACGGGAGGGACGCCATGTGGTACTGGCTCTTCAAGTACGTGTTTTTGGGGCCGGTTCTCTGGGGGCTGGGTAGGCCGACCGTGGAGGGTACGGAGAACATTCCGGCGGAGGGTGGCGCCATCTTGGCGAGTAACCATCAGGCCGTGCTGGATTCGTTCTTCCTGCCGTTGCGTGTGCCGCGGAGGATCACTTTTCTCGCCAAGAGCGAGTACTTCACCGGGACGGGACTCAAGGGCGCATTCCAGCGCTGGTTCTTCTCGGTGGTCGGCCAGGTGCCGATCGACCGGACGGGCGCGGACGCCGCGCAGGACGCATTGAACGCCGGGTTGCGCGTCCTCTCGCAGGGCAAGCTGCTCGGCATCTACCCGGAGGGCACCCGGTCGCCCGACGGCCGCCTCTACAAGGGCAAGACGGGCCTGGCCCGCATGGCTCTCGAATCCGGTGTGAAGGTCATCCCGGTCGCCATGATCGGAACGGAGAAGGTCAACCCGATCGGCTCCCGGGTGTGGCGTCCTTCGAAGGTCACCATCCGCGTCGGTGAGCCCATCGACTTCTCGCGGTTCGAGGGCATGGGCGGCAACCGTTTCGTGGAGCGGGCCGTCACCGACGAGGTCATGTACAAGCTGATGAAGCTGTCGGGTCAGGAGTACGTCGACATCTACGCGGCGACGCTGAAGAAGAAGGCGCCCGCCGCCGACGCCTCGGTGGCCGATGTGGCGCCGGCGAGCGACGCGACCACCGTCACGCGACTGCCGGACACGCGGGCGAGCTGACCGCCGCGACCTCTCAGCCGACGGGGACGGTGAGATCGTCGGAGGTCTCCGACCGATCGTCCTCGTCGGACTGTGAGGGGCGGGTGCGGAACGCGACGATCGCGACCAGCACCACGGCGAGTCCCCACCACACGTACGACGACGCCAGGAACTGATCCCACAGATTCCAGTGGGTTCCGCTCCAGCGGCCCACCCCGAGTTTCCAGTGCGCGGCGAGCCTCACGACGACGACGCCGGCCACGGCCGTGACCGCCAGGGCGACACTTCGACGGCGGTAGGCGAGGACCCCGAGCACGAGGATCACCGGCACCGACCACACCCAGTGGTGCGACCAGGACACGGGGGAGACGAGCAGTCCGAGAACGGCGTTGAGTCCGAGCGCGAGCGCGGTCTCGCCGGACCGGAGCGCCCGCGCCATCGCGAGAATCACGAGTGCGAGAACCACGACGCTCAGCAGCAGCCAGAACGGGGTGCGCACCGAGTCGCTCAGGCCGAGCCGGGCCAGCACACCGGTGATGCTCTGGTTCGCCGGATATGCCGGGGTGCCGATCCGATCGGAATCGAAGAGCGTGTGCGTCCAGTAGGTGACGGAGTCGTTCCACGTCGCGATCGCGCCCACTGCGCTGAACGCGAGGAAACTGACCCCGGTCACGACGGCGGAGCGGAAGTCCTTGCGCACCAGGAAGTACAGGATGAACACGGCGGGCGTCAGCTTCACCGCCGCCGCGAGGCCGATCAGCACGCCGCGCGGCCACGGCGTCTTCTTCGGCAGGCAGTCCGCGGCGACCAGCAGCATCAGCAGGATGTTGATCTGCCCGTAGTCCAGGGTCGACGAGACGGGTTCGAGGGCCATCGACACCGCGAGCGCACCGAGGGCAGTCCACACCAGCGTGGTGCGGGGTGCGATGCCCAGCGAGTCGAGCGTGACGACGAGAACACCGAACAACGCGATCAGCGACAACACCGTCACGACGGTCCCGGCAGTCGCCAGCGACACCGTCGACAGCGGACTGAAGACGACGGCGGCGAGCGGCGGGTAAGTGAACGGCAGGAAGTTGCCCATCTGGGTGGCCGGCATCGACCCGTACAGGGTCGGGCCGTGCAGGAACACCGAACCGCCCAGGCGGTAGACGTCGAGATCCAGCCGGTAGTAACTGCCGAAGTCCCGCAGGCCGGGCAGTCCGAGCAGGTTGTAGGCGAATCCGATTGCGAGCCCGGCGAGGACGAGGACTCGGACGACGAGACCTCCGATGCGGAGATGCAGAGGCACCCGCGGGGGGTCGATCAGGTCCGCGACAGGGGCGGCGGACTGTCGACCGTCGGAGGTTGCGCGCACCGAGGCCTCCTTCACGAGGTAGGGGTGGATCCGGATGACGCCAACGGGTGAGGCATAGTTTGCGGGCGTGCGTTACTTCTACGACTGCGAGTTCATCGAGGATGGTCGCACGATCGACCTGGTGTCGATCGGGGTGGTCGCGGAGGACGGACGTGAATTCTACGCGGTGTCCACCGAGTTCGATCCCGACCGCGCGGGCAAGTGGGTGCGCAGGAACGTGCTGCCGAAGCTGCCGCCGCCGTCGTCGCCCCTCTGGAAGAGCCGCGCCCGCATTCGCGACGACCTCTACGCGTTCCTGATTCCCCGGCCCGGCATCGTCCCCGAACTGTGGGCGTGGGTGGCCGCCTACGACCACGTCGCCCTCTGCCAGTTGTGGGGGGACATGACGGAGCTGCCGCAGTCGCTGCCCCGGTACACGCGGGAACTCCGCCAGTACTGGGAGGAACACGGCAGCCCGGCGCTCCCACCTGCACCGGGTGACGCGCACGACGCCCTCGCCGACGCCCGGCACAACCTGGCGAAGTTCGAGGCAGTTCGGGCGGCGCGCTCACTCCGGTGACCTGACTCGCCATCGCTCCGGTCGAGCGAATATCCTGTATGGGTGAACTGGACTGTCGACGTGCCGATCGACCGCTTGCCCGAACTCCCGCCGCTGCCCACCGAGATGCGTGAGCGCCTCGATGCAGCGCTGGCCAAGCCCGCTGCCCAGCAGCCGCAATGGCCCGAGGGTCAGGCCGCCGCGATGCGGACGGTCCTCGAGAGCGTGCCACCGATCACGGTGGCCAGCGAGGTCGTGGCCCTGCAGGAGAAGCTGGCCCAGGTCGCGCGCGGCGAGGCGTTCCTCCTCCAGGGCGGTGACTGCGCCGAGACGTTCGCCGACAACACCGAGCCGCACATCAAGGGCAACATCCGCACCCTGCTGCAGATGGCCGTGGTCCTGACGTACGGAGCGAGCCTGCCCGTCGTCAAGGTCGCCCGCATCGCCGGCCAGTACGCCAAGCCGCGGTCGTCGAACGTGGACGCCCTGGGCCTGCAGTCGTACCGCGGCGACATGATCAACTCCCTCGTCGCCGACGAGGCCGTGCGCGCCCACGACCCGTCGCGGCTCGTGCGGGCGTACGCGAACGCCAGCGCCGCGATGAACCTGGTCCGCGCGCTCACCGGCGCGGGCATGGCCGACCTGCACAAGGTGCACGACTGGAACCGCGAGTTCGTGGCGTCGTCGCCGGCCGGGGCCCGGTACGAGGCACTCGCCGCGGAGATCGACCGCGGGCTGCAGTTCATGAACGCCTGCGGCGTCACCGATCCCAGCCTGCACCACGCGCAGATCTTCGCCAGCCACGAGGCGCTCGTCCTCGACTACGAGCGCGCGATGCTGCGCCTCGACAACGACGACGACCACGCCAAGCTGTACGACCTGTCCGCTCACTTCCTGTGGATCGGCGACCGCACCCGTCAGCTCGACGGGGCGCACATCGCGTTCGCCGAACTCGTGTCGAACCCGATCGGCCTGAAGATCGGACCCAGCACCACACCGGAGATGGCGGTCGAATACGTCGAGCGCCTCGACCCCACCAACAAGCCGGGTCGCCTCACCCTGATCTCGCGCATGGGGAACAACAAGGTCCGCGACCTGCTGCCGCCCATCATCGAGAAGGTCCAGGCCACCGGTCACCAGGTGATCTGGCAGTGCGACCCGATGCACGGCAACACGCACGAGGCGTCCACGGGATACAAGACCCGCCACTTCGACCGCATCGTCGACGAGGTGCAGGGATTCTTCGAGGTCCACAACGGTCTCGGCACGTACCCGGGCGGCATCCACGTCGAACTCACCGGTGAGAACGTCACCGAATGCCTCGGCGGCGCGCAGGACATCTCGGACCTCGACCTGTCCGGTCGCTACGAGACGGCGTGCGACCCTCGCCTGAACACCCAGCAGTCCCTGGAACTGGCGTTCCTCGTCGCGGAGATGCTGCGCGGCTGATCGCCCGCATCATTCGGACCCTCACTGCCCTGCACCTGCGGGGTCAGGGCAGTGAGACCAGGGTGACCGTGCTCCCGGGCTTCACCAGATCGCCGCTGCCCGGGTTCTGGCTGATGACGAACGACCTGTCCGTGTCGGTCACCGAACGCACCTTGACGTCGAGTCCGAGACGGCTCAGTTCGTCCCGCGCGGATCCGACCGTCCGGCCCAGCATCGACGGAATTCGCACCGCATTCGACACACTCAACGTCACGCTGGTACCCGCATTGACGCGGGCGCCCGCCTTCGGGCTGGTGGCGATCGCGTCCCCGGCGGCGACGTTGCGGTCGAAGTCCGTGGTGACGTCCTGCACGACGATGCCCACCGCCTCGAGTGACGCGCGGGCCTCGGCTTCCGACATGCCCTTCACGTCGGGAACATCGACCGGCGGTGCACCTTTGCTGACGATCAGTTTGACCGTGGAACCGGTCGCGAGCTCGGTACCCGGTGCCGGGTCGAGTGCGGCCACCGCACCGATCGGGACCTTCGCGCTGAACGCCTGACCGCCGTCGACCGGGGTGAACGTGCGGTTCCGCAGTTCCTGCTCGATTCCGGCGCGCTCACCGCCCGCGGGCAGCGGCGGGACCGTCGGCCTCCCGAGGGAGACGAGAAGAGCCACCGTGCCGTCGCGGGAGATCCGCGAACCGCCGGTGGGATCGGTACCCAGCACCGTGTCGAGCGCAGCCGTGTCGGAATACTGCCCCCGGATCTCCGTCGACAGACCGGCCGCTTCGATCGCCGTCACCGCCGCACCGCGATCGAGACCGTCGGTGGTCGGGACCGCGGTGAATCTGCCCGAACCCATCCACCAGCCACCGAAACCCACCGCCAGGGCGAGCATCAGGATCACGAGCAACCACACGATCGTGGTCCGGCGCGACCGCTGCCGTTCGGCGGCGAAGTCGGGGTAGTGGTAGCCGTCGTCGGGTTCGTCCTCCACCCCGAACGACGGTTCGTCGATCGGCGGGCGCGGAGTCTGGGTGGTGACGACCCGCGTGTGCTGGACACCGGGCTGCGCCGGTAGCGGGCTGGGCGGCGACAGCGGCGCGGCGGGGGGAAGGTGCACGGTGGGCGGTGCGGCGGGGCCCGGCGGCGCGCTCAGGGGAGGCGCGCTCGCGGCGGCCGCGGCGCTCAGGTGCTGCGCCGAGCGTCGCGGGGCGGGCACCCGATAGGCGGGCAGGTCGAGCGCCGCCGCGATGCCGCGCAGGGCCGAGCCCATCTGCTCGGCGTTGGCGAAGCGGTGCGACGGTTCCCGGTGGGTGGCCTCCGCGACGAGTTCGTCGAACTCGGGCGGGACGCCCGCGATGTACGAACCCGGCCTCGGAACGTCCTGGTTGATCCGCTGATAGGCGACGGACAACGACGTGTCCCCGGTGAACGGGGTCCGTCCAGTGAGGAGTTCGAACAGCAGGACACCGGTGGAGTAGACGTCGCTGCGGGTGTCCGCGATCCCGGACGTCACCTGCTCCGGCGACAGATATGCCGCCGTGCCCAGAATCACACTGTTCGACGTGGTGGTCGACGCGGCGGCGGCCCGCACCAGACCGAAGTCGGCGATCTTCACCTCACCGCCGTCGGAGATCAGGATGTTCTCGGGTTTGATGTCGCGGTGCACGAGACCGGCCCGGTGAGCGACGGCGAGCGCGTCGAGAACCGGGCCCGCGACCGCGGCCACCGCGTGCGGCGGCATCGGCCCGCGTTCCCGGAGCAGTTCGCGGAGCGTTCCGCCGTCGACGAGTTCCATCACCAGGAACGCGTGCTCGCGGTCGTGCCCCTGGTCGTAGACCGCGACCAGCGACGGGTGCTTGAGTCGTGCGACCGAGCGGGCCTCGAACTCGAACCGGGTGACGAACGCCGGGTCGGCCGCGAACTGCGGATCCATCACCTTGATGGCTACCGGACGGTCGAGACGCGTGTCGAGCCCCCGGTAGACGGTGGACATGCCGCCACGCGCGATCGTGGCATCCACCCGATAGCGCCGGTCGAGCAGCTCGCCGATCAAACGTTGACCTCCATCGTGCACAGTGTCCGTTCCCCCGTCAGTGCGCGCGGCCCGGCCACGCGTCCCTCAATCGTAGCCAGCGACACCGACCGGTAGCGCCACGCAGGAAGCGACCAGATAACGTTAGGGGAGTGAGTGCCATCCCTTACTGTGACGATGTCCTGGACCCTTCCGTCTCGCTCCTCCAGTTGGTGGACGTCGCGAAGAACCTCGGTGTGGCCGTCACCCGTGTGCAGCAGCTTCTGCGCGATCAGCAGTTGATCGCCGTCCGACGCGACGGCGTCCTCGGTGTTCCCGAACTCTTCTTCGACGAGACCGGCGAGACGGTCAAGTGGCTGCCCGGTCTCATCGCCGTGCTGCACGACGGCGGATTCAAGGACGAGGAAATCCTGCAGTGGCTGTTCCGTGAGGATGACAGCCTCCCCGGCGCACCCGTCCAGGCCCTGCACGGCGACCTCGCCCGCGAAGTGATCCGCCGCGCTCAGGCGATGGGATTCTGACCGCCGGTCACCACGCTCGGCCACGGGCCGGCACCGCGAGCCGGGCGAACTGAGGCAGCGCCGTCGCCCACCGGTGTCTCCGGGACACGGTGGCGCGCCGGTCGAGAACCCGGTAACCGCCTCGCTCGATCTCGTCGAGAATGCGGGAATACAGCACGAACGCGGTCCGGATCCCGGGTTGCACCCGTCGGTCCAGCATCGCGATGCCCGGTTCCGCGTCCCGGTACACGGAACGGGTGATCGAGATCAGGTGGGCGAGGGCCCGCACGATCCGCTGGTCCGTCGTGCCGCTGCGACGACTGTGCGCGAGGAGTTCGGTGTCGACACCGAACGCGGCCAATTCGTCGGCCGGGAGGTAGACCCGGCCCCGATCCAGGTCCTCGCCGACGTCGCGAAGGAAATTGGTCAGCTGGAACGCCTCACCGAGAGCCGCAGCGTGTGGTTCGGCATCGGCGGCGGGCCCGGTGGTTCCGAGGACGGGCAGCATCTGCAACCCGATCACGACGGCCGATCCGTACATGTAGGTCCGGAGTTCGGTCATGGTGCCGTACTCGGCCCGATGCTCCGCGGTTCCCGGAACATCCATCCGCATGGACTCCAGGAACGCGAAGAAGTAGTCGTGGGGGATGTCGAACGAAGCCACGGTGTCGAGGAACGCGGGAAGGACCCGCTGCATCTCCGGTGCGCACGCAGCCGGCCCGACCGCGTTCCGGTCGGTGAAGCCGAGTCGCAGTGCCGCGTCGATCCGATCGAGTTCGGCGGCGCAGTCGCCGGCCGTCCGACCGGGATCGACGTCCACGATGTCGTCGACCGTGCGGGCGAACCCGTAGAGGGAATGCACAGCGGCCCGGCGGCGCTCGGGGAGCAACCGGGTCGCGAGATGGTAGGTGCGACCGTGCTCCGCCGTCACCGCGCCGCAGAACCGGTAACTGTCGGCCAGCTCGGTCATCGACCGGTCATTCGACGCGGGACGACGCCGCAGCATCTGTGAGGCCGGAGGTGCGCTCGTGCTCGACGGGCCGGGGTGCGCGCAGCCGCAGCGGATCGACCGTGCGGAGCGATACCGCCGCGACGACCGCGGCGAACGTCGCGAGCACGACGTGCGCGAACGTGTAGAGACCGATCGAGCCGTCGGGCTGGAAGACCAGCATCAACCAGGTGGACAACCCGACGAGGATCATCAGGGTCCGCGTCGACAACGCGAAGCCGGCCGCGATGGCGATCGGCCACGAGTAGTACCAGGGCAGTGCCGCGGGCGACAGGATCACGATCGCGACCAGGACGATGAGAATTCCGAGAATCGCCTCACGCTCGGTCTTCCGGTAGCGCCACCAGGCCGCCAGCACGATCGCAACCAGGGCGACCGCGCAGATCGGGCGGGTGATGGCCAGCACCTCACCCAGCCGCAGCTCAGCGAACCACGACGTTCCGACGGTCACGATGTGGGCGAGGATCGTCGGCAGCGACAACCAGTTGATGATCTTGTTCGACCCGGACAGCGCGGTCATCCAGCCGAGCCCGACACCGGCGACGGCGGACGCGGCCGCGAAGACGGCCACGAACACGGCGAATCCCGCGCCCGCGGTCTTCGCGAACGACGCGAGCGGCGACGCGGGTGTGCGCCCTTCCGCCTCGGCCTTCTCCCTCTCGTGGAGCATCCAGATCCAGACCATGAAGGGCAGCGCGGCGCCTGCGGTCGCCTTGATCGCGACCGCGACCGCCACGAGGGCGATCCCGGCGAGATGGTGTCGTTCGAGGACGAGCGCGATGCCGGCGATCATCAGGCCGACCATCAGCAGTTCGTTGTGGACACCGCCGATGAGGTGGACGAGAACCAAAGGATTGAGCACGGCGAGCCACAGGGCGATCGCCGGATTACCGCCGAGGTGGCGCGCGAGGTGCGGGACTCCCCACACCATGAGCGCGAGTCCGGGCAGCATCGTCACGCGAAGAAGCATCGTCCCGGCGATCACGTTGTCGCCGGTCAGCCCCGTGATCCCCTGACTGAGGAGCAGGAACAGCGGACCGTACGGCGCCGTGGTGGTGGTCCACACGTTGCTGACGTTGTCGAGGAGCACGCCCGGGTTGACCACCGGCCCGACGGCGTAGGGGTCGAACCCGTCACGCAGGAGCGCACCCTGCGCCAGGTAGGAGTAGGCGTCCCGGCTGAACATCGGCACGGCCAGCAGCAGCGGCGCCGTCCACACCGGGACGACCATCCGCAACTGCCGGAGGGTGACGTCGCCGCCGAGCGTGGCGCGGCCCAGCCGCACCCAGGCCGTGATCATCGCGACGACACCCACCCACACGATGACCGTCGACAGGATCTGACCGTGACCGAACCGGAGCCACGACAGGTGCATCGCCTCCAGGAGCGGGTCCTCGCGGCGGACGCTGCCCGCACCGAAACCACCGAACGTGATCATCACGGCGCCTACGAAACCGAGGATGGCGGCGTGCCCCTCGGGGCTGCGGAGGAAGTCGGCCGTGGTCTGGGGCCACGACCGCTGCGGCGTGGGCGTCGCAGCGGCGACGGTCGCCTGCCGGGCAGAGGACGTCATGAGTGCAGATTCCTCCCCCGAGGTGCGTTCGGTTGCGGTCGGTGCGCTCGTCGTCGTGCGCATCGCATGGTCGAGGAACCAGTTTAATTGCTGCCGGCACCAGTTCCCGCCACGCCTCGCCCTATCCTCCCGCACTGGATGCTTTCGTGTGTCTTTCTGCACTTCGTGCTGCGGTGGGTCTCTTCGCACTTCGTGCTGCGGTGGGCCCGGTGACGCGGGCGGCCGCGAGCTTCCCCGACAGCAGGACGGTCGGAACTCCGACCCCCGGGACGGTGCCGGAACCGGCGAGCACGACGTTGTCCAGCCCCCTGACCAGGTTGGGCCGCCGGAACGGTCCGGTCTGCCGGAACACGTGCGCCGCCGCGAACGGACTGCCCGCCGCCATGCCCTTGCCGAGCCAGGTGAGGGGGGTGTCGACGTGGTCGATCGTGAAATGCTCCGCGATTCCGGTGTACCCGCGCGTCTCGAGTTCGCGCAGCAGTTCGTTCACGTACGGGCCGGTCAGCGACGACCACTCCAGCGGTGCGCTGTGCAGGTTCGGGCAGGGCGCCAGCACCGACAGCGGTTCCGACGGAGTGCCCGCCCGGTCCACGGCGAGGCCCGGATCCGACAGGGCGGGCCGGGTGATCAGCAGCGACGGGTCCGTCATGAGCCGTCCGCGCCCCGCGCGGGCGGTGATCTCCGCGAACGTCCGCTTCCACGCGTGACCGAAGTCGATGGTGTGGTGCCGTTGGGCGGCCCACTGGGACGCGACCGAGGTGGGGACGGTCCCGTGCAGGACCACGGCGGACGGCGACACCCGCACCCGGCGGGGCGTCCGGCGTGTCACCGGGCGGAGCAGTGCGTCGACGACGGCGGTGTCCGGGGTGAGTACCAGCGCGTCGCAGTCGATGCGGTCACCCGCCGCCGTGACGACGGTGCCGATGCGGTCGCCGCTTCGCTCGAGCGCCGCGACCTCGGTGTCGAACCGGATCTCACCGCCCGCGGAGGTGAAGGCGTCGGCGAGGGCGAGCGCGATCGAGCGCATCCCGCCCCGGGGGAAGTAGACGCCGAGCGAGGTGTCCATGTGGGCGATCGCGCCGTACACCGCGAGGGCGTCGGCGGGAGCGACCCCGGCGTAGAGGGCCTGGAACGTGAAGATCCGGCGGAGTCTCGGATCGGTGATCGTGCGGTCGACCCGGGCTCCGAGCCTGCCGAACCCGCCCAGGGCCGTGAGCGTCAGCAGATCCCGCGCGGCCGCGGGGGACGAGACGAGATCGAGCGGCGAGTCGAAGTTCGCGTCCATGAAACGGTGGTACTCGGCGTCGAAGATCCGGCCGAGCCAGCGCCGCAGCCGCAGGTACCTGGCCGATTCCTCCGGCCCGCACACCCGGCTGACCTCGGCGACCATCGCCTCGGGATCGGAGTGCACGTCCAGCGAGGAACCGTCGGCGAACCGCGCGTGATACGCCGGCGCCAGCCGCTCGAGGACGAGCGCCGGACTGGTGGACTCGAAATCCGCGCCGACGGCGGCCAGGGCCTCGCCGACCAGTTCGGGCATCGTGAGGACGGTGGCACCGTTGTCGATGTCGTAGCCGGGACCACGGTAGGTGCCCACCCGGCCGCCCGGTGACGACTCCCGTTCGAGGACGGTGACGCGCCGGCCCGATCCGGCGAGGTGCAGAGCGGCCGAGAGACCGGCGAGGCCGGCACCGACGACCACGACGTGATCGGTGCGGCCGGGAACCGTCCGGAGCGCGCGGGCCATCCCGGACCCTCAGTAGTCGCGGCGCGTCGCGGCGACGGCCATCTCGGTGAGCTGCTGCCTCGCCTCCGCGGTGGCGGTGCTCGCCGCCAGCGTCGACAGCGCGTTCTCGACGAGTTCCTCGATCTGTTTCTCCACGTCCGCGACCGCGCCGAGCGACGTGATCGTGGTCCGGAGGGTGTCCACGTCCGAATCGGACAGATCGGTGCCGATGCCCTCGCGGAGGAGTTCGGCCGCCGCCGGGTCTTCGGCGTCGGCGCGCTGCAGCGACATCGCGAACAGGACGGTGCGCTTGCCCGCCCGCAGGTCGTCGCCCGAGGGCTTGCCCGTCACGGCCGGATCGCCGAACACGCCGAGCAGGTCGTCGCGGAGCTGGAAGGCGATACCGATGTCGGTGCCGAAACGGCGGTACGCCGAGACCAGGGTCTCGTCGGCGCCTGCGAGCGCCGCACCGAGGTGCAGGGGCCGCTCGATGGTGTATGCCGCCGTCTTGTACCGATTCACCTTCATGGCGGCGTCGATCGATTCGTCCGCCCGGGCCTCGTTGCTGATGTCGAGGAACTGCCCGCCGAGCACCTCGGTGCGCATCGCGGACCAGACGGGGGAGATGCGGGCCGACGCGTCCGCGGTGATGCCCGATTCGCGGATCATGTCGTCGGCCCAGGCCAGCGCGAGATCGCCGAGCAGGATCGCGACGCCCTCGCCGAAGTGAGCGGAATCACCGCTCCACGCCCCCGCACGATGCTGTTCCGCGAATTCGACGTGGACGGTGGGGAACCCGCGGCGCGTCGTGGACGCGTCGATGATGTCGTCGTGGACCAGTGCGCAGGCCTGAACAAGTTCCAGCGCGGAGCAGGCGCGGAGCACGGGTCCGGCCTCGGGGCCGCGAGGGTCGCCGCCCGCCCCGAGCCAGCCGGTCCACGCGAAGGCGGGACGGACCCGCTTGCCTCCGCGCAGGACGAAGTCTTCGAGGGTGGTCACGGCCTCGCGGTAACCACCGCCCACGGAGTCGACGAGGACCTGCCGGCTGGTGAAGAAGTCGCGAAGCGCATTTTCGACCTCGGCCGCGAGGGCGGCGGGGCGCGTTCCAACGGACAGTGTTGCCTCCAGGATCGAATTCTCGCGTGCGCGCCGAGACCGGCGACAGGCGTCGACACCACCATAGTGGGCGCCCTCCCGGGTGGCCGGATACCCGGATCCCGCCGCCCCGTGTAGACGCAGTGGGTGCATTGCCCTGGGCACTACCTATGCTGGACGGGTGACATTCGATTCCGTCAGGGGGCGGGCCAGCGAAGGTTGGGTGACCCGCACTCCGTCCATCGTCGACCGGATCCGGTCGTCCAGCGACGGCCGGGTCCCCTTTTCCGTCGAGTTCTCGCCGCCGCGTGACGAGGCCGCCGAGGCTCGTCTGTGGCGTGCGGTGCGGGAGTTCGAGCGGCTGGGTCCGGCCTTCGTGTCCATGACCTACGGTGCGGGCGGGTCGACGCGGGACCGCACGGTCCGCGTCACCGGCCAGCTCGCCGAGGAGACCACCCTCCTGCCGGTCGCGCACCTCACTGCCGTGTCGCACAGTGTCGACGAACTGCGGTCGATGGTCGGCGCCTACGCCGACCGCGGAATCAGCAACATCCTGGTTCTGCGTGGCGACCCGCCCGGCGACCCGCTGGGCGAGTGGGAGAAGCATCCGGACGGCGTCGAGTACGCCGAGGACCTCGTCCGGCTCGTCCGCGACCTCGGCGACTTCCACGTCGGCGTCGCATCGTTCCCCGAAGGCCACTACCGCGCGCCCGATCTCGCGCACGACACCCGGTACCTGGTGTCGAAGCTGCGGGCCGGCGCCGAGTACTCGATCACCCAGATGTTCTTCGACGTCGACGACTACCTGCGCCTGCGCGACCGGGTTTCGGCGTACGACCCCGAGCAGGGGGCCAAGCCGATCATCCCCGAGATCATGCCGATCACGTCGCTGCGGTCGGTCCGCCGCGTGCTCGAACTGTCGGGGTCGCGTCTCCCGGCGCACCTCGAGAAGCGTCTGGCCACGGCCGCCGGGGACGGTCCCGAGGAGAACCGCGCCGCCGTGCGCGAGATCGGCATCGACGTCGCCACCGAGATGAGCGAACGTCTCATCGCCGAGGGTGCGCCCGGCCTGCACTTCATCACCCTCAACTTCGCGCGCGCCACCAGCGAGGTGCTGGCCCGGCTCGGCGACAAGGTCGGTTCGGGTGTGGCGGATCCCACCCCGGTCACCCCGGCTCGGGTCAGCTGAGCGTCCGCCCCTTCCATCGGGTGCGCCCGCGTCGATGATTGCGGTGTGACGACACAGTCAGGGCCGTCACCGCGGCGACGGACAGCGGGTGCGCGACCGCGCCGGCGACGTCGGCGGCGGTGAGGCGGCCCTGACGTTCCAGTGCGCGGGCGCACAGCCGGGACGCCGTGGCGGCGAGATACCCCACCGCACCCCACCCGCGCACGCGTCCCCGTCCGGCCGCGAACGCGACCGGCGGCACGAGGTACGCCACGCTTGCCGCACCGAGCACCGCGGCGGCGCCGAGGCGGGAGCTGAATGCCGTCCACAGCCAGCGGTCGTAACCGCGGCGCAGCGCGTCGGCGTCCTCGTACATCCGGCACGACGCCGACCGGCCGGCCACGACCAGTGTGCTCGCACGACCCCGCGTACGGAGCAGCCGTGCGATGTCGAGGTCCTCGGTCACGCTGTCCGCGACGGCCCGGTGGCCCCCGACCCCGCGGTACCCGGCGGAATCGAAGACCATGAACTGTCCGCAGGCCACGGCCGTCGACGGGCGCCGCGACCGGTTGGCCAGGCGGATCGGCAGTGTCGCCGCCCACGACCACGCGAGCAGCGGCTGCACCAGGACCTCGGTCACCGACCCCGCCTGCTGGAACGGCCACGGGCAGACCAGCGCTGCCTCGGACTCGCGCAGCACGGCGCAGGCGGCAGTCAGGGCGTCCGGACGCAACCGCACGTCGGCGTCGAGGAACACGAGTATCCCGCCGTCACCGCGGCCCTGCGCGAAGGCGTGCTCACTCACCCGATGGCAGGCCGCGGGTTTGCCCACCCAGCCCGGCGGCGGTTCCGCGGTTCCCCGCACCACGGAGAAGCGGGGGTCCGCGCCGCTCGCGGCCTCCGCGACCTCGGCCGTCCCGTCCGTGGAGGCGTCGTCGTAGACGAACACCCGCAGGTCGCCGACGCCTCGCTGCTCTCGCAGGTCGCCGATCAGGTCGGGCAACCGGTCACGCTCGTCCCGGGCCGGAATGCAGACCGTGACGGGTTCGGTGACCGGGCGGGTCGCCGTGGGGAGCCGTGGGGCGCGGACGAGGTTGGTGCCGGCCGTGACGAGACCGAGAACCGAGATCAGGGAGCCGATCCGCACGACCCACTCGATCGGCGGAGAGGTCACACCTCCGAGTGGTCCCGTGCGCGACCGCTGCCGATCACCGGATCCTTGTTGCGGGCCATCCAGGCCAGCGCACCGACGATCACGGCGACGCCCAGCGTCACGCCGGCCATGATGCCCGCCCAGCCCGCGAAGCTGCGGGTGCTGGGGTCCGAGTACCGCACCTCGGCGCGGATCGTCGAGGTGTCGCCGGCGGGAAGTTTCCACGACACGATGGAGTCGCCCTCCCGGGTGCCGTTGGTGGTGGCGACGCGCGCCGGAAAAGCAATCGTGAACTGCACGTCCGTGCCTTGGGCGGGTACCGAACCGAGATCGGCCTTCCCGTCGAGGGTCACGAGGTCGCCGGTCCGCTTGAGCGAGATCTGAAAACTTCCGTTGGCCTGCTCCGACATGGAGCCGAGCTGTTGCACGTCGCCGAACGTGAGGTCGCTGAAGAACGCCTGGCTGCCGACGTACCCGTCCTTCTTGTACTCCTGGACGCGCACCTTGCCCGACAGCGAGTCGGGCGGAGTGAGTTGCGGGCCCTTGTCCTGATCGTTCGCCGGCACGGCGGCCGCGACGATCTGACCGGAGACCCGGTCGTCGGCGGACACCCCCATCGACACCTGAACCCGCAGGCATCCCGCGAGGAGGGGCACGAGAAGGAGGCCGAGGGCCGCGAGGGACAAGGCCCTCCGCGAGCGGGTGGAGGTCGGAACTGAGGGCGGCTGCACAGTCGTATCGTGCCAGGGGAGTGGATCGGTGTCAGGCGTGAGGGTGCGTGTCGTGGGTCCGGGGTCGCCGGGCGCGCGGCCGAAGCAGCGACACGAGCAGGGGAACTCCCAGGATTCCCATCGCCAACCACCCGTAGATCGCCGAGTACCGCAACTCGAGGGCGCCGAGGAAGACCGAGTGTGCCAGCGCCGAACCGAGCCACGTCCACAGGAACAACCCGATCGGGACACCGTCACGGTGCCGGGTCCCGGCGTCCAGACGACGGTCGATCCGGTCCACGGCGACGGCCATCACGGCGGCGACGACGAACCACCCGGCGTAGTTGGTCAGCGGAATGTGTTCGACACCGGGCAGACCGGCGTCGGTGACACACCAGTGCCACTGCCCGTCCGCGACCATCTGCGGGTCGAGGTACAGGTCCCAGCCGACGACACCGATCGTCGTCAGTGCGATGCGCGTCAGCCGTCGGTACGGGCCGCGCGCGAGCACGGACGCCACGCACCACACCGGATAGAACCCGGCCGTCCAGGCGAACGGCACCACCAGAGGCACCCCCGCAAGTGCGGGCCCGAGCCGCCCGACGCTGTAGTCGTAGCAGCCGTAGGGGAAGCCGGTGGCCGTGCCGACGATCTCGGAGCACAGACCGAGCCCCGCGGTCACGAGCACCAGTCCCACCGTCCAGCGGGCACCCCGGGTCGCGGCCGCGTGGGTGACGGACGCCGCGGCGAGCAGCGCGACGACGAGGACGGTGACGACGTCACGGATCCCGCCGTGCACCAGCGGGTAGACGATCTGCGCCGCGATCGCCGCGCCCGCGAGCAGCAGGGGCAGGCGGGAGGTCATCGCTTGCGCCGCAGGCGTCCCAGACCCCGCCGGTCGTCGTGGAGCGCGATGCGTGCAGCGCTGCGGCCACTCGCGCCGGACACCCCGCCACCCGGATGGGTCGAGGCGCCGGTGAGGTACAGGCGGCCGGCCCCCGGCACCCGGTGTCCGGACAGTTCGGGGAGCGGACGCCACATCATCATCTGGTCCAGCGACATCTCCACGTGCATGACGTTGCCGCCGAGCAACCCCATCTCGTCTTCGAGGTCCTGCGGCGACTGCACGTGCCGGTCGAGGACGGACTCACCGAAACCGGGTGCCAGCGCGTCGATCTCCGTGACGATCCGATCGGCCTCCGGTCCCGCGAGGTCGCTCCAGCGCCGGCCGCCGGTGAGCCGGTACGGCTGCCACTGCGACCACAGGGTCACCTGGTGCCTGCCCTCGGGTGCGATGGTGGGGTCGAGGCCGCTGAAGCTCATTCCCAGCACCGCGGGCCGCGGCGGGAGTTCCCCGGCGAGTGCCGCGCCGTGCGCGAGCCGCAGGTGTGCGCGATCCGAGACCAGCAACTGCAGCCCGTGGGTGACCGACGCGTCGGGCGCACTCGGATAGGCGGGGAGGGCGTCGGTGGCCAGCCGCACGACCATCCCGATCCCCGGGCCCACGCGGATCCGGCGACGCCACCGGTCGAGGGTCAGCGCGTCGTACCCACCGCGCTCGAGCAGGCCGAGCGTGGTCAGCACGTGACAGCCCGCGATCACCGCACGTGAGCGGATCTCCCGTCCGGACGCCGTCCGCGTCGTCCAGGAGTCGCCGTCGCGGCTCAGCGAGACCACCGAGTCGCCGAGCGAGACGGTCCCGGAGTCGGCGCGCAGCTTCGCGGCGAGAGCGGCGGTCAGGGCTCCGCTGCCGCCGACGGCACGGCCGGGCGGAATGGTGTGCAGCAGGGCGGCGAATCCGACCATCGGCGCCGTCCCCGGCTCCGACATCGGCGGACCGGACTGGGCGCCGAACCATGCGAGGGCGGCCTTGAGGCGTTCGTCGTCGAAGTACTCGTCGAGCAGCGCGTCGCCGGAACCGAGGAACTGCCGGGAGAGGTCGCTGCCGCCGCCGCCCGTGTCGAGCCCCCAGAACGACGAGAGGAGCGCGGGCCCGGTCGGCGGATTCGAGAACGCGCGCATGACACGTGCGCTGCGCGGACCCCACACCGCCACGAACCGGCGGTACGCGTCGGCGTCCGCGGCGCCGCAGGACTCCTCGATGGACCGGCACGTCGCGTCCAGGCTGCGGCGGAACACGATCCCCGGCCGATCCGACCCCGCGGGGGCGGGGGCGAACGCCCACGGATCGCAGTCGAGGTACCGCAGGCCGTGCGCGCCGAGGTCGAGTTCCTCGACGATCCCCGTGTGACGGACCATGATGTGCGCGGACGACCCGCGGTCGACCTTGTACCCGGGGAAGCGTTCGACGGTGGACACCGCGCCACCGATGACGGTGTCGCGTTCGATCACTTCGACCGACCATCCGGACCGCGCGAGGTAGCACGCCGACACGAGGGCGTTGTGTCCCGATCCCACCACCACCGCGTCGATCACAGGGGAAGCCCGCGTCCCAGTACGGCGAACGGCCGGTTGTCCCCGGCGAATCGGAAGTGGCGCAGGACATCTCTGAAGCCGAGGCGGCGATACAGCCGCCATGCGCGGTTGTCCTCGTCCGCCACTTCCGGGGTGGAGAGCAGCACGCCGCGTTCGGGCCTGTGGTCGAGGAGGCGGAGGAGCAGGGTCTCGCCGAGCCGATGTCCCTGGGCGTCCGGGTGGACGTGGAGTTCGGTGAGTTCGAAGTAGTTGCCGAGGATCACGTCGATCTGGTCCCGGGTCCACCCGGTGTGGCGCAGACCGGAACGGACCTGCTGATGCCACCACTGTTCGGGTGCCCCGCGGTAGCCGTAGGCGACGGCGACGAGACGGGCGGCCGCGGTGTCGGCGGATCCGTCACCGGCCGGGACGAGCGCGCCGACGCCACGCCACCCCGATCGCTGCAGGTGCTCGTTCCACATCGGCGCCCGGTGGTATTCGGTGCCGTGGGGATAGCCCATGGCGGCGACGTAGATCGACAGCGCCTCGTGCAGGCGGTCGCGGAACTCGGTGGCCGTGAGTTCGACCACGAGTGGAGTCTGGTCAGCGTTCGTGTCGACCGGTCTCACCTTTCTCTTGACGACGTGTCGGTGGGTCCAGCTATATTGAATAGGTCGAACGGATGTTCGATAGCGGGGATCCGGCGATGCTCGAGGGAAGCGAGCATCGCCGGCCCCCGAACTCACGAACCGACTACGCCCGGCGGGGTGGTTGCACCGGGGTTTTGGAGGTGTTCGAAGTGATGACGAACCCGGTCACGGGACCGGCCTCTGGGAACTCGCGCCGACCGGGTGACATACGCAACCCGGGCTCCAGGCGGGGTTCGACGCTGCTCGATCGCGCCGACGCGCTCCTCGCCCAATCGGTGGGGGCCGGTGGGCCGGCGG
Organism: Rhodococcus sp. IEGM 1351; assembly: GCF_030056875.1. NCBI lineage: Bacteria > Bacillati > Actinomycetota > Actinomycetes > Mycobacteriales > Nocardiaceae > Rhodococcus > Rhodococcus sp. IEGM 1351. The sequence goes on along the minus strand of NZ_JASHKU010000002.1, from coordinate 171,027 downwards.
ATCGATTCCACAGTGCGTATCTGGCCGCGCTCCGCGGCGCGGGCGCAGTGCTGGCCGCCGTCGAGGGGCCTGCGGCGGGGAGCAGACGGACACGAACGCGTAACGCCTGGGTTCTCATGGCCGCCGCGGCGCCGGAATTCGTGAACTGGGCCGACTACTTCGCCGGGCACTCGGCCACCCGCGCCGCGATCGAGGCAGGAATGTCGCGTACCCTCACCGATCTCGAGGCGGACGAGTTCTTTGTCGAGGTCGGACGCTTTCTCCAGCACGTCGAAGATCACATCGGACGTGGCGCAGGTCTCGATTTGCGGGCGTCGTAGACCGGGCTGTGGGCCGCAAACGGCCGGAAAACGGTGAGGCGTCCGCGACATTGCAGTGCCCCGAACGGGGTTCGGTGCGGGAGTCCGTAAGGTTGGTGTCGAACTCGTACGTGGAGTAGGTGGTACGGGGATCGAACTGCTCGTATTATTAAATCTAGGTAGCCGCCAAAGTCGGTTACCCACCGTCTCGCACCGTGAGGCGGTGGCCAACACTCCAGTGCCGGGGGAGGTACCGTGCCACTCTCCGAGCACGAGCAGCGCATGCTCGACCAGATCGAGAGCGCTCTCTACGCCGAGGATCCCAAGTTCGCCTCCACTGTGCGAGGCGGTCGCATGCGTGCGGCATCGAGTCGTCGTCGATTGCAGGCGGTGGCCCTGTTCGTTCTGGGGCTGGTCCTGCTCATTGCCGGCGTCGCCCTTCCGATCAAGCCGGGCGGTTTTCCCGTCATCAGCCTGATCGGCTTCATCGTCATGTTCGGTGCCGGAGTCCTCCTCCTGTGGGGTGGAGGAAAGAGCAAGTCCGGACAGTCCTCACGTGGTGGCTCGACCACGCAAGGTGAGACCGGCCGTGCCGATCGCGGTAAGCCCCGAGGCGGGCGCAAGAGTGGCGGATTCTCGTCGCGAATGGAAGACCGCTTCAAGAAGAGATTCGAGCAGGAGTAGTTCGACCCGCTCGGCAGCACAGTGGCGGGGGGGGGGGGGGTTGCCCCCCCCCCCAGGCGTGTGCGGGGGGGGGCGGGGGGCCGGGGGGGGGGGGGGCGGGGGCGG